>CAJWPI010000015.1 GCA_913045055.1 uncultured Gammaproteobacteria bacterium | reverse complement strand
CAGAATCTTCTTCTAGTTCCGAGTCTTCTTCAAGTGCTTCTTCCAGTTCAGAATCTTCTTCTAGTTCCGAGTCTTCTTCAAGTGCTTCTTCCAGTTCAGAATCTTCTATTTCTGGAGAACTTTATCCAAGTGCTACCAGTTTTACTGCTCAAGAGGCTAAAGATAAATTGTTGAGTATAAATTTTAATGTTCCATCAACAAGTAACACACAAGAATACGTAGCAGGACTAGATGTACCGGATATTCACCGAGAAAACTTCTTTAAGATCCAAGATCAGCTTAATGCTGTTTTAGGCAGTTACCCAAGATTTGTCTACTTAGTTTTTAATACAAATGGTACTGAAGCAGATGCTGCACCTGTTATAGATAGACTTCAAGAAATTAATTATAACAATAGCGCTAACAATAGATTAACTTTCCAAGAGTTAATAGACTCCCAAAGTTGTCTTGCAGGAGCTAATGCAGGACGAAGTAGAACCGCTACAACAGACCCATACAATGTCTGTTTACAAAGTTTAGAATTCCGAGAAAATCCATTTGGTAGTGGGGGTTCAGAAGTTGAAGGATATATACGTATTGCTCTTAATCAGGCCCACGAATACTTTCATAGTTATCAAAGAGCTCATGCTTTAGAAAGAGGGTTTGATTACCAATACGATAGAAATAACCCAGAAACCACAGTCGAAGCTCCTACCTGGTGGATAGAAGGCGCCGCTATCGCTTTTCAAAACGCTTGGTTTCAAGCTAATTGGGACAAAATTTCATTATTTGATGACGCAACCCTAGGTCAAATAAGAGGTATAGATATAGCGAGTGTAACTAGGTCTGAGTCTTATAAAGAGATAAGACGGTCAATACAAGGTGCACCTGGAAGAAAAGTTACCTCAGGAAGTACCGAAGTATGCGATCCAAACTGGAACTTTACCGAGTTGGAAGAGAGGTACGAAACAGAGTCAGAATGTGGGCAACGAATAAGTGTATGGGCCGCAGCATTTCTTGCATATCGAACTTCGTATAAGACTATTTGGGTAGACATCCCTCAAGATTATTATCAGCTGGGGTTTTGGGGTGCTTTTGAGAAGCATGTTGGCATGAGCAAACAGGAGTTCTATGATGACTTCAATTCTTATATGCGTACAGGTGATCCAGAAGCGGATATACCTGATGATTGGGCCCCTCAAGCGAGTGATCTATCTTATTTTTTAGACATACAACCAGAAGGTGCTTCTGGTAGTTCATCATCTTCTTCTAGTACTTCAAGTCTTTACCAGGTAGGTGATTTAACTAGTGATAGTTCATACGATCCTTTTAATAGATACATTGATTCTTATGGATTGCGAATATTTGGATTAGATGATGTATCAGGTACCTTCTTAGAAAATGTTGCGAGTGCATATGCAGCTATGTTTGGTGATGGACCCCTAATAGATTCATCTTTAAGAGATCAGTATATAAATACTCTACAAAATCAATATATTTTTCAGAGGGTAGGGAAGGGAGGTCCTGATAACTATGGGGGAGAACCTCCTGGTCATCCTACACCAAGTCAACCCGATGAAACTGATGATTACGAACATCATGCAGCTGACTACATATGGCAGCAAGAGAATGAAAATGCATCAGGACAATTTAACGAGGTCATGGAACACCTTCTTCATACGGTAACCACCATGGGCTTTCATAGAGCTTTCAAAGAAGGAGAAGACGACTGTTCTCCATGGGATTGGCATAGTGATGGAGTTTGTCCTACTTCCCAATTAGAGCTAGCTAAAGACCAAGCTGTAGAAATGGGTCATTACGATATTTCAAGTTATGCAGAAATTGAACCTATTGATTCCAGAAAGAGAGTAGAAGCTCAAGAATTTATTTACTGGGTAATAATGTCTGAATGGGATTACTTTGATGTCATAAATATGACTGTACCAAATGAAGAGTGGAAAATTACTGGGTCAACTGACCTCGAAAATAAACTTCCCTTAGCTCACCAATTGTATCTTGACTACGTAGCGAAAATTTTAGTACCACCAAGTGAATCCTTGTTAAGACAATTGTTCTCTCAAGAGGCTGTAGTTTCTTTTAATGCAGAGACAGGCTCTACTGGATCTTCGTCAGGCTCAGCATCAGGTTCTTCATCATCTGATAGTGATTCAGGAATTAGTACTGATGATCCTTTAGGATTTTCTTTATCTGGTGTAGATGCTGACTTATTTAACATAGACCCATCTTCTGGTGAGATTACTTTTAAATCTTCTCCTGATTATGAAAACCCTTTAGATTCAGACCAAGATAATGTTTATGAAATTATTGTTACTGCAAGTACAGGAAATATAAGTAACTCTCAAAACATCTCTATAACTGTAAATGATGAAGATGAGTCTTCGTCAAATTCGGATATGGACAATATGGGTGGCTTTATGGGTGGTTTAGGAGATTTTGGAGATTTTGGTTATGGAATGATCTCAGGTTCTTCGAGCAGTGGGAGTATTACTGGTCAGAGTTCAGGCTATGATTCAGGCTCAGGCTATGATTTAGGTATGTCATCAGGATCTTCTTCTAGTTCTTCTTCTCTACCTACTTCAAACTCTGGATCCTCTGCTATTTCTTTTACCAGCAGTTCCTCTTTTAGTATTCAAGAAAACTCAGATACAGAATTTACAATCACTGCTTCAATTTCTGGATCAAGTTCTTCTCCAGGCTCTTCTAGTACTGAGGATTTATCCGGATCTAATTCTTCTAGTTCGAATGAAACTAATTCTTATTCTATACCTACTTTTGAAATTTTAGATGAACACCCAGAATATGCATGTGCATCAGATTTTTTCTCTAAGTTCATAAATGTTTTCGGAGTATATGTTATATCGCCTGAAGAGGTTCCTATTTCAAAAATGATGCATTCTGCAAAGGTATTAGCATCTTATCTAGATAATGATGAAGATGGTATTCCTGATGATCAACAGGTTTTAAATAACTTACTTGATAAAGGTAAGGTTGCTCCAGTCTGGACCGAGATCACTAGAGAGTCTTTTTGGAGTGATTCTTGCCAGGATTATTTTAATATGAATGCTTCTATGTATGTGGATACTCTTTCATCTACTGGTGAGATTGTTTATGGAGATTCTTGGACCTTAGGAGGTCTAGAGAATGCTCGTGATAACCAGGCTCAAGATAATTGGGATGGTAACTTAGAGGAAATTTGGCATATAGTAACCGATGGATGGGCTGATGTTTATCCAGATGCTTTTGGTACAAGCTATGATGATCCAAGTGAATTAACTGAAGCCATGGATTCAGCAAGAGGTGGAAGATTTAAAGATGTACCATCTGCTTACCCTAGTAACGCTTGGTACGGCTATTATGACAGTGGTTGTGATTATCGGTGTCAGGCAGTTGAATACGTTTATTGGGGATTAATGTCGAACATGAGCGCCTTACAAATAGCTGGGCATTGTGAGAACGTTCAAGATGAATGGAGAATCTGTGGTAGAGATGAGTTTAGTTCCGTTGATAGCAAATTATACAACCTCTTAAATAATAGAGGATATGCCATTCCAACAAATATTCCTGATGGAAATTATCGGGGACATAACTCAAAGAATCATGCTTTGTTAGTGGAAGTTAAGCAGGTTAATGGCTCTAATAAATTTGCTCTTAACTATCAAACATCTAGAGATTTAACACTAAAGAGGGGTAATACCTACTACTTTGATCTATCGGGAGCTACTCCAGCAAATACAGATACTCTGAGAAACCATCCGTTTCGATTATCTTCCATAAAAGATGGAACACATGGAGGAGGGCAGGAATACTTAGATGGCATAACTAAAGTAGGCAATACCGGGGAGGAAGGTTCTTTTTTGAAGCTTGTTGTAGCAGATGATGCCCCTGATCAATTATTTTATTATTGTGAAATTCACTCAGGGATGGGTGGTGATTCCGTTATTACAATAGAAGATTTAGTCAATGAAACAGGAATAAATGAATCAACCAATACTTCATCAACTTCTAGTGCTTCAACTACCACAAGTTCTTCTGATACATCATCTACTTCAAGTAGTACTTCAACTTCATCTTCACCTCTTAATAATGATCCTTTTTATGCAACAAGTGAAAATGTCGCTGTTGGAACATCTATTACACTTTCCTGGAATTCTTCAGCTCAATCATGTACAGCAGGAGGTACATGGTCTGGAAACAAAAATTCATCAGGAAGTGAGTCTGTGACCATTTCTACACCTGGATGGAACCTATTTACTCTTTCTTGTGGAAGTTCTTATGAATATCTTTATATATGGGCTTACTAAAAAGAAGGGCATATACCCTGAAATCAACATTTACTTATCTTTTAAGGAGTATCATACTATATCTAGTTTATATAACTTCGTATAATATATATTATGTTAAATAAAGAAAGGACTTAATATAGGTATTTATAAATTAATGAAATGAGACCATTAGAAGGAATAAAAATTCTTGATTTAACCCATATGCTTGCAGGTCCTTATGCGGGTATGGTTCTGGCAGACTTAGGGGCTGAAACTATTAAAATAGAACCTTTAGGTACTGGAGAAATGACTAGGTCTCTCTTGCTTAATCAAGATCAATATAAATTTAAAGATATGGGAGCTTACTTTCTTACACTTAATAGAAATAAAAAAAGTGTAGCTATAGATCTAAAGTCACAATCAGGACTTAAGGTTTTTTATGATTTAATAAAGAATATAGATGTAGTTTTAAACAATTTTAGTGTTGGGGTTATCGAGAAGCTAAAAATTGACTACAAATCACTCAAAACTATTAATCCAAGACTTATTACTTGCTCTATAACTGGTTTTGGTGAAACAGGACCCAATTCTAAACACCCCTCCTATGATCAAATAGCTCAAGCTTATGGTGGAGGTATGTCTATTACGGGTAAAGATTCCTCACAACCCGTAAGAGCAGGAATTCCTATTGGAGATCTAGCTGGTGGACTTTTTGGAGTAATAGGAATCCTTTCTTCTTTAATTGCTCGAGATAAAACAGGCCAAGGTCAGCATGTAGATATCTCTTTATTAGATGTTCAAATATCTTTACTAAATTATATGGCTACTATGCAAATACTCTCTGGTGACGACCCTGAACCGATTGGAAATGCTCATTTTGTTCATGTTCCCTATAATACTTTTACTACTAAGGATGGTTTTATTGTAATTGCTGTCATCACAAATGAATTTTGGTACTCTCTATTAGAAGTTGTAAAAATAGATAAATTACGTGATCCAAAATACTCTGAGCAGAAAGGTAGACTTTCAAACCAATTATTTATAGAACATTTACTAAATAAAAAGTTAAGTGAACAAACTACTGCTTATTGGTTAAAAAAATTATCTGCTGCTAGAGTGCCCTGTGCACCTGTAAATAAATTTAGTGATGCTTTATCAGATGAACAAGTACTCCATAGAAATATGGTAGTTGAAGTTTTTCATCCAGAAGGTGGTTCAGTTAATATGCCAGGAAACCCTGTAAAATTAAGTCAAAACTCTGAAGAGATATTTACGCCCCCCCCTCTTCTGGGACAACATACACAAGAAATATTAGAGTCTTTAAATGGTTATACCAAAGAGCAAATAGAAAGTTTAATTGAAGAAGGTGTTATTTCTTAGATTAATTAATAATTTATCAATACATCTACAAAATAGCTAATGAGAGCTATTACAGCAATTACTAAAGATAAAAATAAAATTAACTTGTAAAATTTAAATTCTTTTTGAGGCATATCTAATCCAGCTTTGATATTTTTATTGGTCTGAGGCAAAATCATTATATGGCTAAACAAGATCTAATAGAAATGGATGGAGAAGTGATTGAAACACTTCCAAATACCACTTTCAGAGTAAAACTTCAAAATGATCATGTTATCACTGCTCACATATCTGGACGGATGAGAAAAAACTATATAAGAATTCTAACGGGAGATAGAGTCAAAGTAGAGATTACCCCTTATGACCTGTCAAAAGGAAGAATTATCTTTAGAGAACATTAATTTAATACTTTCTCTCTAGGGGAATGCTCTTTATAACTTATGGTTATCTTGTTTTCTTTGATATCTATGAAAGCCTCCCCTCCCCCCTTAGCAAGTTTCCCAAAAAGAATTTCTTCTGCTAATAATTTTTTTATTGTTTCTTGGATTAACCTTTCCATAGGCCTGGCTCCCATATTCTTATCATAACCATTCTCTACTAGCCAATTCCTTGCTTCGTCACTAACATCTATAAGTACTTTTTTGTCGTCTAGTTGGGCTTGTAGCTCGACTAAAAATTTATCTACTACAGTTTTAATTACCTCAGTTGGTAATGGGTTAAATTGAATGATGCCATCTAAACGGTTTCTAAATTCTGGAGAAAATATTTGTTTAATCTTTTCAATTCCATCCGAGGAATGATCTTGAGATTTAAATCCCATTGATGCTCTAGACATATCTTGAGCTCCTGCATTTGTTGTCATAATTAATACGCTATTCCTAAAATCTGCTTTTCGTCCATTGTTATCTGTTAGAGTTCCGTGATCCATTACCTGTAAAAGAATATTAAACACTTCAGGATGAGCTTTTTCTACTTCATCTAATAAAATAACTGAATGCGGGTTCTTTGTTATAGCTTCAGTTAATAATCCTCCCTGATCGTATCCAACATAACCAGGAGGAGCTCCGATAAGTCTAGAAACAGTATGACGCTCCATATATTCAGACATATCAAATCTAATGAATTCTATTCCAAGTATTAAAGCTAATTGCTTACTAACCTCAGTTTTTCCAACTCCGGTTGGTCCAGAAAACAAGAAAGAACCTACAGGTTTTTCATCTATTCCTAAGCCTGCCCTAGACATCTTTATTGAAGAAGATAAAGTTTCTATAGCTATATCCTGACCAAATATAACCCTCTTAAGATTTTCCTCTAATTTAGATAAAGAAGTCTTATCCGAGACGTTAACTGTTTTTTCTGGAATCCTGGCTATCGAAGCAACTATCTTTTCTATATCTATTTCAGATATTGTTTTTTTTCTTCTACTCTTTGGTAAAAGCCTTTGCTTAGCTCCAGCCTCATCAATGACATCTATGGCCTTATCTGGTAAATATCTATCGTTAATATGTTTACTTGAAAGAATAGCTGCTGCTTTTAAAGCACCAATGGTGTATCTAATAGTGTGATGATCTTCAAATTTAGACTTTAGTCCTTTTAAAATACTTATAGTTTCATCTACAGTAGGTTCTTCAATCTCAACCTTTTGGAACCTTCTAGATAAAGCTCTGTCTTTTTCAAAAATACCCCTATATTCCTTATAAGTTGTAGACCCTACAAATCTAATAGAGTTTTCAGCTAAGGAGGGTTTTAAAAGGTTAGAGGCATCCATTACCCCGCCTGAAGTTGCTCCGGCACCTATAATTGTATGAATTTCATCTACAAAGAGGATAGACTTTTTTTCTTTTGTTAATTCTTCTAATACTGCTTTTAACCTCTTTTCGAAGTCTCCTCTATATTTTGTTCCAGCTAGTAAAGAACCCATATCTAATGAATAAATAGTACTTCCTTGAATTAATTCAGGAACTTTATTTTCTACTATTAATTTGGCTATTCCTTGAGCTATTGCTGTTTTACCTACCCCAGACTCTCCAACTAAAAGAGGATTGTTTTTATTTCTCCTTGCAAGTATCTGACTGACTCTTTCTATTTCTTTTTCTCTACCAATAAGAGGATCGATTCGACCTTCTGAAGCTTCTTTATTAAGATTTAAAGTAAAGGCTTCGAGGGCTGATTTTGGTTTTGTCTTTTCTTTTTTTACTTCATTCTGACTAGATGAGTCTTCTATTTCACCTTCTAAACTTCCGTGACTTAGATAGGTTACAGCATCTAACCTAGTCATGCCGTATTGTTCGAGAAGAAAAACACTCTGACTTTCTTTTTCACTAAAGATTGCTACAAGAACATTGGAACCTTTAACTTCTTTAATTCCAGAAGATTGAACATGAAATACAGCTCTTTGAAGAACTCTTTGAAAACCTAAAGTTGGTTGAATTTCTTTTGGATCTGCTGATTCTATGATTGGTGTAGTTTTCTTAATAAATTCTTCTAAATCCTTCTTTAATAACTCAGGATCTACTCCACAGGACTCTAAAATAGACCTGGCATCATTATTAAACATTAAAGAGAGTAAAAGGTGATCCACAGTTACAAATTCATGTTTCTCTTTCTGGGCTAGTTTAAAGATCTCATTAAGATTATTTTCTAATTCTTTATCTAACATTATTCTTCTTCTACTGGTTCAATTTCGCTTAATAAAGGGTGTTCATTTTCTTGAGCTAGATTATTGATCTGCATGCTTCTTGTTTCTGCTACCTCTTTTGTAAATATACCGCATACTCCCTTCCCCTGCGTATGAACTGCAAGCATAATTTGAGTAGCTTTTTCTTTACCAAATCCAAACAGAGTTTGTAGTATATAAACTACGAATTCCATTGGAGTGTAATCATCATTAAAAATAATTACCCTGTAAAGATTAGGTTTTTTTATTTTAGCTTTAGGTTCAGCTACTACAACAGAGGTTGCAATATGTTCTTCTGTTTCATCATTTTCAGAGGGCAAAATAGAATGTAAGAAAAATGGGAACATTATTTCATATTATTGACTATTGCTTTACCGAAGTCTGAACAGCTTAAAAGGTTTGCTCCTTCCATGAGTCTTTCAAAATCGTAAGTAACATCCTTATTTTTAATGGTTTTAGACAAAGCTTCAATCATTAAATCAGCAGCTTCCTTCCATCCTAAGTGTCTTAACATCATTTCAGCAGATAATATTAATGAACCAGGGTTTACTTTATCAAGTCCTGTATATTTTGGAGCAGTACCATGTGTAGCTTCAAATAGAGCAACTCTATCTCCTAAGTTAGCTCCTGGAGCTATACCTATACCACCTACTTCAGCTGCCAAAGCATCTGAGATATAGTCTCCATTTAAATTTAAAGTTGCTATAACACTATATTCATCTGGTCTAGTTAAAATTTGTTGTAAAAAAGCATCTGCTATAACATCTTTTATTATTATCTTTTTGTTTGTTTCAGGATTATTAAAACTTAACCACGGTCCACCATCGATTTCTTTTGCATTGTACTTTTCTGCGGCGAGCTCATAGCCCCAATTTTTAAATGAACCTTCAGTAAATTTCATAATATTACCTTTATGAACAAAGGTTACTGAATCTTTATCATTGTTTATGGCATACTGGATTGCAGTATCTACTAATCTTTTTGTTCCTTCTTCTGAAACTGGCTTTACTCCAATACCACATTCTTCAGTAAAACGTATCTTTTCTACACCCATTTCTTCTACAAGAAATTTAATTACCTTTTCGGCATCTTTACTACCAGCTTCCCATTCAATACCTGCATATATATCTTCAGAGTTTTCTCTAAAAATTACCATGTCTGTTTTCTCAGGGGCTTTTACTGGGCTAGGAACCCCTTCAAAGTATCTAACTGGTCTTTGACAGACATAAAGATCTAAATCTTGACGGAGAGCAACATTTAAAGATCTTATACCTCCTCCAACTGGAGTAGTAAGAGGACCTTTGATACCAACTAAGAAGGTTTCAAGCGCTTCTAGGGTTTCTAAAGGAAGCCATTCATCCTTACCATATACATCTAAAGCTTTCTCTCCGCAATAAATTTCCATCCACTCAATTCTCTTTTCTTCACCGTAAGATCGTAGAACAGCTTGATTTACTACATCTAACATTACTGGAGTTATATCAGAACCTATACCGTCTCCTTCAATAAAAGGAATAATTGGGTTATCAGGAACTAAGAGTTGATTTTTAGAGTCAAAAGATATTCTACTTCCGTTATCAGGTTCTTTAATGTGTTTAAATCCCATATTAGTGTGTATAAAATTTGTTATTTCGAAAAAGGGATGCAGATTATATAGTATATAAACAACAAGGTTAATTTTAAGTAGTGTCAAAAGGTAGAGTCTTATTAGGTCTTTCAGGAGGAGTAGATTCTTCTGTATCAGCCGTTTTATTAAAAAATTCAGGCTATGAAGTTGATGCCCTCTTCATGAGGAATTGGGAAGAAGAGAATGGTTCACCATATTGCAGCATTAAAGAAGATTTTCTTGATGCTGTATTTGTTGCTGATCAATTAGATATAGAGGTAAAAGAACTTAATTTTTCAAAACAATACAAAGAGAAAGTTTTCTCTTATTTTCTTGAGCAATTAAGAGAAGGAAAAACTCCAAATCCTGATATTCTTTGTAATAGAGAAATAAAATTTAAAGTCTTTTACGAATATGCTCTTAGCTTAAACTATGACTTTATTGCAACAGGTCACTATGCTAGAAAAAGAACAGATAATAATTCTTTTGAATTACTTAAAGGGTCAGATCATACAAAAGATCAAAGTTACTTCCTACACTCAATTAAGAATGAAGTATTAGAAAAAAGTCTTTTTCCTCTAGGAGAATTAGAAAAGACTAAAGTAAGAGAAATAGCAGAAAGAAATAATTTAATAACCAGTAAAAAGAAGGATAGCACAGGTATTTGTTTTATAGGAGAAAGACCTTTTCCAGAATTTTTAAGAAACTTCATTCCAGAAAATCCAGGTATTATTTATGATGACAAAGGAAATGAAATAGGAAGACATAAAGGCTTAGCTTTTTATACTTTAGGACAACGACAGGGATTGGGAATTGGAGGGATTAAAGATACTCAAGACAGTCCTTGGTATGTTGCTGAAAAAATAACTTCTGATAACAGTATTATTGCCGTACAAGGTAATAAGCATCCTAAATTATTTTCTTCAGTGCTTGAAACTAAGAATCTATTTCTCATTAATAATATAAAAGATAAAGATTTTTATGGGACTGCAAAAGTTAGATACAGGCAAAAGGATCAAGAATGCAAAATTACCAAAAAAGGAGACACTTTAAGAATAGAATTCTCTTTACCTCAAAGAGCTGTTACTCCAGGTCAATCGGTTGTTATTTATAAAGATGATGTATGTTTAGGTGGTGGAGAAATTTCAGAAATTAACTAAGGGGACTTATAAACCTTTCCTTCTTTCATAACAAAGTCTACATCTTCTAAGACAGTTATATCTTCGAGTGGATCACCATCAACAGCTACAATATCAGCAATCTTTCCTTTTGAAATAGTGCCCAAACTATCAATTAGTCCTAATAATTTAGCAGCTTCTTTTGTAGCTGCTTCTATAGCTTTCATTGGAGGCATACCCGCCTCCACCATATGTCTAAATTCAGTTGCATTGTCTCCGTGTTTAGATACCCCTGAATCAGTTCCAAAAGCAATTTTTACACCTGCTTGATAGGCTTTTGCAAAAGTAGATTTTATTTTTGGGCCAATTTCAGCTGCTTTGGGTCTTACTTTCTCAGGAAAAAATCCTGGTATTTTTGATTTTTCTGCGACCCATAAACCAGCTATTATTGTTGGAACATAATAGGTACCATTTTGTTTCATAAGAGCAATTGCTTCACTATCCATCAGAGTTCCATGTTCAATTGAATCAACACCAGCTATAACCGCCCTCTTTATACCTTCAGCTCCATGAGCATGAGCAGCAACCTTGAATCCATAATCTTTAGCTGCTTTAACTACTGAAGATATTTCTTCAACAGTTAGTTGAGGGTTCTGTCCATCTTTCGCATTACTTAAAACCCCTCCAGTTGCCGTTATTTTTATTAGATCTGCACCTTCTTTATATCTATGTCTAACTGCTTTATAAGCATCTTCTTTATTATTAATGATTCCCTTGTTAGGTCCAGGATCACTCGATAAGTCTTTTCTTAAAGAATTAGTCCCATCTCCATGACCTCCAGAAGAAGCAATAGTAATACCAGAGCTAAAAATTCTTGGACCTTGGACAAGATCATCTTCTATGGCATTTCTTAAACTGATGGTAATTAAATTACTATCACCTAAGTTTCTAACTGTTGTGAACCCCGATAATAAAGTTTTCTTAGCATTAATAACTCCTCTAATAGCGTAATCTGATTCATTTAATGATATGCGTTCAAGATAACTTTTTTCACTATATTCACTTGCTAAATGAACATGCATGTCCATAAGACCAGGTAAAACTGTATAAGCGCCTAGATCAATATATTCATCTTCTGGTTGAGGAGTAATAAAGCCTGCTTCTATAGAAGTAATTTTTTTATCATCAATTATAATACTCATTTCAGATGAAGGACTTGAACCTGTTCCATCTATTAACTGACCCGCATGTATGACTATAGAAGCAAAAGTCTCTTGAGAAAAAAGAAGTAAAAAAGTTATAAAAGAACTTAAAATACGCGATTGACCAATTTTCATAAATATAAGTCTGCTACTAGATTAGTTTCAACACAAGCTTTTCTGTTTGTCAGTTATAATTAATCTTTTCAAACATGGAAACAGATAACCTTAAAAACATATCTCCTATAGATGGTAGATACCAACAAAAAACAGAAGAATTAAGAGATCTGGTGAGTGAATTTGGGCTTATGAAGTATAGAGTTCAAATAGAGATTGAATGGTTTATTCATCTTGCAAATCAAAAGAATATTCCTCAAATACCTAAAATTTCAAAGAATAATTTGGTAAAGCTAAAAAAAATCTATCAAGATTTCTCTTATAAAGATGCTAAAAAAATTAAGATTATTGAAAAAAATACGAATCATGATGTAAAAGCAGTTGAATATTTCGTAAAAGAAAAGGTAAAAGAAATTAATTCTTTAAAAAAGTTTAAGGAATTTATTCATTTTGGATGTACTTCTGAGGACATAAATAATTTAGCTTATGGGTTAATGATAAAAGAAATATCAGAGAAAATACTACTAAAGGAGATTTTAGCAATTACAAAAAAATTAAGGTCTTTTTCCAGAAGATTTTCATCTACTCCAATGATATCAAGAACACATGGTCAAAATGCTTCACCTACAACTGTAGGTAAGGAATTTGCAAACTTTCTATTTAGATTAGAAAGGATTAGCAAGGTTATTCATAAAATACCAGTAAGAGGAAAATTAAATGGGGCTGTAGGTAACTACAATGCTTATGTAGTAGCTTTTCCTAAAGTAAATTGGGAGTTAGTTTCTGAACGTTTTGTAACTAAATTAGGGCTCTCATGGTCTCCCTACACTACTCAAGTTGAGCCCAAGGATGCTCTTTCTAAGCTAATGCATGGATATCAAAGAGTAAATAATGTGCTTATAGACTTTTCTAGAGATATCTGGGGTTATATTTCATTAGGATACTTTTCACAAAAACCTAAAGATGGAGAAATTGGCTCCTCAACCATGCCACATAAAATTAATCCTATAGACTTTGAAAATGCTGAAGGAAACTTAGGATTAGCAAATGCACTCTTTGGTCATATTTCTTCAACTATAACTATTTCTAGGTGGCAAAGGGACCTAACTGATTCAACTATAATGCGAAATGTTGGTTCTGCCTTTTCATACACTCTAATAGCCTTGAAGTCTTTAAATAAAGGAATTGATAAGTTAATAATAAATAAAATTAATATAGACAAGGATTTAGATAACTCTTTTGAAGTATTAACTGAAGCTGTACAAACAGTTATGAGG
Organism: uncultured Gammaproteobacteria bacterium; assembly: GCA_913045055.1. GTDB lineage: Bacteria > Pseudomonadota > Gammaproteobacteria > Magnimaribacterales > Magnimaribacteraceae > CAJWPI01. Next base: position 24,561 of record CAJWPI010000015.1, on the reverse strand, counting down.
AAGTACTTATTGGACAACGGATATGAATTAATGAAGGAATTATCAAGAGGTAAAAATCTAAGCAAAGAGGATTTACATCAATTTATTGATACTTTAGCTATACCAGGAGAAGAAAAAAATGCTTTAAAGAAACTTACTCCACGTAATTACATAGGTTTGGCAGATAAGTTAGCTAAAGATGTCTAAATATTTTTTAAGAATTAAATCATTGATTTCTATGACATCTTATATAAACTGCCTTTTTTTTGCTTAACTTGTCGAACCTTACTATTTCATCATAAAATCTATAGAAGAATATGTCTGAATATCTTAATTTAATTAAACAAATTGCTACTAAAAAACAGGAAAACGGTACTTCTCTGGGTGCTGTAAACCCTGAATTTGCAGCACGCATGAGACTCCAGAACAGATTTCCTACAGGTCTAGATATAGCTCGATATACTGCCGACATTATGCATAGGGATATCTCAGAATATGAGTCTGATAATTCTTTATATACTCAATCACTGGGGTGTTGGCATGGATTTATTGCACAACAAATGATGATGGCAGTAAAAAAACATAAAAAAAGAACACAAAAGAGTTATGTTTACTTAAGTGGATGGATGGTTGCAGCTCTAAGGTCTGATTTTGGACCCCTTCCCGATCAAAGCATGCATGAAAAAACATCAGTACCTTCTCTAATTGAAGAAATTTATACCTTTCTTAAGCAAGCAGATGCAAGAGAACTTCAGCTTCTTTTTAAAGACCTGGATGAGGTAAGAGAAAATAAAGGCGATGAAAAAAGGGTTCTTGAAAAAATAGATAATTTTGAAACTCATGTTGTTCCAATTATTGCTGATATAGATGCAGGTTTTGGGAATGAAGAAGCCACCTACCTCTTAGCAAAAAAAATGATAGAAGCAGGTGCTTGTTGTATCCAAATAGAAAATCAAGTATCTGATCAAAAACAATGTGGCCATCAAGCTGGTAAGGTTACTGTCCCGCATGAAGACTTCCTTTCTAAAATAAATGCTGTGAGATATGCTTTCTTAGAATTAGGAGTTGAAAATGGACTTATAGTTGCTAGAACTGACTCTCTGGGAGCAGGCCTTACTCAAAAAATCCCAGTTTCAAAAGAACCAGGAGATCTTGCTAGCCAATATAATGAATTCTTAGAAACAACACCCGTCAACGATGTCAGTGAACTATCTGAACATGATATAACAATCCACCAAGACGGTTCTTTAGTTAAACCCTTAAGATTAGAGAATGGCCTCTATTTATTTAAACCAGATACAGGTTTTGATAGGGTTGTTTTGGACTGTATTACAAGTTTAGAGCATGGAGCAGATCTTCTTTGGATAGAGACTGAAAAACCAAATATCGCACAAATAGCATCAATGGTTGATGAAATTAGAAAGGTTAAACCTAAGGCTAAATTAGTTTATAACAACTCTCCTTCTTTTAATTGGACTCTTGCTTTTAGGGAGCAAGTTTATAGCGAATGGGCCGAACAAGGAAAAGATATGAAAGATTATCCAAATCCTTCTGATAAACCTAAAGGACTTATGGATAAAAAATTTGATGATAGTGAGTTAGCAGCTGAAGCAGATAATCTAATTCAAAGATTTCAAAAAGAATCATCAAAGAGAGCTGGCATATTCCATCATTTAATTACCCTTCCTACTTATCATGAATCAGCCTTAGGAACAGATATACTTTCTGAAGGCTATTTTGGCGAACTAGGGATGCTCGCTTATGTAAGAGACATTCAAAGACAAGAAATAAGACGAGAACAAGCTTCTGTAAAACATCAAGATCTAGCTGGAACTACTATAGGTGATGAACATAAAGAATATTTTTCAGGAAAAAATGCACTTTTAGCAGGTGGAAAAGATAATACAATGAATCAGTTTTAATCTTTCTATAAGATTAAGTTTATTTTATGTATTGGATTTAGGGCACTTCCCCATATCCCCTCCGCAAACTTCACAATCTATTTCTCCTAGACTCTTCAACCCTCCACAGGATCCAGCTATAGGTTTCTTACCTAAAATTACACCTATAGACATTGCAAATATGCCTAAAAGTAAAACAAAGAAAGTTACAATAAGGGTCGACATCTTTTTAGTTTAATAGTGTTTTAAATTCTTTTGAAGGATAACTAAGAACTTTATTGTCATTCACTAAGATAAATAGTGCTTTGATATTGTTTAAATTAGCATAATCTAGACCTTGCTCAAGTCCCATTACATTAAGAGCAGTTGCTAAAGCATCAGATTTCATAACACTTTCAGAAACTACGCTAACAGAAGCTAAATTATGTGATATAGACAATCCACTAGTTGGATCAAAAGTATGTGAAACTCTAATCCCGTTATTTTCGATAAAATTTCTATAATTTCCTGAAGTAGCCAAGGACAGTTCATTAAATCCATTGGTAACTAAGGTAAATATGGGCTTTCCTTGTTGCAGCGGGTTTTCTATGCCTACTTTCCAAGGTTCGTTAATTTTCTTTCCTTTTACTTTTAATTCTCCACCCAGTTCAATTAAATAATTTTCTATATTTTTACTTTCTAAATATTGAGCAACAAGATCTACAGCAAAACCCTTAGCGACAGCAGAAAGGTCTATATAAACATCTTCATTTCTTTTTACTTTTTTGTTTTGGAAATCTAATTCAAAAGCATTACACCCTACATAAGATTGCAGTTCTTTTATTTTTTCTTTTGAGGGTATTAAGTTTTGTTGAGAAGGACCAAAACCCCAAGAATTAACAATTTTTCCTATAGAAACATCAAAAGCACCTCCTGTATCAATACATGTATCTTTTGAAAACTTCAATACTACAGCGAGATTAATACTAATCGGAATCCAACTTCCTGTACTTGAAGAATTAATTTTAGATAACAAAGACGCATCATCATAAGTAGACATTTCTTTATCTACTAATTTTAATATTGAAAATATGTCTTTTTCGGTAATATTCTCCGTTTTTTCTATGAAAGAGATTTTATATGTCGTGCCCATAATAGAGCCCTTATATTGCTCAAGAATACCCTCATCATAACCGCACGAACTTAATAGAATTATTAAAAGGAAAGAAAAAGGAAAGATGAATCTTTTAACTAAATAATCAAGCACCAAAATCATCAAATTTAATAGAATCTTCTTCTACCCCTAAATCATCTAGCATTTTAAAACATGCATCCATCATTAAAGGGGGACCACACATATAATACTCACAATCTTCAGGAGCTTTGTGATCTCCTAAATATTCATCATGAATAACTTGATGAATAAAACCCGTAGAACCTTCCCAGTTATCTTCAGGCTGTGGGTCAGATAAAGCTACATGCCAATTAAAATTATTAAATTTATCTTGTAATTCATCATATTCTTCTGCATAAAACATTTCACTTAGACTTCTAGCTCCATAAAAGAAAGTTATCTTTCGCTTTGTATTAATTCTTAATAATTGATCAAAAATATGAGATCTCATTGGAGCCATTCCTGCTCCACCACCTATAAAGATCATCTCCGCATCTGTCTTGTTAGCAAAAAAATCACCAAAAGGTCCAAAAATAGTTAGTTTGTCCTTTGGTTTTAAACTAAACAGATATGAAGTCATTTCACCTGGAGGAAAATCTGTACCAGGGGGAGGTACTTCTATTCTTACATTGAATTTCATAATTCCTTTTTCTTCAGGATAATTAGCCATGGAATAAGCGCGTATAACAGTCTCTTTAACTGATGAAGAGTTATTCCAAAAATTAAATCTTTCCAGATCGTCATGGTATTTCTCATCTATATCAAAATCTTTAAAATTTAGTGAATAAGGTGGTATTTCCATTTGTACATAACCTCCCGCTCTGAAATTAACTTCTTCTCCTTTTGGAAGTTTTAGAACTAATTCTTTAATAAAAGTAGCTACATTATCATTTGATATTACTTCGCATTCCCATTTCTTAGCTCCAAAAACTTCATCAGGTATAAGAATTTCTAGATCATTTTTTACTGGAACTTGGCAAGCAAGTCTAAAACCATCTTTCTTCTCTTTGTTAGTAAAATATGATTCTTCTGTAGGCAAAATATCACCACCTCCTTTTGTGACTTGACACTTACATTGAGAGCATGTTCCCTTTCCTCCACAAGCTGAAGACAAGAAGAGGTTTTGAGAAGCTAGGGTTTGGAGTAATTTTCCTCCAGTTGTTGTATTTAGAGTTCTTTCTGGATCTTCATTAATTTGGATATTAATATTTCCGCTGCTTACTAAAATTCTAGTGGCACCTAAAATAATAAAAACCATAAGATTAACTGAGATAGTAAACGCTAGTACGCCAAGAAATATTTCATTTTGAAGTAGATTTTCCATATTTATAAAGATATTCCTCCAAATGCCATAAATCCAAAACACATCAAGCCAACAGTTAAAAAAGTAATTCCTAATCCTTCTAGTCCAGATGGTATGTCAGCATATTTAAGTCTTTCTCTAATTCCTGCTAAGGCAATAATTGCAAGAGCCCAACCTGTTCCTGCTCCAAATCCGTAAACTACACTTTCAACAAAAAGAAGTTCTCTTTCTACCATAAATAAAGAAGCTCCTAAAATTGCACAGTTGACTGTTATCAAGGGTAGATAAATGCCAAGAGCGTTATAAAGAAAAGGAACATATTTATCTAAGAACATTTCTAAAATCTGTACTACTGCAGCAATAATACCAATATAGGTTATCAAACCCACAAACCTAAGATCAGTTCCAGTTATTCCTATCCAAGTTAAAGCGTTTTCATTTAAGAAGTATGTATAAATGAGATTGTTTATAGGCACAGTTAAAGTTAGCAAAAAAATAACTGTTATTCCTAAACCTATAGCAGCATTTACTCTTTTAGAAATAGCCAAAAAAGTACACATACCTAAGAAATAGGCTAAGGCTATGTTCTCTACAAAGACGGCTTCTATAAATAAAGTTAAATAATATTCAAACATTTACATTTTGCTTTCTTCTAATTCAAGACTATTTTCAGCTACTTTAAATTGAGCTTCTTCTGCTTGATCTTTCTTCCATGCTCTTAAGCCCCAAATTAATAGAGCAATGATTATGAAAGAGCTTGGAGGTAACAGAAAAAAATTATTCCCTGTATACCAACCATTGTTCTGGATAAGAGGAAGAATCTCATAATTTAGTAAAGTTCCTGCTCCTAAAAGTTCTCTAACAGCTGCTACTAAAATTAGAATTACACTGTAACCTAAGCCGTTCCCGATACCATCCAGAAAACTAAGAAAAGGAGTGTTTTGCATAGCAAAAGCTTCAGCCCTTCCCATTACAATGCAATTTGTAACAATTAAGGCTACAAATACTGTCATGGTTTTACTGCTTTCATAATCATATGCTTGCAGTAATTCATCTACTATTACTACCAATGAAGCAATGATCGTTATTTGAACAATAATCCTTATATTTGAAGGAATATGGTTTCTTACTATTGAAACAAACAGATTAGAAAAGCCAACCACTAAAGTTAAAGCTAAGCACATAATTAGCGTAACATAGAGATTTGTTGTTACAGCGAGAGCAGAGCAAACTCCCAATACCTGAAGAGCTATAGGATTATCATTAAAGATAGGATTTAGGAGTATTTGTTTTGCCTTAGACATTTGAATTCCCTAAATTACTTTCTTTGAGCTTCTTTAGATAAGGACCATACCCCATCTCCCCTAACCAAAAATGTAATAAGTTTGTTACGCCTTTACTTGTAATTGTTGCACCTGACAACCCATCAACTTGATAAAGTGAAGAAGGAGAATTTCTTTTAACCTGACCTTTAATAACAGACAAAATAACCTCGCCGTTAGTATCGTAGACTTTTTTTCCTTTCCATAACGCTTTCCATTTTGGGTTGTCTACTTCTGCACCTAAACCGGGAGTTTCTTTATGTTTATAGAATTCCAGACCAATAATGGTTTGTAAATCACTTTCAAGAGCAATATACCCATATAAAGTTCCCCACAAACCAAGCCCTCTTACTGGAAGTATTATTGCTTCTAAGACCTCATCCTTGTAATACAAGTAAACTTTTGCAAAATTTTCTCTTCTTTTTATAACAGCAATATCTTCTTTAGGAACAAGTGTTTTAGATGTTAATTCATTCTTAGAGTAATCTTTTTGACTGTATGAGGACAAGTCTATTGTGAAGTCATAATCTCCTGTATCTAAATTTATAATCTTTTCACTAATAGAAGCAAAAATTTGGTCTACTGATTCTTGTTCTTTCAGTAAACCAGCAGCAGCCAAAATGGTCTGTTGTTTATCTCGTAAGACATTAGCCTCTTGCTTTTCTTTAAGACTTACAGCTGCAAAAGAAATCACTGAAGAGCATACGAGACAAAGTACTAAAGATACTCCTATAGTTTTTAAAATTGAGTTATTGCTTTTCATGTCTAATTTTGCCTTCTTAAACGCATTTTTATATTTCTTTCTTGTACAAAATGGTCAATTATAGGAGCAAATAGATTAGCAAACAGTATAGCTAACATCATTCCTTCAGGGAAAGCAGGATTTATGACTCTTATTAGAACTACCATGATCCCTATTAATATACCGTAATACCATCTACCTAGATTTGTATGTGAACCAGTAACAGGTTCTACGGCCATAAAAGTTAATCCAAAAGCATAGCCTCCTATGACTATATGCCAATAAAATGGTAAAGAAAACATAGGGTTAGTATCTGATCCTATCGTATTAAATAATGCACTTGTAAAGATAGTACCTAGAAGAACTCCAACAACAATTCTCCACGAAGCTACTTTGTTATAAAAAAGTAACAAGAGACCCAATAAAATAAATAATGTAGATGTTTCTCCAATAGATCCGGCCATGGATCCAATAAAAGCTTCACTCCAAGAAATATCTGTTAGTACACCTTGCATGCCCTCTTGCGCCGCCACCGATAGAATTGTCGGTGAACTAAAACCATCTACAGCAACCCAAGCAGAATCTCCTGACCATTGAGCCGGGTAAGCAAAATATAAGAAAACTCTTCCTGCTAAAGCTGGGTTCAGAAAGTTCTTGCCAGTACCTCCAAAGACCTCTTTACCTATAACTATTCCGAAGCTTATTCCAAGAGCAACTTGCCATAAAGGAGCATCAGGAGGACAACAGAGAGCAAATAAAATTGTAGTTACAAAGGCACCTTCACTTATTTCATGATTTCTAACGAATGCAAATATCATTTCCCAAAGAATTCCTACAACAAAAGTTACTGCGTAAATAGGAATAAAAAAGCATGCTCCATACCAAAGGCAGTCAAATATATTTTGAGGGTTGTAATTGCAGAGCAGGTCAATAAAAACAAAATGCCAATCGTTTTTAAATGTTGGATCATTTAGATCTATTACTTGTAAAGCCTGGAAACCTATATTGTACATCCCATAAAATACAGCCGGTAAGGTAGCAACCATTACTGTAACCATAATGCGCTGTACATCTGAAGCATCTCTAACATGTACTGAACCGAAGGTTCGTCGACCTGAAGAATAAAAGAAATTCTCAATTACATCGAAAATAACATTCCATCTTTCAAACCTTCCACCTGGCGAAAAGGTAGGTTTTAGATCATCAAATATTTTTCTTAAAAATTTCATAATTAGCCTTCTACTTCAATACGCGCCAAGTTCTCCTTTAGTAGAGAGCCAAAATCATATTTACTGGGGCAAACAAAACTACATAAAGCAAGGTCTTCTTCATCTAATTCTAGACCGCCTAGAGATTGAATTTTTTCTGTATCTCCAACAACAATATATCTAAGTAGAACAGTAATGAGCATTTCCAATGGGAAAACTTTTTCATATGTTCCTATTGGCAATATAGCTCTATCAGGACCGTACATTAAGGTCTTAAGATTATATTTTTTTGATTTCAGAAAATTTGAAATAAATAAAGGAATAAAAGAATATCTATTAAATCCTAATCTACCCCAATCAAATAACTCCCTGTCTTCTGGAGATGCTTCTTCAATAACCGAAATTTGGTTATGATATTTTCCTAAATAAGCAAATGCTCCCATTGCTTCTTTTCCTCCAATAACTGAACCAGATATTACTCTGTTGTCTGCGGGTTTTAGCTCTCCATTACATATTTCATCTGTACTTGCTCCTATTCTAGTTAAGAATATCTTTGGATCTTCAACTTGAGGTCCAGCTAAACTTATATATTTTTTTGTTGGAAGTTTTCCCGAAGAAAAGAATTCACCAAATGATATAACATCTGCATAACTAATATGCCAGTTTATATTTGTCAAAGTTGGGGGAGAGATAAAATGCATGTGGGTTCCTGATAAACCAGCCGGATGTGGACCACTAAAAATATGTTTCTCTAGTTGAGAGCTTCCTTCGATCTCAATAGAAGAATTTGTTGAAGCACATATATAAACTTTTCCTTCAGTTAGCCTTTTTAGAATCTCTATACCTCTATAAAAATGTTCCTTATTTAAGGAAATTACTAATTCTGGATCTAGTGATAACGGATTAGTATCCATAGCGTTTATAAAAATAGATGAAGGAACCTCTTCTATTGAAGGAATTTTACTGAATGGTCTTTTTCTAAGACTAGTCCAAAGACCTGAATCGATCAGGTTATCTCTGATTTTGTAAGGATCTACGGATTGAAGGTCTTCTAAATTAAAACTCACTTCTTCCTCATCATTGTCTAAATCGATAACGATTGACTGTAGAGATCTTCTTAAACCCCTATTTACAGCCTGTATAGTTCCTCCTCCAGGTGATGTAAATTTAACACCAGGATTTTTCTTGTCTAAGAAGAGAGTTTGACCTAATTTGACCTTCTGACCAGGCTCCACTAGTACTGATGCTTTTAGCCCATTGTAGTCATTACCAAGAAGAGCTACAGATCTTACTTTTTTAGGGTCAGATAACTTGCCTCCTGGAGACCCAGCGATTGGAAGATCTAAACCTTGCTTTATTTTTATCATTCCCTCTCTTGTAAGAGAAATTTAAAGTAATCCAAGACCGTGCGTGGTATGCGCGCGTATTATAAATATCAGAGAGGAACTTTACTAGCGAGATTAATCAAATTTTGGATATCTTTCGTAAGATAAACCTACCATGTCCTTTGCTAATCCAAGAAGTTGTGCTGTATATCCAAATTCATTATCGTACCAGACATATAGCACACAGCTATTACTGCCATTACAGATGGTAGCCGCTGAATCGATAATCCCTGCTTTTCTATTACCGACAAAATCTGAAGAGACAACTTCTGTTAGATTGGTAAAGTCTATTTGGTCTTTAAAAGAAGAATGAAAAGCTATTTGTCTTAAATAATCATTTAATTCATTAGTATCTATGTTCTCTTCTAAATCTAACCTCATGATAGCCAATGAAACATTAGGAGTTGGTACTCTAATGGCATTAGCGGTGAGCTTGCCTTCAAGATCTGGTAAGACTTGTCCAACAGCCTTGCCAGCACCAGTTTCTGTTATTACAAGATTAAGTGCGGCACTTCTGCCTCTTCTTTCTTTTTTATGAAAGTTATCAATTAAATTTTGATCATTTGTATATGCATGCACGGTTTCAATATGTCCAGAAACAATGTGGAACTTGTCATGAATAACCTTCAATACAGGCACTATCGCATTTGTTGTGCAAGAAGCAGCTCCGAGGATCAAGTCGTTCTTATTCTTATCTTGATTATTAATACCATGAACGATATTTTTTATGCCCTTTTTTCCTGGAGCTGTTAATAAAACTTTTTTTATTCCTTTACACTTAAGGTGTTTAGAAAGATTTTTTTTATCTCTCCAAACTCCAGTATTATCAATAAGAAGAGCATTGTTAATATTGTATTTTGTATAATCTATCTCTTCTGGTCCATCTGCATAGATTATTTGAACTTCATTGCCATTTATTATGAGTATATCCTTATCTTCCATAACCCTAATGGTGCCTTTAAAAGGTCCATGTACAGAATCTGTTCTAAGAAGATTTGCTCTTTTTATTAAATCACCTGACCCAGACTTGCGAACAACAATAGCTTTGAGTAATAAATTATCTCCACCTCCGCTATCTTCAACTAATAATCTAGTTAATATACGCCCTATCCTTCCGAAACCAAAAAGGACAATATCTTGTGCTTCATCAAGTACTGATCCTGTTTTACCTATTAATTCTCTAACTGAATCTAAAACAAAGTCATTTATCTCAGATTTTTTATCATCATAAAGATATGCTGCAGCAATAATTCCTACATCGACTTCCGCTGGCCCTAATTCTAATTCAGCTAGAGAAGTTATAACTTGGTAGGTTTCAAACTCACTTAACTCATTATTTTCTACTTCTCTAACAAATCTGTGAGCTTGCATAAGCTCAGAAACAGAAAGATTTACTAATGGCTTACCATACAATAATAAATGAACATTTTGTCTATACAATCTTCCTATCATAGGAAGCATCTCTTCAGCTAGAGCCTGCCTGTATTGAAAATCACCAAAACTATCTAAAGGAAGATCTGGTCTTTTTCTTTTATCTGGTTGATCTGAGGTCATTAAAGTTAGATTGAAGAGTATCGTTTTAAGTGAAAATCAGTATTTCCAAATATTGTACCTATTGTTGTAAGTCTTTTAAAAAAATGACCTACATTTAATTCATCTGTAACACCCATTCCACCATGTATTTGTATAGATTCTTGTCCTACAAATTTTCCTGCTTTCCCAATTTGGTATTTTAGTCCAGAAATGGCTTTCTTTGAATCAGGTGCATTCTCAACATGCTTCATTGTAGCCATATATAAAAGAGACTTTGATTGTTCATATTCCATAAACATATCCACCATTCTATGCTGTAATACCTGAAATTTACCTATGGGTTGACCAAACTGCTCTCTTGTTTTTGAATATTCCACAGTTGTTTTATATAGAATCTCCATAATACCAACAGCTTCAGCACAGATTGCTAAAGTTGCAATATCAACGCCTTTTTCTAAGAATTCATACCCTTTATCTAACGAGCCTAAAATTGAATCAGCTGATACTTTTACATTTTCTAGAGTTAGTTCAGATGCCCTTCTCCCATCTACAGTCTTATAATTTCTAGTTGAAATTCCTTCAGAGTTGGCATCAACTAGGAAAAGACTTATACCCTTAATATCTCTCTGATTATTAGCAGTTCTTGCACTTACTATAAATTGGTTAGCTGAGGGACCATTCATAACTACTGATTTAAATCCGTTGAGTAAATAGTTTTTACCGTCTTCCTTAGCTTCAGTTGTAATATCAGATAGATTAAACCTGCTCTGAGGTTCAGTAAAAGCTAGGGCAAGTTGAAGGTTTCCTTCTATAACAGAAGATAGAACTTCTTTTTTTTGTTCTGCATTACCAGTTAAATCAATCAACGAAGAGCCTAATACTATAGTCTCTAGGAAAGGTTCAAGTACTAAACCCTTACCAAACTCTTCCATGACAATCATAGTTTCAATTGCACTTCCGCCAAATCCACCTGCTTCTTCTGAAAGAGAAATTCCTAGCCAACCTAATTCAGCAAACTTCTGCCAATTCTCTTGACTGAAACCAAGATCAGATTCTGCTAATGACTGTCTGGTCTCCCAGTCATAATCTCTTTGAATAAATTGTTCAACTTGATTTTGAATAAGTGTCTGTTCTTCATTAAAAGAAAAATCCATAATTTATAATCCTAATATAGCTTTTGCTATTACATTTCTTTGTATCTCATTACTACCGCCATAAATTGATACTTTTCTAAAATTTAAATAATTTGGCATGACCGGTGCGGCATAATCAGGGCCAATTGACATATTTGATCCCAATTCATTCTCTTTAAAGAATGGATGAGCGTAGTATCCTAACATCTCTACAAAAAGTTCTGTAACTCTTTGTTGAAGTTCGGTTCCTTTAATCTTTAAAATAGATGATTCAGGACCTGGAGCACCATTCTTAGCTATAGCAGACAAAGTTCTTAATTCTGTAAACTCTGCTGCTTCTAATTCTATCTCGGTTTCATTTATTTTTTTTCGGAAACTATTATCTTCCAATAGAGTGTCTTCTCCAGTATATATTTCAGATGCCAATTCTTTTAATCTATTCAATTCCCTCTTAATAGCGGCTAGACCTGCTATACCTGTTCTCTCATGCATAAGAAGAAATTTTGCTATGTTCCATCCTTGACCTTCACCGCCTACTAAATTCTCTTTTGGTACTTTTACATTATCAAAATAAACCATGTTCACTTCATGAGCACCATCTATTGTAATTATTGGCTTTACTTCAATACCTTCACTATTCATATCTATCAATATAAAGCTTATTCCTTCTTGTTTGATACTGGTAGTTTTAGTTCTTACTAAACAAAATATCCAATCAGCGTGTTGAGCTAATGTTGTCCATGTTTTAGCTCCATTTACTACGTAGTAGTCTCCCTTTTTTTCTGCTTTTGTTTTCAATGAAGCTAAATCTGATCCTGACCCAGGTTCTGAATATCCCTGACACCACCATATATCACTATTTAAAATCTTAGGTAAGTGAAAGTCTTTTTGTTTTTCTGTTCCAAAAGAGTATATAACTGGTCCACACATATTAACTCCAAAAGGAATAAGGATAGGTGTGTTTGCTTCAGCAAGCACATTTTGAAGAATATATTTTTTAGTCGGAGATAAATCGGAACCTCCATATTCCTTGGGCCAAGTTATAGCAAACCACCCTCTTTTAGATAGTATCTTCTGCCATTTAATTACATCTGACTTATCAAGAGGGTATCTTCTATCCTGCTTCTCTTTAATATCCAAGGGATAATTAGCATCTAGAAAACCCTCCACTTCCTGTTTAAATTCAAGATCTTCTTTTGAAAATTTTAAATCCACTTTTTGTCTCTCATACTTGAGCGAAAATATTATACACTTAGCAATTACTTCTTTCAGTTATCTAATATAGAGTTTTATGAAAAAAAACATTAGTCAATCAGAAGTAAATCTAGAGAGTGAACTTAAAAAACTAGATTTAACATATAAAAAGAATGAACTCTTAATCTTTTCTAGTCCTTATTTAGCTGAACAAGCTTTTAACTTTTTACGTTCTAAATACAAATCTAAGAACTTATTTCTATTTCCTTACAATGAAACCCTTCCTTATGATTTTTTTTCTCCGACACCCGAAGTTAGATCTAAAAGAATTAAAACAATATCTGAATTAAGTTCACAAAAAAAAACTACCTTAGTTGTTTCAATACAGGCTTTGATGAGTCCTTGTGCTGATAATAAACATATAGTAGATATTGCAAATATTGAAATAGGAAAAGAATTTAATAGAAGAAAGTTTGTTCATACATTAATTGATAATGGATATTTACAGAAAGAAGTAGTAAGAAATCGCGGAGAGTTTTCTTTAAGAGGTTCAGTTGTTGATTTTTTCTCATCTAACCTTTCTTATCCTGCAAGGATTGAATTATTGGGAAATAATGTTGAGTCAATAAGACTATTTAATCCTGAAACACAATTAACTACTAAAAAAGTAAAATCTTTATCTACTCTTCCAGTTTTTGAATATCCACTAAATAGAGAATCTATTTCTAGTTTCATTAAAAATTGGAGAGAAAATTTTGATAGTCATGAAGATGATTCTGATATATTTAAGAAAATTACAAATCATAAACCTGCAATAGGCGCCGAAATATATCTCCCTCTTTTCTATAGTAAGAAAGTTGTTTTAATAAATTTTTTAAAACACTTTAGGAATATCTATATAGATCAAGATGTTACTTCCTCAACTAAAGATTTTTTAAATCTTGTTAACAATAGATATGAAGAGTATAGATATGATATTCAAAGACCCATACTACCGCCTAATAAACTTTTTGCTTCTCAAGAAGAATATGACATTTTCTTAAAAAGTAAAAAAATAAAACTCTTTAGAAGCTTTAAAAAAGGTACCAAGAAAGAATTAAATGTTGTAGATAACAAAAAACATAATGAGATCAAGACCAACAAAAAACAACAATCTTTAATATCTTTACCAGAAAAAAATCAAAAAATTGTTCATCTTTCCTATGGAATAGGATTATTTAAAGGTTTAAAACAAATAGAGACTAAAGGGATAATTAATGACTGCATCGAAATAGAGTATCTTAATAAAGGAAAAGTTTTTGTTCCCATTGAATCTATGTCTTTAGTTTCTAGATATTTCGGTCCAAAAGAAACATCTTTAGATAGTCTGGGTTCTAAAGTTTGGAATAAAAGAAAAAATGTAGCAATAAAAAAATCTTTTGATATAGCTGCTGAATTATTACAAGTTCAAGCTCATAGAAACTCTTCGATGGGATCAAGTTATGTAATACCTAAAGAATACAATAATTTTATTTCTAATTTCCCTTATCAAGAAACTCCTGACCAAATAACTTCAATGAAAGAAGTTGAAACTGATCTGCTTAATAAAAAACCTATGGATAGATTGGTTTGCGGAGAGGTAGGTTTTGGAAAAACTGAATTAGCTATGAGGGCAGCTTTTTTAGCAAGTTACAATAATAAACAAACATGTGTGCTAGTACCTACAACTCTTTTAGCGCAACAGCATTTAGATAGTTTTAAAAAAAGATTTGAAGATACAGCAGTAAATATTGCTATGCTAACTAAAAACATAAAGAACAAAACTAGAAAGATACTTTTAGAGGACCTTTCTAAAGGAAAGATAGACATCTTGATAGGAACTCACGCACTCCTTCAAGACTCTATCTCTTATTCAGATATCGGACTTTTAATAATTGATGAAGAACATAGATTTGGAGTAAGACAGAAAGAAAAAATTAAAAAAATTAAGAAAGATATTAATGTTTTAAGCTTATCAGCTACTCCAATTCCAAGATCCCTTAATTTTGCTCTCTCTAAGCTCAAAGATTTTTCTATAATCTCTTCCCCTCCTCCAGATCGAGTCAGTGTTAAAACTTTTGTTTACTCTTTAAATAAAAATTTAATTAGTGAATCTATACAAAGAGAAATTCTAAGGGGTGGCCAAATTTATTACCTTTGTAATGATCTAAGATTAATAAATAACAGAAAGGTAGATTTACAGGACAGTTTTCCAGAACTTTCTATAGGCATTGTTCATGGAAGGCTTAAACCCCTAGACATTGAAACTACAATGTTAGAGTTCCATGAAGGAAATATTGATATTCTGGTTTGTTCAACAATCATTGAAAGCGGTTTAGATATTCAGAATGCAAATACTATTATCATAGAAAGTGCAGACAAATTAGGTCTGGCTCAACTTCATCAACTGAGAGGAAGGGTTGGAAGAAGTAATAAGCAGGCATATGCATACTTCTTAAAATCTTCTAGCAATATTAAAAGGAAGAAAGCAAGATCTAGAATAGAAGCCTTTGAAGATTCAGATTCTCTTTCAGCTGGACTTTTATTAGCTATTAAAGATCTTGAAATAAGAGGAGCGGGAGAAATACTTGGAGAAAAACAAAGTGGAATATTGCAATCGATCGGATTAGATTTGTATACAAGACTTTTAAATAAAGCTGCAGATTACATAAAAAAAGGGATATTAGAGTTTGATCTATTAGAAAAAGAAAAAGATATAAATTTAGGTGTTTCTTCTTATATACCAAAAGATTATCTTCCAGACCTAAACCAGCGATTAATAATGTATAACAGAATTGCCCTTGCTAGGTCTAATCAAGAATTGAGAGCTATTCAAATTGAAATGATAGATAGATTTGGATTATTTCCTAAAGAAATAAATAATCTCTTTATTCAAAATGAGATAAGGCTAATTGCTGAAAGTCTATCCATCTCCTCTATACAAGCTAGTAGAGATAGAATTAAGATTATGTATATAAATAAAGAACAAATAACCATGAAAACTCCTAGTAAGTTAGAGGATTTTCCTTCCAGAATTAAAGAAGAGCTACTTAACATATAATTATTAAGAAAATGAAAAAATTAATCCTATCATTCTTAATCTGTATCACCTCTTCGGTATACGCAGAATTATATATTCCCGCTTCATTAGAAAAGTCTATTAAAACTTACATAGATAAATCAAAGCCAATTTCAATTTATAGAATAGATATAGTTGTTATTGAAAATCTTAAAATTTCTGAATCAGATGCAGAAGAAACTTGGTATGATTTAAAAGAATGGGAGTTCTCAGAAAATTTAGTAGAACTGCCAAAAGAACCTTCTTTGTTAGTTAAAAAAACATCTATTAAACACGGTCTAAAGGAAACACCTACGCTGATAAAAAAAGTCGAATTTTCTAATAAAGAGAACCAGGAAGAGGTTTTAGTTAAAAATCCTAAAAAAGAAAAAAATAGATTACCAGTAGAATTATTTGAAAAAGTTGAAGATCAAAAATTAACTCAAATTTACAAGGACATCAATAAAAATTCTAATTATAAGGTTCTCTATCAAAGATCTTGGTATCAGCCTATTTTTAATAAAGAACTATCTTTTCCTGTTTTAATCTTAGGCAATAAGTTAGATAAAGTAGTTTATGGAGAATTAATAACTTATAAAGAAAGATATCTTCATAGTGACATTAAGTTAAGATTTTCTCCAAAAAATTCAGACTTAGACTATATCCCAGAAATAGATTATCTTTATAAATTCAATGATTTAGAAAATATATTTAAAGAAAATAATAAATTAAAAAAAGATTCTTATTTCTGGCAAGAGTCTTTCCTCCCTAAAATAAAAATTTCTTTTATAGATATCAAGAAATGGTTTAATTATTTACCTCTTATTCCAAATGAAATTACTATTAAAGAAGAAGTTATAAATACAAGCAGTAAGTCAATTCCTGAAATTCAGTTATTACCAGAAAATCAGTATGAATTAATTGAAGAGAGAAAAATGGAAGAAGGCAAATTACACTATATTGATCACCCCTATTTTGGAGTCTTGATACAAATCTCACCTTGGGATGCTATAGACATTAAAGAAGGGCCATAGACTTAAGGTGATCTTTAAGCTGCTCTAATATTTTCTTATCTTCATCGTCTTTAGTCTCTAATAACAACTTATCAGTCTTTTCTTTAGCTCCTTTTAAATCTAACCAAGGTCCCTTAGAATGTATTCTTTCCTTCAAAAAAAGCTTATATTTACTATTTGCTTCTGTTGAGATTGAATTAGGAGAGTTACTGCAAACAAGTCTTTCAGCTAATTCTTTATAGCGCTTATCTTCGAAACCGTTTATGAGAGTAGCTTTCTTGTTCCAATCTTCAGAATGAAATCTTTCCATCCATAATTCATCTGCTTTTGAAGCAAAACCTGCATAGACAGACTGCTCTACAAATTTAGGTTCAGGGTAACTTATCTGATTATTAGCCATTAATTCAGATATCCTTTTTTGTAAATTGACGTTATTCCTAATCTTGAAAGCATTTTCTTCAACTTTATTCTGAGTTACGTTCATGTTCTCTAGATGTTCCTTTAAGTTAGGGATTTGATCAGAAGGCATTATTGGAAGGCTTCTATTAATCTTTAATTTTCTAATAGCTGTTCCGCTAGTTCCAATTTGTTCTAATAATTCATTATCTGTGTATTCATCTAACTCATCGGGATTACAGCACAGATCTAAAACCGCTACTTCATTTGTAAACTTGGGATTTTGTCCACAAAAAGTGATTGGAGAAGGGAATGTTTTTTTTCTAAACACCTCTCCCAACATCGCAAATGGTTCAGATTGTATAAGATTTAGATTACCTCCTTTAGAAGATCCTTTAAGTGACGCCTTCCAGGCAGCACCTGCCTTGTCTTTTACAATTTTTGATAGTTCAACCATCAGATAACAGTCATTTAAAGCATCATGTGCACCTTCAGAAGATATATCGTTTTGATTGGCCCAATCAGTTAATTTTAAACTAACCTCCCCTTCATCGTTCCTAGGAACCTGAACACAGTGTGAAAAGAAATTAGCAATTAACTGAAAGGTATACATTAGATCTAACCTCGATGCACCTTCAGTATTAGTTATGTATGAAGGAAGCAAGCACCAATAAAATTGTCTTCTAAAAAGTTCTTCATCAAATCTATGGCCGTTATAAGTAATGAAAACAGGGTTACGTGAACTAGACCAATCAAGCCATTCTTGCCTTAATTTAAGCATCATTTCATAGTGAGATAATTCTTTTCCAACCAAGCTTTCAACTCTTCGGTGCACTAAAAAAGCTTCAGGACTAGGAACTACCCAGGGAAGTAAATTACAATTTAAATCCTGGGTGTCCTCTACTTCTATGCTGTCATTAGAAAGTATTGAACCTACCTGGATAATTTGAGAGAAGTTAATATTTAATCCTGAAGTCTCCGTATCTGTGAAAATAAAACAAGATTCAGCATTTAATAAAGACATTCAAGAATTATATATTGGAATAAGATAAAAAAAGGAAAATAACTTTATTTATAATAAGCATTCTCTCTATTGCTATGATCTGTAATATCAAGAACTTTAGTTAATTCAGGTATTTTTTCCATCAATGTTTTTTCAACTCCATCTTTCAAAGTGAGATCAACCATTCCACACCCTTGGCAACCGCCACCAAATTGCAAAACAGCGGTATTATCTTCAAGAATTTCAACCAGCATAACCTCACCTCCATGAGCTTCTAGCCCTGGATTAATTTCAGAATAAAGAAAATAATTTATTTTTTCTTCTAAAGAACCATCATCGGAAAATAAAGGAAGCTTTGCGTTAGGAGCTTTTATTGTTAGATTTCCACCAAATTTGTCAGGTGAATAATCTACTTTTGCATCTTCCAAGAAATTTAATGATCCTTCTTCTAAATAAAGATTAAAGTTTTGGTTTTCTTTTAAAACAAATTTAGAAAGATCATCTATATCTTTGGTATAGGCTATACAAGTCTCAGCACGAGGTGTGCCTGGATGAGTGACAAATATCTTTATACCAACAGTATTTTCATCTTGTTTTTCTAAGAGCTCTTTTAGATAGCTAGAAGCTGATTTTGTAATTTCTATTTCAGACATAAGGTTATTTTACATTATCAAACAAAACCTTTAAATTATCATATATTATCTAAGCAGCAAGTAAGTGGAATTTTCATTAAGAAAAAACACAATCAAACATAAGAAATTCATTTAAAATTACTATTCTCTTTATACTGCTTGTTGATAATCCCTTAATAATAAGTAAATTATAGTACCTACTTATATATTTTAATATTAAGCTATTGTTTTTAGTATACAAATGTTAAAAAAACAACTTCAAAAACTATTATCAACTAGGATTATGTTTCTTGATGGTGCCATGGGTACTATGATTCAAGACGAAAATCTTTTAGAGGATGATTTTAGAGGTAAAAAATTCAAAAATTTTGATCACGAATTAAAAGGAAATAATGACCTCCTAAACATAACTCAACCTGAACTTATAAAAAATATTCATAAAAAGTTTCTTCTTGCTGGAAGTGATTTTATAGAAACAAATACTTTTAATTCGAATTCGATCTCTCAAGCAGATTATTCTTTACAGAAAAAAGCTTATGAACTTAACTTTCAAGGAGCCAAGATAGCCAAGGAGGCTATTAAAGATACCAAAAAAAAGGCTTATGTAATTGGCGCTATTGGTCCTACTAATAAAACTGCATCATTATCGCCTGATGTAAACGACCCTTCTCAAAGAAATATCTATTTCAGTGAACTTGTTAAAAGTTACAGGGAAAGTATTGATGGATTAATAGATGGTGGTAGTGATCTACTCATGTTTGAAACGGTTTTTGATACATTAAATGTAAAAGCTGGAATATATGCTTATTTAGAAAAATGCCAAGATTTAAAATTAAAAATTCCTCTAATAATTTCAGGAACTATAACTGATGCATCAGGACGAACTCTTTCAGGTCAAACTGTTGAAGGCTTCTGGACAGCTATAAAACATAGCGATGCTGATGCTGTAGGCTTTAACTGTGCTTTAGGTGCTGAACATCTTAAACCACACCTGCACTCTCTAGATAATATTTCAGATAAACCTATAAGTCTTCATCCTAATGCAGGACTACCTAATGAAATGGGAGGTTATGATGAATCTCCTGAATATATGTCTTCGATAATAAGAGAAATTGCTGAAGAAGGATTAGTTAACTTAGTTGGCGGGTGTTGTGGAACCACACCTAGCCATATTGAGGCTATAAAAGAAGAAGTTTCAGCTTTGAATCAAAGAAAAATTAAAAAAAATAATAAAGTAACTCTTTTAAGCGGACTTGAGCATCTATCTATAGGTAATGATTCACTGTTCATTAACATAGGAGAAAGAACTAATGTAACGGGATCAAAGAAATTTTCTAGATTAATTAAAGAAAAAAAATATGATGAAGCTCTCGAAATTGCAAAGGATCAAGTTGAATCAGGAGCCCAAATTATTGATATTAATATGGATGAAGGATTACTTGATTCAAAAGAGGAAATGGTGCATTTCTTAAAGCTTATTTCTACTGAACCTGAAATCTGTAAAGTTCCGATAATGATAGATTCATCGAAATGGGAAGTATTGGAAGAGGGTTTAAAAAATATACAAGGAAAAAGTGTAGTTAATTCTATAAGTTTAAAAGAAGGCAAAGAAGAGTTTATAAAACAAGCTTTATTATGCAAAACATATGGAGCTGCAGTAGTTGTTATGGCATTTGATGAAAAGGGTCAGGCTTCTACTTACGAAGATAGATGTAAAATTTGTAAAAGAAGCTACGATATATTAGTCAAAGAAGTAAATTTCCCAGAAGAGGATATTATCTTTGATCCCAATGTCTTTGCTGTAGCCACCGGTCTTGATGAGCATCTGAACTATGCAAAAGACTTCATAGATGCATGCAAATACATAAAGAAAAACTATCCAAATATAAGAACATCAGGTGGGATTAGTAATGTGTCTTTCTCTTTTAGAGGTAATGACCTAATAAGAGAAGCCATGCACTCAGTATTTCTTTACCATGCAATTAAGAACGGATTAACTATGGGCATTGTAAATGCAGGCCAACTTTCAGTTTATGAAGATATTGATCCTAAATTAAGAGACATAATTGAAGATGTAATTCTTAATAGAAATAAAGACGCTACAGAAAAACTAATAGAAGCTTCTAAAGGTTTGAGTAAGAAGAAAGAAGAACAAAAAGAAACTATAGCTTGGCGTGAATTAAAAAATAGTGAAAAGATTTCTCATGCTCTAGTCCATGGAATAAATAAATTCATAATAGAAGATGTCGAAGTAGAAAGATTACTTAAGGATAGTCCTATAGAGGTCATTGAGGGACCTTTGATGGATGGGATGAACATAGTAGGAGATTTGTTTGGAGAAGGAAAAATGTTTCTTCCTCAAGTAGTCAAGAGTGCGAGAGTTATGAAAGAAGCAGTATCGTATCTAGTCCCTTTTATAGAAAAAGAAAAAACTGGAAAACTAAAATCAAATGGAAAGATAGTCTTAGCTACAGTGAAAGGTGATGTACACGATATAGGAAAAAATATAGTTGGTGTAATCTTACAATGTAATAACTTTGAAGTAATTGATCTGGGAGTGATGGTTCCTGCAGAGAAGATAATTCAAACTGCAATTAAAGAAAAGGCTGATTTCATAGGTCTTAGTGGACTTATAACCCCATCTCTAGATGAAATGGTTCATGTAGCCCAAGAAATGACAAAAAGAGAGTTAAGTATTCCAATACTAATAGGAGGTGCCACAACTTCAAAAGCCCATACTGCACTTAAAATTGAGCCTGGATACAAATCAGGTCCTGTTGTTCATGTCATTGATGCATCTAGGAGCGTTGGTGTGGTTCAGAACTTAGTTAATAAAAAAAATAAAAAGGAGTTTTTAATAGAAATAAAAGCTGAATACGAAAAGGTTAGAGAAAGATTATTAAAAGGTAAAACAAAACCTTTATTAGACATTAAGGCTGCAAATAAGAATAAACAAAAGATAGATTGGAAAAATTACAATTCCACCCAACCTACTTTTTATGGTACAAAAACTTTATCCAATATTCCTATAAAGATATTAAGAAATTATATTGACTGGGCTCCATTCTTTAGATCTTGGGATTTAGCTGGTAAATACCCTGATATTTTGTCTGATCCTAAAGTAGGAGATGCAGCAAAAAATTTATTTAAAGATGCAAAAGATATGCTAGAAAATATTGATGAAAAGAAGATAATTGAAGTTAAAGCAGTTGTTGGTTTTTGGGCATGTAATCAAATTAATAACAATGACATTGAGATATACGATACTAAAAGTAAAAAAAAGGTTTTGACTACCTTAAACTTTTTAAGACAACAAAAAGAACAAGGCTTGAAAAGACCGAATAGATGCTTAGCAGATTTTATTATTCCTAAAGAAGAAAATAGAAAAGATGTAATCGGTGGTTTTGCCGTTACGGCAGGCATTGGGGTAGAAGAAGCTTGTAAGAGGTATGAAAAAAATAATGATGACTATTCTTCCATTATGCTAAAAGCTTTAGCAGATAGATTGGCTGAAGCATCTGCTGAATATATGCATGAAAAAGTTCGAAAAGATCTCTGGGGTTACGCAAAAAATGAACACTATACTAATGAAGACCTAATTAAAGAAAAATATTTAGGTATAAGACCTGCTCCTGGATATCCTGCCTGTCCAGATCATTCTGAAAAATTAAAGTTGTTTCAACTATTAGATGCAGATAAAAAAATAAAAGTATCTTTAACAGAAAATTTTGCAATGAGTCCTGCTGCCTCTGTAAGTGGTTGGTATTTCTCACACCCTGAAAGTACTTATTTTGGAGTTGGCAAGATTGGAAATGATCAGGTTAAAAGAGTAGCTAAGACTAGAAAAGAGAAGATATCAATAACAAAGAAATTTTTGAGCTCTAATATTGAATAACAAAAATAAAAGAGTCTATAAAACACAGTTCAAGAAGAAAAAATTTAAATTTAAAGAATTCTTCCAAGAGCATACAAAGAATATTTCTTATTATCAGTCACCTGAAGAAGGTTTTAGAACGAGAATAGAACTTGGACTAACAGTTCTAGATAATCAAGAAGAATTTTATATGACACAAGACTCCTCTAAAATTAAGATTTCTGAATTGTCAATTTGCGATCCAAAAATTAATACATTAATGACTAAATTAATTGATTTAATTAGAAAAAATAAAATTTTGAGTTATCGTCTCTTTCAAGTTGAGTTTATGGTAAATAGAGACACACAAGCTTTAATTACTTTGGTATACCACAAAAGACTTGATACAAGTTGGATAGAAATGGCTTCTGAACTTAACAAGTACCTTCATACTTCGATTATAGGAAGAAGTAAAAACCAGAAAATTGTTATAGAAAAAGACTGTGTTGACGAAACTTATAATTATATGGACAGAAAATACTCAATAAGTCTCTTTGATCAATGTTTTTGTCAACCAAATCCTTATATATGTGAAAAAATTCTATCTTGGATTTTTGAAAATATAGATAAAAAAGATGATGTATTAGAGTTACATTGTGGTGTAGGTACATTTACTATTTTTCTTTCAAGAACATTTAATAGAGTATTGTCTACTGAAAATAGCAGACCTAGTATAAAGGCCTTGAATCATAATATTAAGATGAACCAATGTTCTAATGTTATTTCAGCTAGACTTTCTGAAATAGAAACTTTAGATGCATTAGCAAGAAAAAGAAGCTTTAGAAGACTTAACAATATTAATTTAGAAGATTTCAATTTTAATTCAATTTTTTTAAATTCCATAAGTTGTTCTACTCAAAAGCTTATTGCACGACTAGCCCTAAGCAGTGGGTTGAGGAAGGAAGAGCTCCTTACATTTCCAAGCTCCTATATATTTGATCCCGCTCAAATATCTAAAGGCAGTTCTCACTTTAGAGTTTTCTGTAGTCCAAAGGATATGGAGCTCAAGGGGAATAAGGCGCGGGAGATTGACATCCCTCGCTCGCTTATGGCCGCGCTCTGGCAGTACAAAATTCATGAGCGTAATCGGAGTATGCAGACCTCATGTGTAGAGTCAATTCCGTTGTTTCTATCTAGGTATGGTGTGCCTTACAGTCCTAAAGGCCAGAGTCTAAACCATATGTGGAAAGATCTGGGGCTTCCTTTCACAGTCACTCCTCATATGCTCCGCCATACCTATGCGACGCATACACTCCATGACATGCGCAGGCGTAAGAGTGTTATAGATCCGTTGCTATATGTGCGGGATAGGCTCGGCCACTCCAGTGTGGCTACTACGCAGAGGTACTTGCACTTAATTTCTATGATCGAAGATGATGTTATGGGAGATTATCAAGAATTTATTGATTTTTATGTATCTAAATTCTCATATTTAAACGAAAATCAAATCATTGAAGCCTGGAATTACATCCTGAAAGATTTCCCAAAGTACAGATTAGAGTTTATTCAACAACTTGCAAAAGAGCAAGATTACAAACTCATATTATTGAGTAATACAAACGATATGCATATAGACTTTATAAAAGATAACGTTAGTTTTTATGAAGACTTTAAAAATTGTTTTGATCAGTTTTATCTATCTCAGGAAATTCAGCTGAGAAAACCTAATAAAGAT
>CAJWPI010000014.1 GCA_913045055.1 uncultured Gammaproteobacteria bacterium | reverse complement strand
GGATCAGTTACAAAAACTCTACCGACAATTGAAACCGTTTTACTTTCGTTGAAGGAAGAACTTGATAAAGTTATATCTGTAGGTATCTCATTTGAATCTAGAATTTTAACTGTTAAAGATTTTGTTGATGAATTACTGCCATCTGTAGCAACAGCATCAAAGGTATAAACATTATCCTTATTTAAATCTAAAGGATTTTCAAAATCGGGTAGAGATTTAAAAGTGATTTTTCCTGAGGAGGCATCTATATTAAATAGTGATTCGTCTTTAGTACCACCCGAGTCTTTTAGAGAAAAAGTAACACCAGAATTATCTGTACGCAGAGTCATTACATCAAGAATGTTCTCTGGCATTTCCTTCGAGCTTGTAGAAGTTTGCAAACCTGTAGCAAACTGCGTACCCCAAACATAAGCATGTTTCAGAGTACCAGAGCAGTTCAAGGAATAGATATTCCAACCTGTTTTTCCTATCACTACGGACTCTGTCCCGGAACTTGATTTACTACCTGACCAATCATCATAAGCTGTACAAGATGAAGAAGATGACCAAGTTAAATTTACAGAAGAAGTAACTGGCGCAACGTCCTTATCAGTTGTTAAAGAAGCGGAGATGAAAGGGGCAAAGAAGAGCGGGAGCAGAATTAGTAATTTAGAAGGAGTCCTAAAAAAACTGTCCCTAAACAAAAGATCACTTATTTTCATAATACCCTTATATTTGTTTGAACATCAAGGACAAGATTACAACCTATTCTTAAGTCATGTCAACCGGTTAGATAAATAAATTTTTATGAAAATCTCTTAATCAATATTACTATATATTTTTATGTCTAAGGAGTTGTTATGAATAAGCAAAATCATGCATTAATAAATACGGTGGGACACATTTTAGTTATAAAACTAAATAGACCAGAGAAAAGAAATGCTTTGAGTCCAGATATGTTATTGAGAGTATATGATGCTTGGCGAGAATTAGACTCAAACAAGGATTTACGTTGTGCAGTGATAACAGGTACAGAGGATGTTTTTTGTGCAGGTGCTGATCTCACTGCCATGTATGTAGGAAATCAAGGAAATGAAGAAATCATTAAAAGAATGAAAAAGGTTCCTGACTTACATTGGCAGGCTTTATTACGTCATAACAGGCCTTATAAACCAATAATTGCTGCAGTTGAAGGTTTTGCTCTCGCTGGTGGTACTGAAATATTACATGGCACTGATATAAGAGTAGCTTCAGAAAACGCTACTTTTGGTTTAACGGAAGCAAAAAGAGGATTATTTCCATTAGGTGGTGCTACCGTAAGAATTCCTAGACAAATTCCCTATACGTATGCAGCCGAAATGATGCTTACTGGAAGACATATAGATGCAAAAAAGGCAAAAGACTTTGGATTAATAGGAGAAGTTGTAAAAGCAGGAGAGGCTTTTAATCGCTCCATGGAAATAGCTGAGGAGATAGCAAACAATTCACCAGTTTCTATCAAAGCTATCATGAGAAGTTTGCGCGATCTTAATGAACAGATTTCAGAGAAAGAAGCTCTAGAACAAGAACTTGAAATAGGGTGGCCAGTTTTTGAATCAGAAGACTCTCAAGAGGGATTAGCTGCCTTTTCTGAAAAAAGAAAACCCAATTTTAAAGGTAAATAATAAATAAAATGGATTTCAGAAAATGGGAATGTGTTATTTGTGGATTCATTTATGATGAAGCAGTTGGATTACCAGAAGATGGTATAGAGCCAGGGACTAGATTTGAAGATATTCCTGATGATTGGTGTTGTCCAGATTGCGGGGTATCAAAATTTGATTTTGAACCTATAGCGGTTTAAAGACTTATTCTTCTAATTTAAAGATCTTTTGAGCGTTTTCATATAGAAATTTTGGCCACACTTCTTTTTTAAAAGGAACTTCAGGCATTTCTTTAAAAATTCTTTCTAGAGAAAGACCCATAGGAAAATAACCAGCATACATTATTTTATTTTGGCCTCGAGAATTAGCAAATTCAACAATTGCTTTTGGATAATACTTTGGAGCAAAGGCACTTGTCATATAAAAAAGGTTTGGATACTTTAACATTAATTTAACTGCCAATTCAGTCCAGGGTTCTGCGCCATGTTTCATTACAAATTTAAGTTCAGGAAAGAACCAACAGACTTCATCAATTAACTCTACCTTTTGAGCTGACATAGGCAATCTAGGTCCAGGAACACCTACACAAGAACAGAAAGGAATATCAAGTTCTACGCATGTAGCATAAATTGGATACCACTTTTTATCGTTTATAGGGACTTGGGGGCATAGTCCAGAAGGAAAAGCATCAACAGATTTAATATCATACTCCTTGTGTAGCCTTCTAATTTCCCTTACTTCTTCCATTCCTTTATTAGGATTTACAGGATAATTTAAGAAAAATCTGTCAGGAAATCTCTTTAAAGCATCAATAATTTCATCTTGTTTCTCATTAAAGCCTATATTGGCTTTTTTAATTCCAAATTTATCCATCTGTTGGATAACATAAAGAGGAAAATCTTTTTGTTTTCCTGTTTTTGGTACATCTTTAAACATGTACTCTGCTGGAAAAGAAAACATTTTTTTGCTTTCATCATCCAAAAAGAGAGGTTTCATAAATTCATACCAATCACTTCTATCCTCATCACTTGGAATTCCCATCATGAGGTCTATAATTGGTGGTTTTTTAGGGTAATTCATACTCTCTTAATGTATGTATTTATGTATTCTGAGAAGTCCTCTTTGATTATCTGATCATCTAGTCCGTAGTTTGAAGAGGAATATTCATGATGTCCATGTTTATGTTGTTGATTTTCTTGAATCCATTTTTCCATTTCAGCTATTATTTTTTGATTAAGTTCTATATTTAAAAAATTATAGACTTTTCTTATCTGTTGAAGAGGATTCTTTATAAGATCAAGATAGTTAATGTCTAGGAAATTAGAAGGATTCTGATTAGCTATATTCATGCAATGAAGCATTACTCTAGATAATTTCTTTTCCCAATACATCCCAATTAACTTTGGATCTAGCTGATTGCTTAAAGGTGCAGCTAGAGTTGTTACCATTGAACAGTAAGAAGGTATTGTATCTATAGGGCTTCTATGGGTTTGTATAACCTTAGCATTAGGAAATACTTTTAAAATTATGTCTACATACCCCATATGATGAGGAGTCTTTAAAACCCATGTTTTTTTAGATCTATTTGGACTTTGCCACTGTAAATATTTAAGAAGCGATTTTAAGTATTCATAGGCAGTAGTATGATTTTGTTCTTCAATCCACTTTGAATAAGAGGGCACATACATAAAAGATTCCGGAACAGTACTGTAAAAAGTATGTTCTAGTAAAAGAATCTCTTCATCTGGAGCCATAGCATCCATAGGATGAATGCTCATTAAATCAGGTGAAGCTTGCAACAACTCCTGTACTTCATTTTTTCCAGCTTTTATTCTTTTTAAGGGTTTACCCCTTTCTTCAGAAGGGAATCTTGACGGGTTTCTTCCTTCCCACCATATCATGGAAGTATTTCTTGAATCAGATGATAATAATCTATGCATCATTGTACTTCCTGTTCTTGGTAAACCTACTATGACTATAGGACCTAAAATACTTTCATCTTTAATTTCGGGATAGCTCTCTAATTCTTTTTCAAATCTTAACCTGTTAACGAGTATCCCTACAATTCTAGAGTGTTGAGCTATCTTGCCGATATCGTTTAACTTTGCCTCTTCTTGAAGGCTATAACATAATCCTTCTAAACCCTTTAAATGATCAGGATTACCAAAATTTTCTAAATCAGTTATCTCAGATGCACGTTTTTTTAGGCTTTTAAAGTCAATGGAATCTGGAGCAGTCATCATTTAAGTTCAGAAATTTTTTTTACCTCTGAATATGGTACAGGATGTTCCTCAGCTCCAACCCACCTCAACAACATTGTGCCTTGTTCGTGTCCCGCTGTTTCTATCCAATTAGGCATATCAGGATTTAAAGAACTAATTACTATTGTTAAGGTTCCATCTTCGTTTAAATATGCATTACTGTTATTCAAAGAAATTTTATGAAAGCGATAATCCAAAGATTCCATCCAATAGTTGTCTAATTGAAAATTCCAGTAATCACAATCAGGAACCTTAGTATTTATTATTAATGCTTCATCTTGTTGCAGTTTCCAGAACCCATGAAGGTAGTGAATATTTGGATCACCCCCAGCTCTTTGATACATCTCTTGGTCTTGAGAGGGGAGTTTGTTGAGTTGTTTTTTAAATTGATTTGTCCAGTTAACAAATGTAGAAGCAGTTCCATTTACAAAATTTGATACAGTCTGAAGGCTTTGTATTAAACGTTCTTCTGTA
The DNA here is from genome assembly GCA_913045055.1 of uncultured Gammaproteobacteria bacterium. Classification (GTDB taxonomy): domain Bacteria; phylum Pseudomonadota; class Gammaproteobacteria; order Magnimaribacterales; family Magnimaribacteraceae; genus CAJWPI01. The sequence goes on along the minus strand of CAJWPI010000014.1, from coordinate 35,420 downwards.
AGGGGAGCAGGGAAATCAGGAGCGTTCAAGCATTCAATTTTTAGTGAAGCGCTTTGTTCTAAAGATTTATCTAAAAATGTTTGACGAACTATTACTAAATTAGAATCATTAGACAAAGGCAACCAATTACCATCCTTTTTCTTCTTACTCAGTATAATATCAATTGAATTATCTTCTTCTATATGCACTTCTTTGATGTCTAGTTCCCCCGTGGTTTTCATTGTTCCATCTTCACTATATTTATTAGCTTTTGTTCCAAAACTTAGATAGTGCACCGTTCCTCTATTTCCCCAAATCCTATAATCAAGATTTCCATCTATAGTAGCGTTTAGATATAAATTGTCTGGGTTATCTGCGCCTATTTTTGCAGTTGCATGTGAAAGGCTATAGAAGGTAGGGAAAAAAGGATCATTACTTTCAAGTGCCATTTCTAGACCTAAACGCGTTAAGCGAGTTAAATATCTCCAACCCTCATGAACATCTAAATTCGTTAAATCTTTTTGATTTAAAATAATGTGACCACTAGCTTTTAAAGATTCACAAAATTCTTCCCAAACTTTTCCAGTACCAGATAGATTTTCTTTTTTGCTCATAAATTTATTATTTGAACTAAAGAGTTTGACAGGGCTATTGTTAAGGTCTCTCTTTGCTTCATTTCTTTCAGAGAATTCAATGCAAACCAGTTAATTGACTGTTGTCTATCTTTTACTAGGGTCGAAATTGAGACAAGATACATTTTATTGATTTTATTCATATTCTTTTCTTTTTCAATTTCTAAAAGATCATTCCAGAACAATTTTTTCTTATGACTTTGATATTCCTTTTTGATCATATCAAGAAATTCATTTAGATCCTTTTCTTTCTTTGGGGTTTGAGGAAGATAATAGCCATTTATTGATTGTAGAATTAAGCAGGACCAACATTCTTTATTATTCTTTTCTTGCTTAAAAGAACTCAAAAAAGTCTTCTTAGCAATTTCTAAATTACCTTCTGATTTAATTAATTTATTGGACATCTCTATTACATGGCAGTTTAATTTGTAATCGTTTTAAAAAAAAATTTAATTTAAAGTAAAATCTAGGTTGATGAATAAAACCGAAGATCCAAATTACTCCCAAAAAGCAAAACAGATTGGTGAAAATGTTATAAAAAAATCTAAAGCAGCAGAAAATTATACCCAAACAGGAATACAATATTTAGAAGTTTTTATTAGTAAATTATTAACTATTAAGCCTAAGAATTTAGACAACGAGAAGAAAAGGGGCTGAAATAGCCCCTTTTTTTAATTTAGAATCTTATTCTTTGAAGTAAGTTCTATTTTTCTAGGTTTTTTATGGTCTGGGATTATCCTTTCTAACCCTACATATAACATTCCATTAGAAAGTGCAGCTCCTTTTATAACCATATCTTCAGAAAGGACAAACTTTCTTTCAAAATCTCTAGAAGAAAGTCCTTGATGGACTAAACCTTCTGAGGCTTTAGAGGGTCTTTTACCTTTGATTGTAAGATTATCCTCTTCAGCTTCAATTTCAATATCCTTTTCTTCAAAACCAGCCACTGCAAGTTCTATAGTGTATTGTTCATCAGAAACCTTACGAATATTGTAAGGCGGATAATTAGTAGTTTGAGATTTTGAGTCTGCCAATAGAGATAAGGCATCAAAAGTCCTATCAAAACCAACAGCAAATGGAGAAATATCTCTCCAAAAAATATCAAATGTTTTATTTATCATAATTCACTCCTTAATTAAGCAAGTATTAAAATTTAATTTACGTAGGCCCCTAAGGCACCTACACTACTTATATTGGGATTTTACAAATATTATCAAGGAGAGTTCATGAAGGATTTATTTTCTATAAAAGATAAAGTAGCTTTAATTACTGGTGGATCTAGGGGTATTGGGGAGATGATTGCAGCTGGATTCCTTGCCAACGGTGTAAAGGTGTATATTAGTTCAAGAAAAGAAGAAGTGTGTGAAGAAACAGCTGCAAGATTAAGTAAAGAATTTGGTGGAGAATGTATTTCTTTACCTGCTGATGTGTCTAATATGAGTGGAATAAATGACTTGTACAAAAAATTCAATGAAGAAGAATCGCATTTAGATATTTTAGTAAATAATGCTGGAGCTTCCTGGGGGGCTTCAATAGAAGAATATCCAGAAAGTGGTTGGGATAAAGTCATGGATACGAATGTTAAAGGTGTATTTTTCTTAACACAGAAGTTGCTTTCTCATTTAAAGAAATCAGGTACTCACGAAGATCCAGCACGAGTGATAAATATAGGTTCAGTAGATGGAATAAAGAATACGGTCTTTGATGCTTGGGCATACGGTCCTTCAAAATCTGCCCTTCATCACCTAACTAGATTATTGGCAGCTAAATTAGTTAAAGAAAATATTATTGTAAATGCAATAGCTCCAGGACCCTTTCCTACTTGGATGTTAAGTACAGGTGTGGGATTTAAAGGGGAAACAGACGTAGATTGGAGTGAAGTAGGTAAAAGAAATCCCAGAGGAAGAATGGGAACAAAAGAAGATATAGCCGGTTTAGCAATATTCTTAAGTTCTAGAGCTGGAGCTTTTACAGTAGGAGAAACTATTACATGTGATGGGGGAGCAGTAGCTAGTAGTTAACTGAAATTATTCTATTACATTCTGATAAGCGGGTTTTTCTCCTCCACCATGTATTTCTAGTGTTGCTCCGCTTATGTAATCAGCTAGATCAGAAGATAAAAACAAGCAACCATTACCAATATCATTTGGATCTCCCATCCTTTCTAATGGAATAGTTTTACTTACTCTATTAATTGACTCTTCGTCACCATAATAATCTTCAGCTTGCTCTGTTCTAATTAGACCAGAGACTACGGCATTAACTCTTACTTTTGGTGCCCACTCTATAGCTAGTGACTGTGTAAGATTTGCTAAACCTGCTTTAGCACTTCCATATGCTGCTGCACCTGGAGTAGGTCTTAATACACTCACGCTACAAATGTTAATGATATTGCCGCCTCTATTTTTTTGCATATACCTATTTGCAACTTGGCTTATGTTTAAAGGTGCTAATAAATTAAGCTTTATAATCGATTCACTCAGTTTAGGGGGTGCCTTTTCTGCTGGAACCATTGGTCCTCCTCCAGCATTATTTATAACTACATCTATAAATTTATCTTTCTCTATAATTTTTGAAAACATGTCTTCAATATTTTCAGGATCATTTACATTACATTGAAGAAAAGTAGTATTTTTAATTTTCTCTTTTGGAGCATTTCTTGCACATATATAAACTTTAGCATTGGAATCTATAAAGCTTTTTGCAATGCCCTTACCTATACCTCGTGTTCCTCCAGTAATTAAAACTATTTTTCCTTTAAAATCTGCTGATATATTCAAATTTAATCCTCTTTTTTAATAAATCATTTTGACATGTCGGCACTCCAATCCCATTATACGCAATCAAACTAAACAGCCTAAAGGTAAACATATGGATAAGGATAAAGTAATCTCAATTCTTGGTGGAACAGGTGATCTTGGAAATGGACTTGCAAAACGTTTTTTGCAAGCTGATTACAAGGTAGTGATAGGCTCTAGAAAATTAGAAGGAGCAATAAGTGCAGCAGAAAAATTAGGTACAGGTTGTAAAGGCCTACAAAACGAAGAGGCAGCTAGAGAAGGTGATATCGTAATCCTCACAGTCCCGTTTGCTCATCAAAAGAGTATTTTAAAGGATTGTAAGAAGAATCTAATTAATAAGATCTTTATTGATGCTACAGTTCCTTTAATTCCTCCAAAGGTAGCAACTGTTCAATTGCCACCTGAAGGTAGCGCTGCTCAAATTTCGCAAGATATTCTTGGAGATGAAGTTCAAGTTGTTTCTGCATTTCAAAATATTTCTGCAGAATTGTTAAAAAGTAATAAATCTATAGATTGCGATGTCCTGGTTTGTGGAAATAAAAAAGATTCAAGATCTACAGTAATTGAACTTATAGAATCTATTGGAATGAGAGCATGGCATGCAGGACAATTAGCTAACTCTGCTGCTTCAGAAGCCCTAACATCAGTACTCATAAGTATCAATAAAAATCATTCTATATCCCATTCAGGTATTCGTATTACAGGAGTGGAGGAGTAAATATTGAGAAAACTCGATCTCATAGCTTTAGATAACATACCCTTAATCTCTCCAGGAGATAAGTTAGCTGATGTAATTTTTAAATCCATTAACAAATCTGAATTGATTATAGATGAAGGCGATATATTAGTATTAGCCCAAAAAATAGTCTCTAAAGCAGAAGATCGTTATGTTTCTCTAAATAAAATAACTCCTTCAGGTGAAGCTGAATTATTAGCAAAAAAAACCGCTAAAGACCCCAGGTTAGTTGAATTGATTCTTCAAGAATCAAAAGAAGTTGTCAGGTACAGAAAAGGGGTAATTGTTGTTGAAAATAAACTAGGCTTTGTTCATGCAAATGCTGGTATTGATAGATCTAATATTGATTCTAATGCAAATAATCCCATGGTTTTATTATTACCAGAAAACCCAGATTTAAGTGCTGAAGGTATAAGAAAAGACCTTTCACGACTTCTAAAAAAACCTATTGGAATAATCATTAATGATAGTGCAGGGAGAGCATGGAGAAATGGAATTGTAGGAATAGCAATAGGATCAAGCGGCGTGACTGCTTTAACTGATCTACGTGGACAAAAAGACTTATATGGCAAGGTTCTTGAGGTAACAGAAGTTGGATTGGCAGACGAACTAGCTTCTGCTGCTTCTATACTAATGGGGCAAGGAGATGAGGGCTTACCTGTAGTTCTGATTAAAGGGCTACAATTGGGAGAGGATAAAGAAGGGTCTCAAATTTTAATACGACCCGTTGAAGACGATCTATTTAGGTAAAATGACCAGAACTATATTAACTCTTTGTGGGGGTATCGGAGGTGCTAAATTAGTTTATGGTTTGTCTCAAATAATTCCTGACGAGAATTTAATAAATCTAGTAAATACAGGTGATGATTTTATTCATTATGGTCTCAATATAAGTCCTGATCTAGATACAGTTACTTATACTTTAGCTGGAATTAACGACAGAAAAAAAGGTTGGGGAGTAGAAAAAGAGACTTGGGCTTTTTTAAACCAACTAAAAGTTTTTGAAGGTGAGGACTGGTTTCAATTAGGGGATAGAGATCTAGCTACTCACATTATTAGAACCACATTATTGCAACAAGGTAAGAGCCTGTCAGAAGTAACAAACTTTTTGAAATCTAAATTAGGAGTGAATAACCTCATAGTGCCAATGTCAGAGACCCCAGTAAGGACTTTAATTCAAACAAACGAAGGATTACTTTCATTTCAAGAATACTTCGTAAAAAAGAAATGTGAACCGCAAGTTCTATCAATAGAATTTAGTGGATGTGAAGAAGCGCAACTTCCACCTATTTTAGAGCAACTAATAGAGTCAAAAGGAATAGAAGGAGTAATTATTTGCCCTTCAAATCCTTTTCTTAGTATAGACCCCATTTTATCCATAAAACCTTTAAAAGATTTTCTAATTAATAGGAATTTTAAAGTATTAGCAATTTCCCCTTATATAAAGAACGATGCAATAAAAGGTCCTTCAGCTAAGATAGCCTATGAGCTTAATAAAGAACCTTCGCCTGTTCTCATTGATAAGCATTATGAAGAGATAGCAGATGCATTAGTTATAGACCATGAAGACAAGGGTTTAAAAGAGGAGATTAAAATGCAGACATATGTAGAATCAATAGTTATGAGAAACAATAAAGATAAACAACATCTTGCTAAGTTCTGTATAGAATATTTTTAATTATGTCTTTGTGGGCAATAACACCAATTAAATCTTTTAAAAGACCAAAGAGTAGACTTGGTGATGTCCTTACTTTAGAAGATAGAAGGGTTCTGGTGAAGTTTATGCTCGGAAGAATTCTTTTAAGCCAAAGAAAAAGTAAATTGTTTACAAATTATTTAATTGTTACTGAAGACAGTAATGTAATTGATTATGTAAAAAAACTAGGCTTTAAAGCTTTCTTACAAAAGAAACCAGGTTTAAATAATGGTATAACAGAAGCATCTAAGAGAGCAATTAAGGGAGGTGCAAAGGGGATTTTAATAATTCATGGAGATATACCTAGAACTAGCTCATCAATCCTTCAATCAGTGGCCAAAAAACATAAAAAATTAATTAAAACCTATAAACAAGGAATAACTATTTCTCCTGATTCAGAAGGAGAAGGCACTAATTGTATGGTTTGCACACCACCTGATCTCATAAAATTTAAGTATGGTCCTGGAAGCTGTCTTGCCCATTTAGAAACAGCTCACCGAGCAGGGATACAGGTAAGACTATACAGATCTAAGAAATTAGAATTTGATATTGATCGCGATGCTGATTTAAGTAAATTAATAAAAAAAAGCGGCTATACTAATGTAAAAGAATATATTAATTCGATTAAAAATGAATAGTTCCAAACTACAATCAGGAGACCAGGGGGTTATTTCTTATAAGTCCTCTAATCCTTTTGAGTTTTTCCATATTTTAAATTCTAAGAAAGTAGAAGAGCAGGATATGTTTGGTACTTTAATCTTTCCAGAAAAAAAGAAGAAAATCTATCCTCTTGTTATTTGCATGCATGGGAGTTTAGGTTGGAGAGGACACCATCACGAACATGCAGTTAACTTTCTAAACAATGGATTTGCAATTTTTAGAGTTAGCAGCTTCGATGCTAGACAGGTAATTTCAATAGTAGAGGACCAGATGCAAGTTACTTTGGCTACAGTTTTAACTGATTGTTTTAAAGCTTTACAAATATTATCTAAACATCCTGATATAGATGCAAAGAAAATTTTTATTACAGGATGGAGTTTGGGAGGTAGCACAGCTCTTTATTCCGCTTGGGAACCTTTAACAGAAAAACTTGCCCCTGAAGGAGAAAGATTTGCTGGTCATATAGCTTTCTACCCTGGTGCATTTATTTGGCCAGAAGAAATGCGATGGAGCAACTCTCCAATTCTAAATCTAATTGGTGAAGATGATGATTACACTCCTTCAATTTTAATTGAAAAATTATCTCCAGCTATAAATCAAAACGGAGGAAACTGTAAGCTGATCTGTTATAAAGATAGTCATCATTCTTTCGACGCAATAGACCCTGTAACTTTTATTCCTAACGCAATAGCAGTAGGACATAAACACACCATTATTGGAAAAGATGGTATTCATTATTATGAAAATAATGAAGGCAAAAGATACTTAATGAACGAACCTCATGAAAGAGCTAAACTATTTAAAGATAGAGCTAAAGTTGGAGCTCATTTAGGAGGGAATTGGAAAGCTAGAAAGAAATCTATGAGAGACTCAGTTTCATTTCTTTTAGACAATATATAATTAACCATTCACATTCTTTATTACTGTATCTCCAAAACTGTTAATTTCTCCTATCATCGAATCTAAAGTTCTATTATCTTCACTGCCTGTATATATATCTCTAAATGCTATGACACATTCATCAATACCTAACTCACTTAGTCTTTTGACTCCATCAGGTTCATAACAATCTGGACCCATAGTAACTTGATAAAAATCTTTATCACTTCTTCCAAACTCTTTTCTTAATTCATCTAAACGGTTTACTATTTTTTTATTTGTTTCAAAATCTAAGCCTGCGCTCATCCATCCATCTAGATATTTGGCTGCTCTGATTAATGCTGGCTCACTATGTCCACCCATCAAAATAGGAACTTTTATAGTAGGTACAGGACAAATTTTAATAGAAGGTATTTCATAAAAATTACCTTTAAATGAATAGAAATTTCCCTCTAAGAGTCCGTATATGATTTCTATCATTTCATCCATACGCTTACCTCTCTCATCCCATGTTTCTTGAGTTACAATAAAATCTTCTTTCCATGGACTCAAACCAACACCAAATTTAAATCTGTTGTTCGTCATAACAGCAACTGTAGCTACTTGTTTAGCAACCAAAACGGGTTGTCTGATTGGAAGTTTCATTACGTGTGTAGAAAAGGTAATTTTTTTGGTGTGAGATGCAAGAGCTGGTATAGCAGAGAAAGGTTCTAAAAAAGGTATGTCTTCTAAAAAACCACCTTTTCCATCTTCGTTATAAGGATATTTAGAAACAGACGGAGATTGCGGAAAACATATACTATCGGGGAAGGCAAAATCTTCAAAACCAGCATCTTCTGCTGCTTTTGCAAGTGGAATATAATACTCAGGGTTACACATTACAGGGTGATATCCAAATTTCATTCTAATTTTCTCCTTAACTTTAAGTTATTATATGCGATACAGAAGGTAGGTAACTAAAAAATGAATGATCTAAATAACAAGGAAGCGTTACTTTTAGCTAAAGAGACAAACACTGATCTTCTAATGCAGGAAGCTTCAGAATTGACCTATCAAGGTTTTGGGTCATTTATAACTTACTCACCTAAAGTCTTTATTCCGTTAACTCACTTATGTAGAGATGTTTGCCATTATTGTACTTTTGCAAAGACTCCAAAAAGAAATAATAAGCCTCCCTATATGCCCATTCAGGATATTATTAATTTAGCTAAACAGGCTGAAAAGACTGGTTGTAAGGAAGCTTTATTTACTTTAGGAGAAAGACCAGAATTAAGATATTCAACTGCCAGGAAAGCTCTAAGCCAATTAGGACATGATAGTACTTTAAGATACCTCCAAACAGCAGCTGAAGCTGTTCTATCTGAAACCAGCCTTCTTCCCCATCTAAATCCAGGCTGCATGGATTTAGAAGAATTAGATTTTTTGAGACCCGTATCTGCATCTATGGGAATTATGTTAGAAAGTTCTTCTAAAAGATTAAGCGAAAGGGGAGGTCCCCATTTTGGTTCTCCAGATAAGGATCCAAAAAGAAGGTTAGAAGCTCTTCGTAATGCAGGTATGAAGAAAATTCCATTTACCACAGGAATACTTATCGGTATCGGAGAAACTAGACTTGAAAGAATACAATCACTTTTAGATATAAGGGAATTACATTCAAAGTATGGACATATTCAAGAAGTAATAATTCAAAACTTTAGACCTAAACCTGATACTAAAATGTCAGACTATGAAGCTCCTTTAGTTGAAGATTTGTTATGGACTATTGCTGTAGCTAGATTAATTTTTGGACCTGCTATGAGTATTCAGGCACCCCCCAACTTAAGTCCTCATAATCTAGATCTATTACTTAAAGCTGGAATTAATGATTGGGGAGGGGTATCTCCCATTACACCAGATTTTGTAAACCCAGAAGCTCCTTGGCCTCATTTAACAAATCTTTCTAATCAAACACTTCTTTCCGGAAAGATATTACTACCTAGACTTACTATCTATCCAAAATATATTGAAGATCTAGAAACCTGGGTTGATAAAGATATTCAGCCAAGAGTATTAAAGTTATCTGATTCTTCAGGGTATTCTAGAGAAGATAGTTGGTCCACAGGAAGAGGAGATATAAAAGAAGAATCTATTATTACAAGTAATAAGATAATTCAAATAAGGAAATCAACAAGATTTAGGAACCATATAAAAAAGGTTCACCAATTAGAGCTTCTTTCAGAGAGAGAAATTGTTGAATTGTTTGATGCCAGAGGACCAGATTTTGAATATGTAACAGAAGCGGCTCATGAATTATGTTCTGATATAAATAACAAAGATGTTTCTTACGTAATTAATAGAAATATCAATTACACTAACATTTGTTACTTCCATTGCACTTTTTGTGCATTTTCAAAAGGTAAAACTTCAGAGAAACTAAGAGGAAAACCTTATGATATTTCTTTAGAAGAGATAGTAAGAAGGTGCAAAGAGGCTTATGATAGAGGAGCTACAGAAGTTTGTCTGCAAGGAGGCATACACCCCGCATATACTGGAAATACTTATAAAAACATAGTCAAATCTATTAGACACGAAATCCCTGACCTCCATATTCATGCTTTTTCGCCTCTTGAGATATCACAAGGTGCAAAAACACTTGGAGTATCCATATCTGAATTTTTAAAAGATTTAAAAGATCTGGGGTTAAAGACTTTACCTGGAACGGCAGCAGAAATATTGGATGATGAAGTTAGGCAAATTATCTGTAAAGATAAAATCAATTCCAGAGAATGGTTAGAAGTTATGGAAAGTGCACATGAAATTGGAATTAATTCCACAGCTACAATAATGTTTGGACACATCGATAAGCCTTTGCATTGGGCTAGACATCTTATAAAGATAAGAGACCTTCAGAACAAAAGTATGGGTTTTACTGAATTTGTACCCCTGCCTTTTGTACCTATGGAAGCACCTATGTTCCTTAGAGGAAAATCACGTTTCGGTCCTACACTAAGAGAGTCTGTACTTATGCACAGCATTGCTCGTTTGTCCTTGTACCCTAACATAAAGAATATACAAACATCCTGGGTAAAAATGGGTATATCTGGAATTCAAAAGTGCCTAGAGGCAGGAGCAAATGATATTGGAGGAACTTTAATGAATGAATCTATAACTCGAGCTGCTGGTGCTGAGCATGGCCAGGAATTTTCTGTTTATGACATGAGAAGTTTTATAAAGTCTATTGGAAGGAAACCAGTTCAAAGAAATACTTTATATAAAAGAATTACAAGTTCTGAGTTAAATCAAAAGAATCTAAATAAGCCACTTAAACCTATTAAAAATGAACTAGTTAATAGGCAAATAAAAAATAGTAACCTTATAGAGTCTAAATCTATATAAATCATAAAAATAATGAATAGAAGCAAAAGCTTTATTTTATGTGGTTGGGTGTACTGTATTAGCTTTGTAGTTGCGTTTCTTTCGACTTATAGTTCTCTTGGCCTTCATCAGTGGATATCAATTAGCATTGGACACATAGCAGCAACTTTATGTGTTTTTATTTTCAGTGTTTATAATAAAAATTCCAGTCTTTATGATCCTTTCTGGTCTGTTGCGCCCTTACCAATAGCTTTATATTTAGCTTTTTGGCCAGTTTCAGGTGAAATTAATTCAGAAAAGATTTTTTTAGTCCTAGTTCCTATAACCTATTGGAGTTTTAGACTTACCATAAATTGGATTCGACAATGGGAGGGATTAGGTCATGAAGATTTTAGATATATAGACTTAAAGAATAAATTTAATAAAAATCCATATATTATTGATTTTACAGGTATTCATATATACCCAACTTTACAAGTAAATATTTCTCTTTTTCCAATTTATTTTATCTTATCTGTTTCTACTGTAAAACCTAATCTATTTCTATATCTAAGCAGTATTTTTACAATATTAAGTGTAGTTCTGGAGCATGTAGCAGATGAACAAATGAAAAAATTTAAAAAAGATCCTTCTAATAGTGCTAAAACTATGCAAACAGGTTTATGGAAATATTCTCGTCATCCCAATTATTTAGGAGAAGCTCTTTTTTGGTGGGGATTGTATTTGATGGTTTTGTCATTAGATCATAACTATTGGTGGCTTATTATATGTCCACTTTCTATGACGCTAATGTTTACTTTAGCCACTTGTTCAATGATGGATAATAGAAGTTTAGAGAAAAGATCTGATTATGCAGATTATATGAAGAAAACCTCTCAACTAATGTTGTGGCCTCCAAAAAGTTAAGAAATTTCTTTCCATTTTTCACTATAAAATTGCTGAAACCACTTCCTAAATTGAGCTATAGGTCCATCTTTAGCACAAAGTATTGGGTTTGCTAAGAATTTTTTGTTTTCCCATATTGGTATATCTTCTTGTACTTGTTTATTTATATCAGCAATTATTGCTGCAGCAACTCCGCCTTTAGGACTTTCACCATTCTCTTTTTGTTGACTAAAAGCAAACCTTAATTCCATCTCTTCTGCATTTATAGGCGTTGGTAAGCCCATAAGGAATGTTTCACATATTCCAGTAAATCTCGTTGCGCTTTGCCCTGGGCCATGTCCGAATATATTAATTGCTCCGTCAACCTCACCTCTTGGAGTTGGCATTTTGGCTTTCATAACACCCGTTCTTTTATGATTTTCATAGGTGAATTCCCATTCAGGTAAAGTAGAGGTGCCATGAACGTATACAAAATGTGCTGAATCAGCTCCATTTTCAGCTGTTTCTTGAAGGTGAGCATTAAATTTATACTCATATTTATCAAAATCAGTCCAGTTTTTATCCTCGGTTTCGTTAAATTGTACTGCTTCCCATAATGGCTCTTTTTGCTTGGGGTGATACCAAGCCATAATAGTTTTATTAACCTCTTTAACAGGGAAAGTTCTTATACATTTCTTATCTTTAATTTTATTGGGTATATTGTCGGCATAAGGTATGTTTACAACAAAACCTTCTGAATTAAAGGTCCAACCATGGAAGGGACATGAAATAGTATCATCTTTAATACGACCTCCTTGACCTGTGTTTTCATGTATACCATGACCAAGATGAGCTCCCATATGAGGACAGTAAGCTTCCATAAGAACTGGATTTCCATCTTCAGTTCTAAATAATACAAGTTCAGTATCAAAATAATGCAGAGGTTTAGATTGACCTGCATCCAAATCATCTGAATATGAAACAAAATACCATCCGTGGGGTATTGGCATTGGAAATCTACTCACTTTCTTTTTTTCTCCTCACAAAAAGTATTATATAAGTATAAGAAAGTCTTTAATATAAACTCTTCTTAAGTTATTTTATTGATTGATGGAATTAACTGACAGCTTAAATTGGAATTATGAATTTGATGTTGTGGTTATAGGTTCTGGAAATGGAGCTATGACAACAGGTCTTGTTGCACATGATCATGGTGCTAAAGTTGTTCTAATAGAAAAGTCTGATAAATATGGTGGGACTAGTGCCTCTTCAGGTGGAGGAGTATGGATACCGAACAACAGGTATGCTAAGGAAGCAAAAGCAATTGATTCAATCCAAGATGCTAAAACGTATATCCAGTACGTTTCTCCAAAAGGAAAGATAAAAGAGGAGTTAATTGATGTTTATCTTGAAAAGGGACCTGAAATGATAGATTACCTTCATGATAATTCAAGAGTTAGATATCAGTCTTTAGAGCATTACCCTGACTATTTCCCTGATGATCCAGGAGGAAAAGATGGACATAGGTCTATGGAACCTGAACCTGTAGATGGATCGTTATTAAAAGATGAATTTAAATCTCTAAGACCCCAACACCCACAAACAGTAGGACCACTGGGAATTAATTTCACCCAGGTTGAAGGCCAGATCTTACTTGGAGCTTTAAAGGGGTGGACTGGTTTATTCTTAAAATTACTCTTAAAGTTCATTTTTGATTTTCCATTTAGATTAACATCTTCACGGGATAGGAGATTGACAATGGGAAATGCAGGAATAGCTAGACTTAAGCTTTCTCTCAATGACAGAAATATTCCTTTATGGTTGGAAACAGAGTTCCTAGATCTAATTACAAAAGAGAATAGGGTTATGGGAATAAAAGCTCGAAAGGATAAAGAAACAGTTTATATTAAAGCGAACCGAGGTGTGGTTTTAGCTTCCGGAGGTTTTGAAAAAAATCAAGAAATGCGTGATAAGTACTTACCTAATCCTTCTAAACAAGAATGGAGTGCTGCAAATCTTTACAATACAGGAGATGCTATAAGTGCTTCTATAAAAATAGGAGCTCAAGTTCATCAGATGGATAGTGCATGGTGGTCAACTGTTATGATAGTTCCTGGAGAGAAAAAAGCTAGACTGTCTATGGTTGATAAATCACTTCCTGGAAATTTCTGTGTAAATAAAGAAGGTGAAAGATTTTCTAATGAATCACAAAATTATGTAAGTTTTGTAGACGAAATGTATGAGAAATATAGCAAGGGAAATCCCTGCATACCTTGTTATATGATTTTTGATTCTGAATTTAGAAAAAAAAGACCTTGTGGTCCAATTTTGCAATCTTCACTAATGCCAGACTTTATGATTCCTACGTCTTGGTGGTCTCCTAACTTCTTATCTAAAGCAAATTCATTAGAGGAGCTAGCTAATATGGTTGGAGTTGATTCTAAAGGTCTAATAAAGACTATTAATAAAGTAAACAAGTATTCTAAAGAAGGAAAAGATAAAGATTTCCAAAGGGGAGATAATGTTTATGATAAATATTATGGCGATCCAGAAGTTAAACCCAATCCATGCTTAGCTGAAATAAAAAAACCACCCTTTTATTGTGTCGTTTTGTATCCTGGTGAAATGGGAACAGCAGGAGGTTTAGTTATTGATAAAAATTCTAGGGTTCTTGATGGAGAAGGAAATGCCATAAAAGGTTTATGGGCATGTGGAAATACTACAACAGCTTTATTACCAAGATATCCTGGTCCTGGCTCCACTCTTGGACCTGCTATGACTTTTGGTTATTTAGCTGCCAAAGATATAACAGGATCTAATAACTAAAATATAAAAATGAAAGCAATTAATTATTCAGATAAAAAGGTATTTTGTGTAACTACTCCTAGTCCAAAAGGGGATGGAGTGCTTGTTAACATTTCTTCAATTGGAATATGCGGAACGGATCTCCATCTTCTTGAAGCTGGAGCGCATTCACCCCATATAGCTGGTCATGAAATTGCAGGGATTACTGAAGGTGGACAGGCTGTTTCTATAGAACCAGTTATAAGGTGTGGTAAGTGCGAATGTTGTAAAAGAGGTGATTACCAACTTTGCCAAGGAGACTCAGCAGTTCTTGGTATTGACAAAGACGGTGGTATGACAGAACAGATGATAGTTCCAGAGTATTGCATTGTACCCTTGAATAAAAATATTGATTTAAAGGACGCTTCTTTAGTAGAGCCTTTAGCTGTTGCTTTACACGGACTTCTCAGAACAAATACTAAATCTACGGACAGAATAGCGGTAATTGGTGGAGGAAGTGTTGGGCTTTGTGCAGTTGCTGCTGCAAAATATTTAGGTTGTGAAGTAGGGCTTTCTGCAAGATATGACCATCAAAAAGAGGCAGGTGCAAAATTAGGTGCAACCGAATTAAAAGGGGTTTATGAAAAGGTAGTAGATTGTGCAGGAACTCCAGATGCTATAGATTTATGTATTGAAAGCTGTGCTCCTGGAGCTACCTTAATTCTTTTAGCAATACCCTGGGATAGGCTAGATTTGCCAGGGGTACCTATGATGATAAACGAAATAAGGATTTTTCCTTCTATGGTTTATGGAGTTACAAATGGAACTAGAGATATCGAGAGAGCAGTAGAATTACTGGCATTAAACCCCTCAATAGGTAAGACCTTAATAACTCATCGTTTTCCATTAGATGCCGCTAAGGAAGCATTTAATGTTGCTAAGGAAAGAAAAACCGGTTCAATTAAGGTTGTGTTTGATACTGATATATAATTATTTGATATGGAAGATTTAAAAGACAAAGTTGCAATTATTACTGGAGCCGGACAAGGAGTAGGTAAGGGGATAGCCATAGCATTGGCAAAAGCAGGTGCATCAATTGTTGCGTCTGGAAGGACTTTATCCAAAGTACAAGAAACAATAAAAGAGATTGAAGTATTAGGTGGAAAAGGAATTGCATTGGAATGTGAGGTAACTAATCAAGAACATATAGAGAGTTGTGTGAAGAAGACTATAAGTACCTTTAACTCCATAGATATCTTGGTAAACAATGCACAAATTGTTCCTTTAGGAGAGGTATTAGATATTACAGATGAGGCTTTTAATCAGGCCTGGTTATCTGGTCCTTTAGCAACCCTTCGTTTTATGAAACTTTGCTATCCTTATTTAAAAGATAGCCAAGGAAGTGTAATTAATCTAGGAACTGGAGCTGCTATAAGACCCGATCCAAAGGGCTTTGGTGCTTATACAGCAGTAAAAGAAGCAATAAGATCTCTTTCTAGAGCTACAGCAGTTGAATGGGGTAAAGATGGCATTAGAGTCAATACCATAATACCTTTAGCTAATTCTCCAGGTATGGACATGTGGGAAGATATGTTTCCTGAAGAAGCAAAAGCTTTTAAAGAAACCATTCCTTTGGGCAGGATTGGCGATTGTGAAGAGGACATAGGTCAGGCTGTTGTAGCGTTAGTAGGACCGCAATGTAAGTACATCACTGGAGCAACTCTTACCTTGGATGGAGGTCATGCTTTTGTTAGATAGAAATTGAGGTATAAGATGAAATCAAAATTAGAGAAATTATTAGATATAGAAGAAATTAAAAAATTAAAATATAGATATTTTCGTGGTATAGATATGGCAGACATGGAGTTGCTCTCTACTCTTTTTACAGATGATGCCTCATTAGATTATAGAGGAGGGACTTATAGATGGCAGGTGAAAGGAAAAAAAGATATTTTAGAACAGATTGCAAATGCCTTTCACTCAGATGCTTTAGCATGTCATCAAGGACATCATCCTGAAATAGAAATAACTGGACTTCATACTGCTCAAGGCATTTGGTATTTAAGTGATACTTTTACTGATACAAAGCATAAGACTATTACTAGGGGTTCCGCAATCTATAAGGACCAATATGTTCTTGAAGATCGTAACTGGAAAATTAAAAAATCAGAATATGATAGATTATGGGAAGAAATAGAACCTGCTAACCCGAAAACAAAAGTAGTAGTTCAATATCTTGCTGAACATGGAAAAAAAATCGATGACGCCTGAAAATATCACTAAAGAAACAGTTCTAAATTATTTTCAAGCTTGGAGAACGAACGATAAAGAAAAATTACTTTTACTTTTTACCGAAGAGTCAGTTTGGGAAGATCCAGTTGGAAGTAAGCCAAATGTTGGATTAAAGGAGATAGCTAGTTTTTGGGATAATGCTCATCTTGATCAATCTACAACTTTATCCCCAGTAATCAATAAAGAAATCTATTTAGGTGAAGAAGCTTTAGTATCTTTTACTATGCAAATAAGAGATAACGATGGAAAAGGTATGGACCTAGAGGTCACTGATTATTTTAAAGTTAATAAGAATGGAAATATCGATATTGCTCGAGCCTTTTGGGATCAAAGTTGTATAAAAGTAATTGAATAAAAAAAAGAGCGAAAAAAATCGCTCTTTTTTCTTACGTATCTGAAATATTAAAATCTAACTGAAACATCAACTCCAAAGGTTCTTGGAGCATTAAAAGTTCCACCTGCAAATCCAAGACCTCCAAAATTAATACCCCAGTTAATAAATTCTTCGTCAGTAAGGTTCTTACCCCACACAGATAATTCCAAGGTTCCATCTCCTACACTAGTTGCCATGTCTGCAAGTGTAATTCTTGCATTTACAAGCGTATGAGCTTTTTGATCAGGACCAAATAAAGGACCATAGTCAAAAGGGTGGAATGCTACAGCATCTCTCCAATTAACATCTAATCGGTAAATAAGAGTACCAAGATCAATAGGATTTGATTCATATTGTACTCCCAGTGTTGCACTTCCATCACCAGAAAACCCTTTCTTGGCAGGGTTTTTACCTATTTGAGCCATTTGAGCAGCATTTGTACCATCTAAGACTTGTCCATAAATACCTAAAGGAGCACAAGCAGCATCAGTACACCTATATGGATAACTCTTAATGTCGACATCTGTTTCTCCATAACCAAAATTGATAATCAGACCAGGAGTAGGTACATAGGTTGCTTCTATCTCAAAACCATCATGGGTTTCTTCACCGGTATTAGCTGTTCTTGAAGTAGCTCCAGAAGAATCAGCAATAAACTCAGCTTGCTGCATATCTTCACCGTCAATAGCAAATACAGCTAGATTTATTTGAAGCTTTTTATCCATCAAACTAGCTTTTATACCTAGTTCTGTAGATTCTACTGTCTCCTCATCAAATGGTGTATTAAATAAAGGAGCATACAAATCTATACCAGGAATCCCTGTTGAAGTTGAAATCAGACCGTTTGTTCTAGCATTAAATCCACCAGAATTATAACCAGTTGAATATTTAGCATAGTAAGTTAGATCTTCAGTAGGTCTATAAATAAAAGCTAACTCACCACTAGTATTAGTCCATTCATCTTCATCCCTTAAAGGTAAATCAAAAGGCCAATTAGCTGGTAGGGTACCTCCTGCTTGTAAAGCTGCAAGTAAACTTACTCCAGGAGCACCAGAAGGGATATTACTAAATGCCGTTCTCAATCCTTGTTGTCTAGCGAGTAAATTTGTGTGGGTCATATAGGCTGACTTCTTATCTTCTGTATGCCTTAGACCTAATTGAACATTTAGGGTATCAGAAACAGCATAATCAAAATGCATAAAATAGGCTGTTGATTCTGTATCACCTCCGTACTCAAAAAGCGGAGCACCTAAAGGAGCTGTAGCTCCAAAGTTACAAAGACCTAAAAAAGAAAAGGGAGGTCCTGCACAAGTTGTTGGAGAAGAAGCGGCTAGGAATGGACCTGGAAGAGAAAAGTATTGTGGATTAGTTTCCCAAACTTCTTCTTCAAAATAATATCCTCCAAATACATATTTAAGATCACCCACTTCGCCTACTAGTTGTACCTCAAAACTATCTTGTTCTTGACCTTTTTTTGAATCAGCTGCATGAAATAAAGGAAAACCAAGAGTGTTAGCAGGAAAATTATTGACTCCGCCGGAGTGCAATACATAAGCGCCATCATCGAGATCTGTTCCAGTAGGTTGAGAGTCATACTCTCTATGAGCAGCTATCACTTTAAGATTATTTCTTTCACCTAATTCTTGGTTATAAGTAATTTTTTCTCCTTGAACTTCAACAAATTCAGGACCCGTTGCGTCAAGTTCAAAATATTTCTTTCTTTTTAGTGGATTGTTACCAATTCGGGCTTTTAATGAAGAAAACTCTTTTCCTCCTAACATAACGTGCATGTCATTTACCCATGTCATTTGAAAAGGCATAGCATTACTTTCTGATTCTTCTCTATCAAAGACATAATCTAGAGTCCAGGTATCATGATCTAAACGTAAAGCTACTCGGTAGCCCTGTCTATCATCATCTCCCAGTTCTCTATATGGATTGATTGAAGGGGCAACCGTATTTTTCATGAAACCTTCTCTATCGGTTGTAGCCACAGAAAATTTAGCACTTAAAGCTCCCCATTTATCTGTATCTAAAGAAGCATTAAACTTGTTTAGACCAAAATTTCCTGCAGAAAGCTTACCTTTAAAAGAGAATTCTCCACTGGGTGCTTTAGAAATAATATTAACAGCACCACCAATAGAATTTCTCCCTTGTAAAGTTCCTTGAGGTCCCCTTAGTACTTCTATTCTCTCTAAGTCTATAATTTCAAAGACTGTTCCTGTCATACGCGCTAAATATACCCCATCTAAATAAACTGCTACTTTAGGATCCATAAGTAACTGAGTTTCACCAGAAGAAAACCCTCTAATCGCAAAACCAGCGTTATTATTACTAGCGGGTTGTTTATTTATTAGAAGATTAGGTACTGAGTGTCCTATATCGTAGAAATTAGAAACACCTTTTTGTTCTAAAGTACTTTCATTAAAAGCAGTTATTGCAATTGGAGTATCTTGTAAGCTAGATTCCCTTTTCTGAGCTGTTACAATAATTTCCTCTACTTGCTCCGTTTTTTCAGCACTTAAATAACCAAAAGAGGTTACAGAGAGTGCTGTTACCAGTATAAACTTTATTATTTTATTCATTTCTCCCCCCATAAAAAGCATTTAATTTGTAGTATCCTCACAAAATTAAATTAAAATATCTATAACCTACTAATTTTGCTCCTTATTCTCATTAGATGCAAATTTCTATAGGTATTTTCTACATGAAGATTAGTGATAATTGAGAATTTATACTTTTATTTAGTGGCTGTACCTGCCGTAATGCTATACGGAATAGCAAAGGGAGGTTTTGCAGGGCCCCTTGCTATTATAGGTGTACCTTTAATGTCGCTAGTTGTGTCTCCTTTGCAGGCTGCTGCTATTATGCTTCCAATACTTTGTGTGCAAGATATAGTCGCTATCTATAGTTATAGAAATAAATTCCATTTCGATAATCTTAAATCACTTATTCCTGGTGGGTTAATAGGTATTATTGCTGGAGCATTATGGTTTAGATATTTATCTGATGATTTAATAAGGATCTTTATAGGAATGATCGCAATAATTTTTGTATTAAGTTATTTATTTGAAAAAGAAGACTCAGAACCTACAAAAGTCTCCTACACAAAAGGAACCTTCTTTGGTTCTTTATCAGGATTTATTAGCTTTGGAATTCATGCAGGGGGATTGCCCTTTAATATGTATATGCTGCCTCAAAAACTCGATCAAAGGATATTAGTAGGGACAGCAGCTCTCTTTTTTGCAATTATGAATTATGTAAAGCTATTTCCCTATTATCTACTGGGTCAGTTAAGTTACGATAATCTACTTACATCTTTTGTTCTAATGCCTCTTGCACTTTTAGGTTTTTTTGTAGGGTATTATCTAACTCATAAAGTTGAAGAAAAATTATTTTATTCTGTTGCTTATATTTGCTTGTTTATAGTGGGTATTAAACTGTTGTATGAAGGAGTAGCGAATTTATTATGAAAGCAGTAGTAATTACTAAATATGGAGATAGTTCGGTTTTAGAATATCGGGAAAATATAGACATCCCTAAAACAAAACCAAATCAAGTTTTAATTAAAAATAAGGCTACTTCTATAAATCCTATAGACTTAATGAAAAGAGAAGGCTATGGAAAAGAAGTATTTGAAAAAATAAGAAAAAACAAATTCCCTTGGATACTAGGATGTGATGTATCTGGAATAATTGTAGAAGTTGGCAGTAAGGTAACTAGATTTAAAAAAGGACAAGAAGTTTGGGGATGCACCTCTGGTGTCAATCAAGGAACTTATGCTGAATATACAGCTCTTTATCAAAATGAAATAAGTTTAAAACCAAAAAACATTAATTTTTTAGAAGCTTCTGCAATACCTTATGTAGCCTTATCAACTTGGTCAGCATTAATTAGATGGGCAGGTTTAAAGCCAAGTGACTTATTTAACAAAAGAGTATTTGTACAAGCAGGAGCAGGGGGAGTAGGTTCTTTTGCTATACAGCTTCTTTCCCACTGGGGAAGCAAGATTGCTACGACTTGTAGTAAAAAAAATAACGAGTTCTTAAATAATTTAGGAGCTGAATTTGTAATTAATTACAATGAAGATGATTTTTCTAAAGTCTTATTAAATTATGACCTAGTACTCGATTTATTAGGCGATCTAGGAGGAGAAGAATCAGTAATAAAATCTATAGGTGTTTTATCAAAAAAGACTTCATCACACTATATATCTTTAAATCATTCCTTTTTAAGAACTATTGATGAAAAAGGGTTGTTTTTAGGTTTTCCTTCTGCCTTAATTGAACGTCAAAAATTTAGGCAATTACATAAACCTATTAATGTTCATTGGTCTTTATATAGACCAAATCCTTCTGCTCTGGAATTAATTGCTAAGCTAGTTGAGCAAGAAGTAATCAAACCTGTTATTGATACTACTTTTAAACTAGAAGATATAGAAAAAGCCCATCAGAAAGTATCAACAGGACATACAGTAGGAAAGGCAGTAATAGAGATAACTAATGACTAAGTTAAGTGTTAATGTAAATAAAATAGCAGTTCTAAGAAATTCAAGAGGAGGATCAGATCCAAATGTTTTTTCTCTTGCAGAGCTTTGTATAAGAAATGGTGTAGATGGAATAACAGTTCATCCTCGAAATGATTTAAGACATATAAAACCTATTGATGTGAAACAGCTAAGGCAACTAACTCTAAAATATGCTATTGAATTTAATATTGAAGGGAACCCTTTTTCAGAAAAGTCTAAAGACTATCCCGGTTTTTTATCTTTGGTCCAGAAAAATAAACCCGAGCAATGCACTTTGGTACCAGACGATCCATCACAACTAACTTCTGATCATGGATGGAATTTACAAAAAGTGGATAAAGACTTATTTAATATTATTAGCTCACTTAAATCACAGGGGATAAGAGTGAGTCTTTTTTTGGATCCTGATCCTAAACAAATTACTAGAGCAAAAGAACTGGGAGCAGACAGAGTAGAACTTTACACAGGACCTTATGCTCATTCTTATCTAAATAAAAATAAGAGAGAGAAATCACTAAATAAGTATAAAAAAGCTGTTGATCACGCTATTAGTGTTGGTTTAGAAGTAAATGCAGGTCATGATCTTAATCTAGAAAATCTTAAGACATTTTTAAAGATAGGAAATATCAAAGAGGTTTCTATAGGACATGCTTTAATTAGTGATTCACTGCTTTACGGTCTTGAGAAGACAGTAAAGTTATATCTAAATGAGTGTAAGTAAGATAAAATTTCACTATGTCAATAGAAGCGCAAATTAAAGAGCAAATCACAGCAAATCCAATATTAGTTTATATGAAAGGATCTCCAGATGCTCCTGAATGTGGATTTTCTTCTAGAGCTTGTCAGATTTTAATTTCTTATGGTAAACCTTTTTCCTTCGTAAATATTTTGATAAATCCTGAAATAAGATCAAATTTACCCAAGGTATCTAATTGGCCGACTTTCCCTCAACTCTTTATTAACGGGGAGTTAGTAGGGGGGAGTGATATTATGGTCGAGTTACATGAAAATGGTTCTTTACAAGAATTAATGGATACTGTTGAAGTAACAACCTAATTTTTCGATATAAAATGTTAGCAACCAGGCTGGAATACCAATCCTGGCTTATTGAAACATCAGGTGTCAATATACTCATAGACCCTTGGCTTACAAGAGAAGATCTTCTTGTTTCTTATCCATGGGTTCTTCGTAGACCTCATTCCAAAAGAAGTAATCCATCAATACTCCATGGATTAGACATTCATGTCATTCTTTTAACGTCTCATTTTGAAGATCACTTGCATATAAATTCACTCCTATCCTTACCAAAAGAGACTCTGTGTGTAGGTACAAAAAAGGCCGTAAAAAAAATCCAACATCATGGGTTTAATAACTGTTTATCAATCCAAGCTGAAAGCAAGACTGACATAGGCGCTGTTGAGATAAAAGCTCTTAAATCAGGTTTTCCTTATTCTTATAATTCTTTAGCCTTTTTAATAAAAGATAAGAGTAAAGATAAATCTCTTTTACTTGAACCTCATGTGCTGAATAAGAGCACCATTAAACATTGTTTTAATCTATCTGCTCTTATAACCACTATTGAATCAGTAAAATTATTAGGACTAGAGCTAAGTATGAATCCTTACAAAACAATGACTTATTTAAAAAACCTAAAACCTGATTACTTTCTTCCATCAGGGACTGCTGCCGATAAAGTTGAAGGTATTCTTAAAAGATTTCTTTATTTTGGAGATTTAAATCAAGATTTAGAAAAATTATTTAAAAAAGATGACATACCTACTAAGATAGCTTGTACCCAAATAGGAGAAAAAATAGATTTATGACTTTTAATAATCATTTATTCATAACTTTAGGAGTTATTAGTACTTTATTTGCAGCCGGACTTAGTTCCGCGGTATTTGGTTCTTATGATAATAATCAAAGACCTCAGATAGAAAATCTTTCTATAGTTTATGCAACATCAGTAGATAAAAGAGATTTCAATAATTTACGCGAGGTTTTTCATGAAGATGCTATTTTAGAAGGACCGGGGTTTAAATTCCAAGGTATCGAAGAAATAGTGGCTGGTATGGAAGGGATTAGAATGTATGATAAAACTCAACACTTTGTTATGAATCAAGATTTAAAAATTGATAACCTATCAGCGTCTAATAGAGTCTATACAATTGCTTATCATTTTTTTAAAAAAGAAAATGTATCTTTTCGTTTAGATTGGGGAATTATTTATTCAGATTCACTAAAAAGAGAAAAGGGTAGGTGGAAGATACTTAATCGCAAGCTAGATCTTATTTGGCAAAAGGAAGAAAGAATCTAACAAATTGACGAAAAGACTTATTTAAGTAGAATGTTTTGGGGGGGATGCGATGAATAAAGATAATAAATTTCCACCTTTTGAATTAAATGAAAGATTTCTAAAGAAAGCCGTTACTTTAAGTTCTGTAGCAGCACTAACCTCTATACCTACTTCTGAGATTCTCGCTGCAGATGAATCAGCAGAAGATGTAGAAGAAATAATAGTTACAGCCTCAAAAAGATCCCAGAAAATAGAAGATCTGCCTATGAGTGTACAGGCTATCATGGGCACAAGGCTAGATGATGCTGGAATAAATGATTTTATGGATTATGCAGAATTAATTCCTACTCTGTCTTATATTCAATACGGTCCAGGAAGATCAGCTTTTTACTTAAGAGGAACTTCTGATGGGAATTTTGGAAATATGGCAGGACCAAATACTACAGTTTCATTATATGTAGATGAGTCACCTATTACAGCAGTGGGACTAAATCCTGATCTTCATGTTTATGATATGGAAAGGATAGAAGTTTTAAATGGACCACAAGGGACCCTTTATGGTTCAAGTTCTCAAGGAGGAACTGTTAGATTAATCACAAATAAACCAGAAAGATCTGCTTATGATTTCGGTATGGAAGTAGATAGCTCTAGTGGATCTAAAGTAGACTCTGGTCATAGTGTAGAAGCTTTTATAAATATTCCCATATCTGACAATATTGCTGCGAGAATTGCCGGCTATAGTGTTACAGAGAGTGGTTTTATTGACTTAGTAGGTGGAACTAAGACTTTCTCTGCTAGTGGAATCTCTGTACCTCTTCATGCTGAAGAAGATAGTAATGAAAGTAAGTTAGATGGATTTAGAGCATCTGTTAGAGCTTGGTTAAATGATAATTTAACAGTAACCTTAAGTCATATAAACCAAGAGACAAATACTGAAGGAAGTTGGGATCACCAACCCAGTACAATTGGAGATCTTAAGAGCAGTAAAGTTATACCAGAGTTTACAGATGATGAATGGGATCAAACCAGTTTAACCTTAGAAGGTTCATTTAGTGATATATCCTTTACCTATGCTGGCACATTTTTCGATAGAGATGTCAGATATCTTTGGGACTATAATGATTATGTTGAATATTACAGTCTGGATAGCCCATCAATGAATGGTTTTGGCTATTACAGTTACTATACTTGTGATTATTATTCTTACTATTATTACGGAACTCAAGATTGTAATAACCCTTCAATGTGGGCTGACTATTCAGTTAAGCAAGAAAGAAATACCCATGAACTTAGATTAAGCTCAGGTTCAGAAGATGATCAATTACAGTGGATATTGGGTATTTTTTATGACAACGTTGAAAACCCCTATAAATATACTTATCTTTGGCCTGGCCTTCAGAGTTATTATCTAACCAGCACTTGGAATGGGGGAGGTGATTTAGGGAATAGTAGGGCTGGTATCTGGTGGGACTTAGATAATGTCAGAAAAGATGAAAAAAGGGCTGTTTATGGCGAACTCACGTATGCCATGGATGATAAAACTAAGTTAACACTTGGACTTAGAAGGTTTGAATCTGAAATGAGCTTTCGAGCTCGAGATGGTTATTTTGGGGGCTTCGGAACAGGGTTTTATGGAAGAGATACATTTCTTGTTGAAGATGATTCTGGTATTGCACCTAAGTTAGCAATATCTAGGGAATTAGATAATGGCGGTATGATATATCTAAATTATTCTCAAGGTTACAGACCAGCAGGAACAAATAGAGTAAATGCTAGAAGTGAATTAGCACCTCTTACTTATGATGAAGATAGACTCGATAATTATGAAATAGGTTATAAATATGCTTCGAGCGATGGTACGGTTAGGGCAAACACATCTCTTTATTCTATGTCTTGGAGCGATATGCAAGCAGCAAATTTTGATCTAGATCTAGCTCCAATACAATTTAACAGCAATATAGGAGATGCAGTTATCCAAGGAATAGAATCTGATCTAAGTATTTTAACTGGTGGATTTACCATTATTGCTGGTGTATCTATAAATGATCCAAGGTTGAATGAAGATTATGTATTAGATGGAGTTTTGTTAGCTGAGAAGGATACAATCTTAGCTAATGTTCCTAGATTTAAAGCTTCATTTGCAATAAACAAAGTTTTTGATGTAGGTTGGATGGGAAATTTTGGAGGAATAAAATCTGGTAGTTGGGACTTTAATGCAAGTAGAACAGGTGATAGAAAATCTTCTATTACTAATCCTATTGAACAACCTTCATATACTTTAGCTAACTTTCATCTAGCATTAGAAGGCAAAAATTTCACAACAGTCTTTTATATAGATAACTTATTTGATGAAAGACCGGTAATTTGGGAGTATTCAGGATATAGACCTGAAACTGTATTCACTTCAAGACCAAGAATAGCGGGATTAAGAATTAAATATAGACTCTAAGAAAAAGAAGAGTCTATTAACTTTCTGATTTCTTTTATATGAGAAGGTCGTGTTCTGCAGCACCCTCCTACAATTGAAGCTCCAGAATCTATCCATTTAGAAACTTCCATGGCGTATTCTTTTTCATTTAAAGGTACGCTTGATTCACGATGCATTTCATCTGCATTATCAACTCTTTCTCTATTTTCTGAGAAAGACTGTATATTTTCAGAATTAGCATACCCACCTATAGGAATATCAGTAAGTTTTGACAGTTTTTTTATTGCATGACCGACTAGATTTGCACCAGCACAGTTAACTAATAAAGCATCTGGAAGGTTATTATT
Source organism: uncultured Gammaproteobacteria bacterium (assembly GCA_913045055.1). Taxonomy (GTDB): domain Bacteria; phylum Pseudomonadota; class Gammaproteobacteria; order Magnimaribacterales; family Magnimaribacteraceae; genus CAJWPI01. The sequence goes on along the minus strand of CAJWPI010000014.1, from coordinate 8,774 downwards.
TAATAACTCAAAAGCTTCTTGAATAGTTTCTCCACTTGGTAGATAGTTTTTTCTGTTTCCTTGCAAAGTCCAGCTTAACCATACAGAGCAATCAGTTTCTAAAGCTGCTTTCAATGCACATTTTGCCTCTAAACCACTAGACATAGTTTCGCAGAGTATAATATCAACATTATTATTAAGAATATCAGCTATCTCCTTATTTTTATTATACATTTCTTCTTCAGGAAGTATTAAATCAGGTCTATAACTAGTTTCTAGTGGAGGGAGAGAACCCATTAAGACAACTTTCTTATTAGATCTATCAATAGCATTTCTAGCGATCTCTATTGATTGTAAAGTCAGGTCTTTAAGTCTTTCTTGAATTTTAGCTCTCTTAAGTATTGGTTGTGTTAAGGCATAATTATTAATAGTTATATGGTCTGCACCAGCTTGTATGTAATCATAGTGAATCTTCTCTATTTCATTAGGTGCATCAATAATAGCCTGCGCTGACCAAATGGAATTTACATGAGAAGGAACTTCTACTCCTCTATACCTTAGTTCTGTTCCTAACCCTCCATCAGTAAGTTTTATATCGTTCATAGTATCTCAATAAGGTAATCTAGGACTTCATTTGGCTTTTCCATTAGTAGGGTATGCCCGGAATGCCTAACATTTTTAACAATGGGGTTTTTAAATGAACTAATTAGATCTTTTGCCTTATAAGCCGGAGTTAAGAAATCATTTTCTCCAAGTATAAACATAACTTCTCCTTCTACTTTTTTTGCACTTAAAAGCCCATCTGAATAATTAGAGCAGGCTTTTAAATCACTGTAAATAACATCTTTTTGGGATTTCTCTAATAATCTTTTAGTATTTTCAATCATCCACATACCCGGATTACTATTACTCCCAATTCTCGCACTATAGCTATATCCAAAATATGTAAGTATATCTATAGCAGTTTGTTCATTATTTTTAGCTGCTTCTAAGAGCTGCTCAGATACGTTCATTGGAAAAGCAGTACCAACCATAACTAAATGTAATGATCTATCTGGAACCATTGCTGAAGTTTCTAGTGCTATTAAAGAACCCATACTATGACCAACTATAGAAAACTCATTGACACCAAGACTATCCAAATAATCTATTAACCAGTGTGATAATTCAGAAATAGAATTAAGGACAGGTCCTTTACTTCTTCCATGACCTGGTAAATCAACTGATATGACGGTTCGATCTTTTCTTAAGAAGTATCTAGTAGGTAAGGTCCAGACAGAATGATCCATACCAGTGCCATGGATAAAAACTATAGGTTTCTTAATATTTTTAAATCCTTTCTCACCAGAGAAAGAAAAAACTTTATTTTTCATTACTTTGCTAATTTTTTGACAGCTGATAAACCCATTTCTAGGTCTTCTATTAAATCTTCTGGATCTTCTAAACCAACTGAAAGTCTTATAGTTCCTTCAGAAATACCAGCTTTAGCTAGTGCTTGTTTATCCATTCGATGATGAGTAGTACTCGCAGGGTGTATAACCAATGACTTAGCATCTCCCACATTAGCTAAATGTGAAAAAATATTGAGGTTTTCTATAAAAGTTTGTCCGGCTATTTTTTGACCTTTAAGTTCAAAAGTAAAAACGGCACCACTACCTTTTTTTAATATCTTTTTTGCTAGATCATAATCTTCATGTGAACTTAAGCTTGGATATAGGACTTTAGACACTAAAGGATGTTCATCTAAGAATTTAACTATCTTATTAGTATTCTCAACGTGTCTTTTCATCCTAAGATTTAAGGTTTCTACGCCCTGTAAAACAAGAAAAGCTGTATGTGGACTCATGCATGCACCAAAGTCTCTAGCTCCTTCTTTTCTAGCTCTTGAAATAAAAGCTGCTGGACCAAACTCTTGAGTAAAAATCATATTATGAAACCCTTCATAGGGTTCAGTGAGTTGGGGAAACTTTTTTGAAGCTTCCCAATCAAAGTTTCCACTATCTACTAGCAAACCACCTATTACAACACCATGCCCAGACAGAAATTTTGTTGCAGAATGAACAATTAAATCTGCACCTAAATCAAAAGGTTTCAATAAATAAGGAGTAGTAAAAGTTGAATCTATAAGTAAAGGGACTTTATTCTCATGGGCAATAGATGAGATAACAGGAATATTCATTACATCTAGTCCAGGATTTCCTAATGTTTCTCCAAAAACAAGTCTAGTATTTTTTTTGAAACTCTTTTTAAACTTTTCTACATCTCTGAAGTCTATAAAGGACGTCTCTATACCAAACCTTTTTAAAGTATATTCAAGCAAATTATGACTACCTCCATATAAACAATTAGAGGCTACAATATGAGAGCCAGTATCCATTAGTGTTGTAATAGCTAGGAAAAGAGCTGCTTGACCGCTTGAAGTAGCAATTGCGCCCACACCTCCTTCTAGAGCAGATATCCGCTCTTCTAAAACAGAATTAGTAGGATTTGTTATCCTTGAATAAACGTGTCCTGTTCTTTCTATATTGAAAATCCCAGCTGCCGTTTCACTATCCTTAAATACAAAAGATGAGGTTTGGTAGATTGGAGTTGCTCTAGCTCCAGTATCTTCATCTGGTTTTTGCCCAGCATGTAAAGACAGTGTGTCTGGTTTAAGATCTTTCGGTTTTTTCATGTACTTTTCTCTCAAACATATCTCTAATTGTTGCTAATGCTATCAAAGGATATATAAATAATAACGGTAAAGAGGTTAAAAGAATAATATCTGTAGCTACTGTATGGTCTGAATAGATAACCAAAGAAGCTGGAAGTACTCCTAAAATTATAGCCCAAAATACTCTAACTAACCTATCAGGATCATTTAATTCAGATGAATTTCTTTGAATGTGGTAGGCCACAACGTAAGACATGGAGTCGTAAGAAGTAGTAATAAATATTAAAGTCATTATACAAAATATCAAAAGCATTAATTTTGGCAAAGGCAATGAGTTTACAACTGATAAGGCCATTTCAGGATGATTTAAAGCATTTATATTACTAATTTGCAAAGTACCATTTATATCCATAACTAAAGAGTAATTCCCTAATATTAAATAAAATAACCAAGTACCTAAAGTACCAAAAACTAACATGCCTAAAATTAGTTCTCGTACTGTTCTTCCTTTAGAGATTCTAGCAATAAAGAGACCTACTATTGGTCCAAAGGCAACCCACCACGCCCAGTACCAGATGGTCCAATCTTGAGCAAATTGAGAACTTTCTACAATGCCTAAAGTACTCATATCAAAGAAATATTTAATTGAATACCATACGCCAGATAATGAGTATGATAGTATTTCTGAAGTTGGCCCTGTTAATAGGACATAAAGTAAAAAGAGTATAGCTACTGTTAAATTAATATTACTTAATACCTTAATTCCATTTTTTAAACCTGAATAGACACTAAATCCAAATAAAGTTATACAAACTATAAGTACTAGGATGGTCAAGAAAAAAGAATTTTCAATACTAAAGATATCAGAGAATCCTAAACCTAACATAGGTAGGTATGAGCCTATTGTTCCTCCAGCAGCTCCTAGAGTAGCAATAATAAAGATTAAATCTACCGATCTTCCAAAAAATGTATTTTCTACATCCTTTATGCCTAGCCCTCTTAATCCCGAACTTAACCTTAAAGTGCTAAGTTTATATTTGTAGAAAGCTACTGATAGTGCCAAAGCTGGTAGACCATATATTGCCCAAGCACTAATACCCCAGTGAAATAAACCGTAAGCAGTTGCTAAAGAGTAGGATTCAGGTGAAAGAGGTTTAATGCCGAATTGAGGATTATTTACATAATACCCCCATTCAACACCAGACCAATAAACTAGCGCCCCACCAATTCCGGAACAAAATAACATTCCTATCCAGCTAAAGTAGGAAAATTCTGGTTTCTGTTCAGGGCCGCCGAATCGATAATTTCCTTTTTTACTTAATGCCACATAAAGAAGAAATATAAAACAAAAAATGGTTAAGATTAGATAAAAGGATCCAAAAATATCTTTTATACCCATAACCATAGATCCAATAGAAGATTTAGTTGCTTCTTTATCAAAAAGAATTAATGAAGCTAAACATAAGACAATAACTAAAGTAGATAAAAAGGACTTCTTATCAATTGTGTCCGATCTAAAAATTGTATTAACTAATTTCATATAAGTGGAGCATAGCTTCCTCTAAGTTAGAATGTAAACGTGAAAAAAGAAAATATTCAAGTTTCTATTCCAGAGGCCTATCAGAATGCAGTATCTTTAATGGAAGATGGTAACTTTTCTTTAGCGGAACAACAACTAGCAGAAATACTTAAAGAGGAACCAAATGATCCTAATTTCCTTAGGTTAAGCGGAGTTTCATCAATAGAACAAGGAAATCCACAAGCAGCACTTATACCTTTAAATCGAGTAATTAAAATTGCTCCAGACTTTGCTAAGGCATATGAAGATATTGCTACTGCCTACTTTCTTATGGCTGATTTAGAACAAAGCGAAAAGTATTTAAAAAAATCTTTGGAGCTAGATCCTAAGGTATTCACAGCCTGGAAGTCTTTAGGTGATATTTTATTTGATCAAGGAAAAAAAGAAGAAGCGAACAAAGCTTATAAAGAAGCTCTTAAAACAGACAGTAGATATGAAGAAATGACTAAAGCAATGGCCTTAATTTCAAAAGGTCAGTCTGTTGAAGCAGAAAGTATTTATAGAGGAATCCTTGCTAAAGATCCAAAGAATGTTGATGCATTGAGGCTACTAGCACTTTTAGCATCTAGAAATGGTGCAATTGATCAGGCTATAAGCATGTTACTTAAGTGCACTGAACTTGCACCTGACTATGCTATGGCATGGGATAACTTAGGAAAAATGTATAGGCAGAAAGAAGACTATATTAAATCTATCAAATGTCTTCAAAAGGCTACTGAACTAAGACCTGAATGGCCTCAAGGGTGGGCAGGTTTAGGAACTGTCTATACAAGAGCTTCATTACATGAAGAAGGAATTCAAGCTTACCTAAAATCAATATCATTAAAGGACAATCAACCTAGAGTTCATCTAAGTTTAGGGCATGTATATAAAACTATAGGTTTACAAGAAGAATCGATTAAATCCTATAAAAAAACCATAGAGTTAGACCCTCAAAATGGAGAAGCTTATTGGAGCTTAGCTAACTTAAAGACTTATAGATTTACTAATAAAGAAGTTTCTGAAATGTTAGAGCAATTAAAAAATAAAGACTTACCTGATAGAGAGAAAGTACATTTTCAATTCTCTTTAGGTAAATCTTATGAGGACGAAAAAAAATTTAAAAGATCGTTTGATTTTTATTTAAGAGGAAATAATTTAAATAGGGGAAGGAATACATACGACCCAAAAGCTATAGAAGCAATGGTCGAAAGAGAAATAAGATTTTTTAATAATGAATTCTTTAAGAAGAGAGAAACCTGGGGAGCTCGTAATAATGATCCAATATTTATAGTTGGTTTACCTAGGTCTGGCTCCACATTAATTGAACAAATTTTAGCTAGCCATTCAGATGTAGAGGGAACTATGGAATTACCTAACATGTTAAATATTGCAAGAAAATTAGGAAATACTTCTAGAGAAGGATCAAATTATCCTGAGATTCTGGACTCTATAAGTAAATCAGAATCTATAGAACTAGGGGAGCAATATATTAAGGAAACCCAAAGGCTTAGATCAAAAAGTCCCTATTTTATAGATAAGATGCCAAATAATTTTAGCCATGTTGGTTTAATTAATTTAATACTACCTAATTCTAAGATTATCGATGCTAGAAGAAATCCTATGGATACATGTTTTAGTTGTTTTAAGCAATTATTTGCTAGAGGTCAGGCGTTTACTTATGATCTTCAAGAAATTGGAAGGTATTATTTAAGTTATATTCGCTTAATGGATCATTGGCAAAAAGTTCTCCCAGATAAAGTGTATCTTGTTGAATATGAAAAGATGATTTCAAATCAGGAAGAAGAAACCAAAAAGTTACTTAAATTTTGTGATTTATCTTTTCAAGAAAACTGCCTAAAATTTTATGAAAATAAAAGAGCAGTAAAAACTGCAAGTTCCGAACAAGTGAGACAACCTATATATAAAAGAGGTATCAATTATTGGAAAAATTTTGAAGAGAGTTTAGTGGATCTCAAAGTATCCTTACAACCCATTAAACAAAGATTCGATATCCCAGACTAGTTTTTTGGTGTTCTCTGTATACAATACGCGCCTATTTTTTTATATATGTCTAAGAAAGAAAAAAAGATAATTTTAGCTTATTCAGGAGGCCTGGATACTTCTGTAATACTGCATTGGTTAGCTAGAACCTATTCAGCTGAAGTTATAGCCTTTACTGCTGATATAGGACAAGAACATGATCCTCAAAAAGTTAAACAAAGAGCAGAAGATATAGGTGCTTCTAAGGTCATCATAGAAGATCTAAAAGAAGAATATATTCAAGATTATGTTTTCCCTATGTTCAGGGCAAACACTTTATATGAAGGTGAATATCTTTTAGGAACATCAATAGCTAGACCATTAATATCAAAAAGATTAATTGAGATCGCTAATGAAGAAAATGCTCATGCTATATCGCATGGTGCTACCGGAAAAGGTAATGATCAAATTAGATTTGAAATAGGGGCCTACGCACTTAACCCTAATATAGAGGTTATTTCTCCTTGGAGAGAATGGAATTATTCATCTAGAGCGGACTTAATTGAATATTGCCAAGAACATGACATAAATTTAGATATTAATAATGAAGAACCTTCTTATTCTATCGATGAGAATCTTCTACATACCTCCTATGAGGGAGGCATTTTAGAAGATATTTCCTTAGAAGCTCCTGAAGAAATCTGGCAAAGAACCAGTGCTATTCAAGAGACGCCTGATAAATCAGAAAACATAAAGATAAGTTTTATTAAAGGAGACCCCGTAGCCATAAATAATCAAAAAATATCTCCAGCAAAAATAATGGCAGAGTTAAATAGTTTTGCAGGAAAGCATGGTGTAGGTAGATTAGATCTTGTAGAAAATAGATTCACTGGTATGAAATCCAGAGGTTGTTATGAAACTCCTGGAGGCACATTATTACTAAAAGCACATAGGGCTATTGAATCCATAACTCTTGATGGTCACGCTGCCCATTTAAAAGATGAACTAATGCCTAGATATGCAGATATAATTTATAAAGGGCTGTGGTGGAGCCCTGAAAGAGAGGCTTTACAGGCTTTAATTAATAAAACTCAAGATAATGTAACTGGATCAGTTACCTTGTCTCTTCTGAAAGGTAATATTAATATAGTAAAAAGAGAATCAAAATCTAGTCTTTATAATCCTCAGTTAGTAACTTTTGAAGACGACAAGAAAGCTTTCGATCAAAAGGATGCTACTGGTTTTATAAATATAAATGCTCTTAGGTTCAGACTAAATTCAAAGAACAAAAAATAGAGTATCTAGTCTACTTTTACTCCTAGTTTTTTATGCAACCTAGTATTAGATGTTGTGTAGCCAAAAGGAACCCTTTCTCCAGGAAAACACCTTCTAAAGGCATGTTGAACCGCTAAAGTGGTTTCGTGAAAACCACATAAAATAAGATCAAGCTTGCCTGGATAATCATTAATATCTCCAACTGCAAAAATTCCTTCTTCACTAGTTTGAAATTTTTCAGTATCTACAGAAATCTTCTTTGCATTGAGATCCAACCCCCAGCTAGCTATGGGTCCTAGCTTTTTATTTAATCCAAATAGAAATAAAATCTCATTGCAATCTAAGGATTCTATTTGCTTTGTTTCAAAGTGCTTTATTGTCACCCCTGATATTTGTTGATTACCTTCTATACTTTCTATTACATAAGGGGTTTTTAAATTAACGTTGCCTGTTTCAACTAATTCACGCATAAGAGTTTCTGTATGTGGAGCTCCTCTGAAAACATCTCTTCTATGGACTAGCGTTAAAGACTTTGTAAGATCTGCTAATTCAACCGTCCAATCCAAAGCACTGTCCCCGCCCCCAAAGATTAGTAAATCCTTGTTCTTGTAATGTTCTTTATTACGAACAGAGTAAGCGACTCCCTTTCCTATAAATCTATCAGGGTCTTCTATATTGGGAGGTCTTCTTGGTTCAAAAGATCCACCACCTGCAGCAATAAAGATATTTGTTGTAATGAATTCTTTACCTTGTGAAGTCTTTACTTTCCATTCTTTAATATCCTTTTGTTCATTAACTAAATCTATCTCTTCTACCCGCTCATCTAAATGTAAGCCATACTCAAAAGGTTTTATTTGATCTAATAAGGCCTGTATATGCTGCTCAGCTGTTTGATAGGGTACACCCGGAATATCAAAAATTGGTTTATCTGAATATAACTCAGAACATTGACCTCCTATTTTGTCTAAGTTATCAACTATCTCGCACTTAAGCCCTAATAAACCTGCTTCAAAAACAGTAAACAATCCGACTGGTCCAGCACCAATTATTAAAATATCTGTCTTAATAGACTTTCCCATCTTACTTTACCTTCATTCCTGGATATGCTCCTGCATCGGGTGAAATAATAAAAATTCCTTCATCCTCATCTCCCGAAGCTAAAATCATACCTTCAGAAATACCGAATCTCATTTTCCTTGCTTCAAGGTTATTAACACACACCACTAATTTATCAGTTAGATCTTTGATCTTGTATGCCTTTTTAATTCCTGCAAAAACAGTTTTTTCTCCTTCATTTCCTAGATCTAATCTTAATTTAATTAATTT
>CAJWPI010000013.1 GCA_913045055.1 uncultured Gammaproteobacteria bacterium | reverse complement strand
CTTCCTTGGTAAGGAAGAGGTCACCGGTTCAAGTCCGGTTATGAGCTCCAGATAAGAATAAAAATTATTAGGAAAAACAATGAGTAAAGAAAAATTTGAGAGAACGAAACCTCATGTTAATGTAGGAACAATAGGGCATGTTGATCATGGGAAAACCACTCTAACAGCAGCTTTGACTAAAGTAAGCGCTGACTCTTTTGGTTCTGATTTTACTGCTTTTGAAGGGATAGACAATGCTCCAGAAGAGAAAGAAAGAGGCATCACTATTGCTACTTCGCATGTTGAGTATGATTCAGAAGCTAGACATTATGCGCATGTGGACTGTCCAGGACACGCAGATTATGTAAAAAATATGATCACAGGTGCAGCTCAGATGGATGGTGCAATTTTAGTAGTTAGTGCTGCTGATGGACCTATGCCACAGACTAGAGAACATATTCTTTTAGCGAAACAAGTTGGAGTTGACCATATTGTTGTCTTTCTTAATAAATCTGATCAAGTTGATGATGCTGAACTTATTGAGCTTGTTGAGATAGAAGTGAGAGATTTATTGAAGGAATATGAGTTTCCTGGAGATGATACACCTATAATTGTTGGCTCTGCTCTGAAAGCTTTAGAAGGAGATGCTGAGCAAGTTGAGAAAGTGAAAGAATTAGTGGGATCTCTGGATTCTTTTATTCCTGAACCAGTTAGAGATACAGATAAACCTTTCTTAATGCCGATAGAGGATATTTTCACAATACAAGGTAGAGGAACGGTTGTAACAGGAAGAATTGAAAGAGGTATAGTAAAAGTTAACGAAGAGATAGAAATCGTTGGAATTAGAGAAACCTCAAAGACAGTTTGTACTGGAGTGGAAATGTTTAGGAAACTTTTAGATGAGGGAAGAGCTGGTGAAAATGTTGGTATCCTCCTAAGAGGAACTGAAAGAGAAGATGTAGAAAGAGGTCAAGTTCTTTCAAAACCTAACTCAATAACACCCCATACTAAGTTTGAAGCCCAAGTATATGTTTTGACAAAAGAAGAAGGTGGAAGACACACGCCTTTCTTTAAAGGTTATAGACCCCAATTTTATGTTAGAACAACTGATGTAACCGGGGCAGTAGAACTTCCTAAGGATGTAGAAATGGTAATGCCTGGTGATGACATTTCAATGAATGTAGAACTTATATCTCCAGTAGCTATGGAAGAAGGCATGCGATTTGCTATTCGTGAAGGCGGAAGAACAGTAGGTTCTGGAGTTGTTTCCAAAATAATTGAGTAGGCCAGTAGCTCAATTGGCAGAGCGGTGGTCTCCAAAACCACAGGTTGGGGGTTCGATTCCCTCCTGGCCTGCCAAGGAGCAAATGGCCTTTTCAGGTATGGATAGAGTTATAGATAAAATGCAGAATTATTTAAGGTGGTTTGTAGGTCTCTTCTTTATTGGCTTAGCTGTCTTTTTAAATTCTTATTTTGTTCAAGAACCACTTCTGTATAGGGTAATAGGTGTAATTTTATTAGTTAGTCTTGGTCTGCTGGTTCTTGTAACCACAGAGGAGGGCAAAGATGCTTTTAAAATAACGCTAGACTCACGTACTGAGATTAGAAGGGTTGTTTGGCCAACAAGAAATGAAACATTACAGACTACCCTAATAGTTTTAGTTGCTATTTTCATATCTGGACTTGTTTTATGGGGTTTAGACTCCTTTTTTGGCTGGGTAACAGCTAGTTTTTTAAGGTAATGATGGCTAAAGAATGGTACGTAATTCATGCTTATTCAGGATATGAGAATAAGGTAAGAGATGCTTTACTAGAAAGAATTAATAGATTTGAGATGGAAGAAGCTTTTGGAGACATCATAGTACCAGCTGAGGAAGTTATAGAATTGAGAGCAGGTCAAGAAAGAAGAAAGCAAAGAAAATTTTTCCCTGGTTATGTGCTAGTAAATATGGAATTAAATGATGACACCTGGCACCTAGTAAAAGACACTCCAAGAGTGATGGGATTTATTGGTGGAACAAAAGAAAAGCCTTCTCCTATATCACAAAAAGAAGCTGACAATATTATGCAACAGCTAGAGACTGGGACAGAAACTTTAAAACCTTCAATTAATTTTGAGCCGGGTGAAATGGTAAGAGTTATAGAGGGTCCTTTTAATGATTTTAGTGGGGTGGTAGAAGAAGTAAATTATGAGAAGAGCAAAGTTAGGGTTGCTGTTTTAATATTTGGAAGATCTACTGGTGTTGAGCTGGAATTTACTCAAGTTGAAAAAGCGTAATGGCAAAGGAAATTGAAACATATATAAGACTCCAGGTTCCTGCTGGTCAAGCCTCTCCTAGTCCTCCTGTAGGGCCAGCTTTAGGTCAACATGGTCTTAATTTAATGGATTTTTGCAATGCTTTTAATGCTAGAACCAAAGAATCAGAACAAGGTGTTCCTGTTCCGGTAGTTATAAGTGTCTATCAAGATAAATCGTTTGATTTTGTAATTAAAACAACACCGGCCTCAATTTTAATTAAGAAAGCAGCAGGTGTTCCAAAAGGAAGTGGAACTCCGAATAGCCTAAAAGTGGGAACAGTTACCAGAGCGCAACTAGAAGAGATAGCTAAGAAAAAAGATCCAGATTTAACAGCTGCTGATATGGATGCAGCAGTGAGGACACTAGAAGGTAGTGCAAGAAGTGCTGGAATAACAGTAGAAGGATAATGAATAATAAATCTAAAAGACAAGAATATATAGATTCAGTAGAAAAGAAGAGATATAAAATTTCTGAAGCAATGGATATATTCAATAACTCACCAAAAGCAAAGTTTGAGGAATCTTTAGATGTTTCAATTAAATTAGGAATAGACCCTGAAAAGTCTGATCAGAATGTAAGGGGAGCCACTTCACTTCCTTCAGGTTCTGGTAAGTCATGCAAGGTAGCAGTTTTTGTAGAAGGGGATCTAGCAAAAGACGCTAAAGAAGCTGGTGCGGATGCAGTAGGTATGGATGATTTAGTAAAAAAACTAAAAGAAAATCAAGAAGATTTTGATGTAATAATTGCCACTCCAGACACAATGAAGATAGTAAGTCCTCTAGGAAAAATTTTAGGTCCTAAAGGAATTATGCCTAATCCAAAGACAGGAACTGTTACAAAAGATATTAGTAAAGCTGTTGAAAATGCAAAAGCTGGTCAAATACGATACAGAGCTGATAAAGGAGGGATTGTTCACGGAAGAATAGGAGATCTATCTTTTGATTCAACGAAGATTAAAGATAATTTAGAGGCTTTATTAGAAGATTTAAAACGCAATAAACCCCCTTCATCTAAGGGAGTTTTTATTAAGAAAGTATTTCTTTCATCCACCATGGGAGCTGGACTAGAAATTGATCTTTCTTCTTTGAGGTATTAAATGAATTTCTTTATAGGAAAAAAGTTTCTTCAATATGGTGCTAAAAAAAAGCATCTGTCGAAGATCGTAGGTGTAGGGTTTATTCTTCTACTTAAAAATTACAGCCTACGTAGATGGATAAGAACTATATATTTAGTTCCATATCCAGCAACATCACCGATTATTAAAAAGTTGGTAATGGGAGCATAAGAAATGCCACTGCGCATTGATGAAAAAAAATTAGCTGTAAAAGAGCTAAATGAAATTGCAACTTCAGCTGTGTCTGTAGTTGCAGCAGATTATCATGGCACATCTGTATCTGAGATTACTAAGTTACGGAAGGATGCTAGAGAGTCTGAGGTTTATTTAAAAGTGATAAGAAATACTTTAGCTAGAAAAGCTTTAATGGAAACCAAATTCTCTTGCTTAGATGAATTATTGGTAGGTCCTACAATTCTAGCTTTTTCTTTGAATGATCCTACTAGTGCAATGAAGTTAGTAAATGATTTCAAAAAAGTTAATTCTAGTTTTAAAGTCAAAGGACTCTCTTTAGGAGATTCTCTTTTAGATCTTTCTAGATTAGCAGAAATTGCTAATTTACCCTCGAGGGATCAAGCTATAAGTCAATTAGCTAGGGTAATAAATGCACCATTAAATAAATTTGCCTCTTTACTTTCTCAAGTACCTTCAAAACTAGTAAGAACTCTTGAATCAGTGAAGAGGCAGAAGGAAGAGGCATAACTTATTTTTTTAAATTTTACTGGAGAAAAAAATGGCATTAAAAAAAGAAGAAATTTTAGAAGCTATATCTGAAATGTCTGTAATGGATATTGTAGATTTAATTTCTGCAATGGAAGAGAAATTCGGAGTTTCTGCTGCTGCACCTGTAGCTGCAGTTGCTGCTGCACCGAACTCAGAAGAATCCGATAATACAGGCGATGATGTAGCTGCTACCGTTGACTTACATCTGTCTGAAGTAGGAGAGAAAAAAGTTGACGTAATCAAAGCTGTTAGAACGATAACCGGATTAGGTCTTAAGGATGCAAAAGCATTAGTCGATGAGGCTCCTTCAACGCTTAAAGAGGGAGTTGCTAAAGCTGAAGCCGAAGAACACGCTAAGATGCTAGAAGAAGCTGGTGCTAAAGTAGAACTAAAGTAATTTATAACTATAAAAATTAACAATATAAATTAATAACTATATAAATTGAGGGGAATATATGACTCTTTCATACACTGAAAAGAAAAGAATAAGAAGGAGCTTTGAGAAAATTTCTAGTGTGATGGATCTTCCTAACCTTCTAATAACCCAACTTGATTCCTATGATAAGTTCTTACAAAGGTTTACTGATAAAGACAAAAGGTTAGAAGAAGGGTTAGAGAAGGTTCTAAAATCCATTTTCCCTATAGAGAGCCACAATGGATTGGCTAGAATGGAATACCTAGGCTATAAATTAGGAAATCCTGTTTTTGATGAAAGAGAATGTAAGCTTAAAGGAATAACTTATGAGATTTCCCTGCATATAGAGTGTGCTTTATTTTTCATAGATAAAGATTCAGGAAAATTGAAAACTGGTAAGTCTGAATGGGTATACATGGGGACCATTCCTCTTATGACTGATCATGGAACTTTTGTAATTAATGGGACCGAAAGAGTAGTAGTTTCTCAGCTCCATAGGTCTCCAGGTCTTTTCTTCGACCATGATAAAGGTAAAAGTCATCCATCTGGGAAAGTGTTATATGGTGCTAGAGTTATTCCATACAGGGGTTCTTGGCTTGACTTTGAGTTTGATGCTAAAGATTTGGTATATGTAAGGATCGATAGAAGAAGAAAACTATTTGCCACTATTCTTTTAAAAGCACTTGAATATAGTAGTGATGAGATCTTAGAAAAATTTTATGAGAAGGATTTCTTTAAAATTACAAAAGATAACAAATTTCAACTGTCTCCTCTTGTTCCTAGAAGACTTATAGGAACAGTTTCACCTATAGAGATTAATTCTAGAGGTGAAAAATTGGTAAAAAAAGGTGAAAGGATAAGTTTAAGGCATATTAGAAAGATAGAAAGTTCTAAAATTAAATCTTTAGAATTTCCAGAGCAGGCAATGATAGGTAGAGTTATTGCAAGCAATATAGTAGATAAAAATACAGGTGAAATATGTCTAAAAGCAAATACTGTAATTGATGAAGAAAATCTAGAAATTATTAGAGATTTAAAACTTAAAGAGATAGAAACTCTTTATATTAATGATATTGAGTCGGGCCCTTATATTTCAGATACTTTAAGAAGTGATTCGACAACAAATCAGATCGAAGCTCTTGTTGAAATCTACAGAATGATGCGACCTGGTGAGCCACCTACCAAGGATGCAGCATTAAATCTTTTTCATAATCTATTTTTTAATCCCGAAAGATATGATTTCTCTTCAGTTGGGAGAATGAAATTCAATAAAAGATTAGGAAAAGAAGAGATTGATGGAAGCTCTATATTAGAACACGAAGATATTCTAGATACTCTAAGGACTTTAGTGGCCATAAGAAACGGAAGGGGACAGGTTGATGACATAGATCATTTAGGAAATAGAAGAATTAGATCAGTGGGAGAAATGGTTTCGAATCAATATCGTATTGGTTTAGTAAGAGTTGAAAGAGCAGTGAGAGAAAGACTTTCTACTGCTGAAGCAGATGACTTGGGTCCACAAGACTTAATAAATGCTAAGCCAGTATCTGCCTCCATAAAAGAATTTTTTGGTTCCAGCCAGCTTTCTCAATTTATGGATCAGAATAACCCTTTATCTGAGGTTACTCACAAGAGAAGAGTGTCTGCTTTAGGCCCAGGAGGATTAACAAGAGAAAGAGCAGGGTTTGAAGTAAGGGATGTTCATCCTACTCATTACGGAAGAATATGCCCTATAGAGACACCAGAAGGACCAAACATTGGTTTGATTAATTCTTTAGCAGCATTTGCTAGAACAAATGAATATGGTTTCTTGGAAACGCCTTTTAGAAAAGCATCAGAAGGAAAAGTCTTAAATGAATTTTCTTATCTTTCTGCTATTGAAGAAAGTGACTATGTAATAGCTCAAGCAAGCGCTTTACTGGATGAGAAAAACAGCTTTACTGAAGAATTAGTACCAGTTCGCTATAAGAATGAATTTTCATTAATGGCACCTGATAGGGTTGATTTCATGGATGTTTCCCCACAACAAGTTTTTTCCGTTGCAGCTTCACTTATCCCTTTTCTTGAACACGACGATGCTAATAGAGCTTTAATGGGGTCAAACATGCAAAGACAAGCTGTTCCTACTTTAAGGACAGAGACCCCTCTAGTGGGAACAGGAATGGAAAGATTGGTAGCTAGAGATTCTGGTGCTAGCGTTGCTGCTATCAGGGGAGGTGTAGTGGAAACTGTTGATGCTGGCAGGATTGTTGTCAGAGTTAATGAAAAGGAGAGTTCTTCTAATGATTCAGGTGTTGATATTTATAATTTAGTTAAATATACAAGATCTAATCAAAATACTTGTATTAACCAAAAACCAATAGTAAAAGAAGGCGATATAATAAGTAAGAATGATGTTCTAGCAGACGGGCCCTCTGTAAACTTAGGAGAATTAGCCTTAGGACAGAATGTACGCATAGCCTTTATGCCATGGCATGGATATAATTTCGAAGACTCAATTCTTATCTCTGACTCTTTAGTAAGTGAAGATAAGTTTACTAGCGTTCATATTCAAGAATTAACCTGTATAGCAAGAGATACGAAATTAGGAGCAGAAGAAATTACTGCTGATATACCGAATGTAGGTGATGCAGCTTTATCAAAGCTAGATGAATTTGGAATAGTACATCTAGGGGCAGAAGTTAAAGCAGGAGAAATATTAGTAGGGAAAGTTACACCTAAAGGAGAAACACAGCTTAGTCCAGAAGAGAAATTACTTAGAGCAATTTTTGGAGAAAAAGCTTCAGATGTTAAAGACAGTTCACTAAGGGTTCCCTCTGGGGGTGATGGAACAATCATAGATGTACATGTTTTCACTAGAGAAGGTCTTGAGAAAGATGAACGTGCGAAGATGATCGAAAAGTCTCAATTAAGCGAAGTAAAAAAAGACATAGATGATGAATTAAAAATACTTGAAGAAGCAGCTTTTTCCAGATTATCAAATCTTTTGATAGGCAAGAAAGTTAAAGCAGGAAAGGGACTTAAGAAAGACTCAATAATTAAAATCACTGACCTGGAAGAAATTGATAAGGAACAACTTTATAAAATTAAAGTTGCAAATGAGAATGTTAACAAGCAAGTAGTAGAGCTTCAAAAAAATCTAGAGGAAAACAAGTCAAGCCTTAAAGAAAAATTTGAAACTAGAAAAAATAAAGTTACTTCAGGAGATGATTTAGCACCAGGTGTACAGAAAATAGTAAAAGTTTATCTTGCAATTAAGAGAAGAATTCAACCTGGAGATAAGTTAGCTGGAAGACATGGGAATAAAGGTGTTATATCGGTAATTATGCCTAAAGAAGATATGCCATTTGATAAGAATGGTGAGCCAGTTGATATAGTGCTTAATCCATTAGGCGTTCCATCTAGAATGAATGTTGGTCAAGTTTTAGAAGCTCATCTAGGATGGGCATCAAGAGAGTTAGGTAAGAAAATAGGTTCTTTAATAGATGAAGGAGCTAATAATTCTCTTAGACCTTTTTTATCAGAAATTTATGAAAAAAACGGTGGAACTCAATCTTTAAAATCTTTAAACAATGAAGAAATCTTGGAGCTTGCAAATAACTTAAGAGGAGGAGTTCCGATGGCAACTCCTGTTTTCGATGGAGCTAAAGAATCAGAAGTGAAAGAAATGCTAGACTTAGCAGAATTGCCTGTTAACGGCCAAACAGATCTTTACGATGGAAGGACTGGAGAAAAATTTGATAGACCTGTTACTGTGGGTTACATGTACATTCTTAAGCTTAACCACCTTATTGAAGACAAAATGCATGCAAGGTCAACAGGAAGTTATAGTCTAGTTACTCAGCAACCTCTAGGAGGAAAAGCGCAGTTTGGTGGACAAAGGTTTGGTGAGATGGAAGTTTGGGCTTTAGAGGCTTATGGAGCGGCTTATACTTTGCAGGAAATGCTTACTGTCAAGTCAGATGATGTTTCTGGAAGGACTAGAGTTTACAAGAATGTAGTAGATGGAAACTTTGAGATGGATGCTGGTGTACCAGAATCATTTAATGTATTAACAAAAGAAATAAGATCTTTAGGAATAGATATGGATCTTGAATCTTTAGAAGAATAGGAGATTAACTTGAAAGATCTTGTAGATTTATTAAAGACCCAAGGTGGAACTCCAGATTACAACAGTATTAAAGCTGGATTAGCTTCTCCCCAACAAATTAGGTCTTGGTCATATGGAGAAGTAAAAAAACCAGAGACAATCAATTACCGGACTTTTAAACCTGAAAGAGATGGCCTTTTCTGTGCAAAGATATTCGGACCAGTAAAAGACTACGAATGTATTTGTGGAAAATATAAACGTATGAAGCATAGAGGAGTTGTTTGTGAGAAGTGTGGCGTAGAAGTAACTCTGTCTAAGGTTAGAAGAGATCGCATGGGGCATATAGAATTGGCAGCTCCTGTTGCTCATATTTGGTTCTTAAAATCTTTACCTTCAAGAATTGCTTTATGTTTAGATCTAACTCTTAGAGACTTAGAAAGAGTCTTATATTTTGAATCTTTTATTGTTATGGACCCCGGAATGACTGATCTAGAAAAAGGTCAACTTCTATCAGATGAAGAATACTATGAAGCTTTGGAAGAGTGGGGTGATGAATTTCAAGCAGGCATGGGAGCAGAAGCAGTTAGGCAATTGCTCGAGGACTTAGATTTAGATCAGGAAATACTCGAGATTCAAGAAGCTATTCCTCAAACTAAATCTGAAGCAAAGATCAAAAAATTTACTAAAAGGTTGAAACTGTTGAGATCTCTCAAAGAGTCTAATAATAAACCAGAGTGGATGATTCTAGATGTTCTCCCTGTTCTTCCTCCAGATTTAAGACCTCTTGTTCCTCTAGAAGGAGGAAGATTTGCAACTTCTGACCTTAACGACCTTTATCGAAGAGTTATAAATAGAAACAATAGATTAAAAAGACTACTTGATCTAAATGCACCTGACATTATTACTAGGAATGAAAAAAGAATGCTCCAGGAGTCTGTTGACGCTTTACTTGATAATGGAAGAAGAGGAAGAGCAGTAACGGGATCTAATAAAAGGCCTTTGAAGTCTCTTGCAGATATGATTAAAGGGAAGCAAGGTCGTTTTAGGCAAAATTTATTAGGGAAAAGAGTAGATTATTCAGGTAGATCGGTCATTGTTGTTGGACCCACACTAAAACTTCATCAATGTGGTTTACCAAAAAAAATGGCTCTAGAACTCTTTAAACCTTTTGTATTTGGTAAATTACAACAGTTAGAACTAGTTAATACAATTAAGCTAGCTAAAAAGATGGTTGAGAGAGAGGATCCTGAAGTTTGGGATATTCTCGATGATGTTATTAGAGAACATCCAGTATTACTCAACAGAGCCCCTACTCTTCATAGGTTAGGCATACAAGCCTTTGAACCTGTTCTAGTGGAGGGTAAAGCAATTCAACTACATCCGTTAGTTTGCAAAGCTTACAACGCAGATTTTGATGGAGATCAGATGGCTGTTCATGTTCCTTTAACACTTGAAGCCCAAATTGAATGTAGAGCTTTGATGATGGCGTCAAACAATATCCTATCTCCAGCTAATGGAAAACCAATAATTGACCCTTCTCAGGATGTAGTTTTAGGTATTTACTATATGACAAGAGAGAGAATTAACGCAAAAGGTGAAGGATCTGTATTATCATCTCAAGAAGAAGCTCACAGAGCTTTTTATAACAAAACGATTGATCTTCATGCAAAGATTAAAGTTAGACTCAGACCCAATAAATTACCTGAAGAAAAAACAGAGATAATTGAAACCACATTAGGTAGAGCCTTGTTGTATGATCTTTTACCTGAAGGAATGCCTTTCCATTTTGTTAACCAAACATTAGATAGTAAAAAGATTTCTAGCCTTATTGATTTTTGTTATAGAAAGTCTGGATTAAAGAGTACAGTAATTTTTGCTGACAGGTTAATGTATATCGGTTATGAGTTTTCAACTAGATCAGGAGCTTCCATATGCGTAGATGACTTTGTTATTCCTCAGAATAAAGACCAAATAGTAAAAGATGCAGAAAAGGAAGTTAAAGATATAGAAGCACAGTTCTCTTCAGGTCTAGTTACAAAAGGCGAAAAATATAATAAAGCTATAGACATTTGGTCGAGAGCAAATGAATTAATTGCTAAGTCGATGATGGATAATATATCTACAGAAGAAGTTGAAGATGCAGAAGGTAAAAAGAAAATAACTGATTCTTTTAACTCAGTATTTATGTATGCTGACTCTGGAGCTAGAGGATCTCCAGCACAGATAAGACAATTAGCAGGCATGAGAGGTCTTATGGCAAAACCTGATGGTTCAATTATTGAAACCCCTATCACTGCTAACTTTAGAGAAGGATTAACCCCGCAGCAGTACTTTATATCTACCCATGGGGCTAGAAAAGGTTTAGCCGATACCGCTCTAAAAACTGCAAACTCTGGATATTTAACAAGAAGATTAGTTGATGTAGCTCAAGACTTAGTTATAAGTGAAGAGGATTGTGGTACTAAGAATGGAGTTATTATGAGACCGGTCATTGAAGGAGGCGAGGTCTTAGTTAAGTTAGGTGATAGGATACTGGGAAGAACTGTAGCTGAAAAAGTAGTTTCAAGTGATGGAAAGACAGTCTTAGTTAAATCAGGTGGTTTAATAGATGAAGACAATGTAGTTGCAATAGATGAAGAGGGTATTTATGAAATTAAAGTTAGATCTCCTATACATTGTGAAACAATCCATGGTCTTTGCTCAACTTGTTATGGTAGAGATTTAGGAAGAGGGCACAAATCTAATTTAGGCGAAGCTGTAGGAATTGTGGCAGCACAATCAATTGGAGAACCAGGAACTCAGCTCACAATGAGAACTTTCCATATTGGAGGAGCTGCTTCTGGTACAGCTGTAGAAGATAAAGTGGAAGCTAGTTTTGAAGGTACAATTGAATATGAAACTAGAATTATTAAAAGAAAGGATAAAACTTTCATTGCTCTTTCACAGGTTTCAGAAATTAAAGTCCTTGATGAGAAAGGTAGGATTATACAAAACCATAAAGTTCCTTATGGAACCGTAATAAATTTCTCAAGTGGTTCTAAAGTTAAACCTGGTGATATTTTAGCTAAATGGGATCCTCTAACTAGACCTATTATTGCTGAAGTTTCTGGGAAGGTAAGATTCGTAGATATAGAAGATGGAGTTAGTGCAAGACTCAAAACAGATAGCATGACTGGCCTTTCAAACATAGAGATTATAGATTTAACTGAAAGATCAAAAGGGGAAGCACAATTAAAAAGACCAGCTATCCATATAATTGATGGAAAAGGAAAAGATAAAAGAATTCCAGATTCTGACGCACCAGCACACTATGTTCTTCCTGGAAATGCTTTCATTGAACAATTAGCTGAAGGTCAAGAAATAGATCAAGGGTCTGTTATAGCAAGGGTTTCTCAAGAATCAGCGAGAACAAAAGATATAACAGGAGGGTTGCCTAGGGTAGCTGATTTATTTGAAGCCAGAAAACCTAAAGAATCTGCAGTACTAGCTGGAGCTTCAGGAGTAGTTTCCTGGGGAAAACCTACGAAAGGCAAAGAAAGGCTTGTTATTACTGATGAAAAGGAGAATGTTTTTGCTACTCTTATACCTAAGACCAGACATATAAATGTTTTTGCAGGAGAAAAAGTTGTAAGAGGAGATATTGTTTCAGATGGCCCATTAAGTCCGCATGACATATTAGAATTAAGAAGCCTAGAAAGTCTTACGGAATACATTGTAAATGGAATACAAGAAGTTTATAGGCTACAAGGAGTAACTATAGATGATAAGCATATCGAAGTTATTTTAAGACAAATGTTAAGAAAAGTTGAAATAACAGATCCCGGAGAGTCTAATTTTATACTTGGTGAGCAAGCAGAATATTCATTAATTAGAGAAGAAAATATAAAGTTAAAGGAAGCAAAAAAGGATCAGATTAAGTACAAAAGGATCTTGCTTGGGATAACAAAAGCCTCTCTAGCAACTGAATCATTTATCTCGGCAGCCTCTTTCCAAGAAACAACCAGAGTTCTCACAGAAGCTGCTACTACTGGAAGAGTAGATTACTTACGCGGTTTAAAAGAGAATGTTGTTGTTGGTAGACTAATTCCTGCAGGATCAGGGTTATCTAGATCTTTAGATGAGGTTGAGGAATTAGAAGGTCTAGAACCTGTTGACTTGGAAGAGGCGCTTAGCGAAGCTCTAAGCCAAGAAAGTGATGTTGAGTAATTCATTGACTCTAAAAGACCCCATCTTTAAAATGCGCGACTTTTAGAATTTAATATATTTATGTCTTCAGTTAATCAATTAGTTAGAAAACCGAGAAAGAAGAAGAAGAGCAAGACGGATGTGCCTGCTTTAAAGGGGTCACCTCAAAAAAGAGGAGTTTGTACGAGGGTATATACAACTACGCCTAAGAAGCCAAATTCAGCTCTAAGAAAAGTTTGTAAAGTTAGATTAACATCAGGTTTTGAAGTTATTTCATATATAGGCGGAGAAGGACATAACCTACAGGAACACTCTGTTGTACTCTTAAGAGGTGGAAGGGTAAAAGACTTACCGGGTGTAAGATATCACACAGTAAGAGGGACATTAGATACAGCTGGAGTTGATGATAGGAAGCAGAGAAGATCTAAATACGGAACTAAAAAGTCGAAATAAAAAATGTCTAGAAGAAAAGCAGCACCAACAAGAAAGATTTTACCTGACCCAAAATATGGAAACTTAAAGGTAGCAAAGTTTATGAACCAGATAATGAAAAATGGAAAAAAATCTGTTGCTGAGAATATTTTGTATGGTGCTTTTAAAGAGATTTCTAATAAACGATCAGAAGAACCTGTAGAGGTTTTTGAAAAAGCTTTAGAAACAGTAGGTCCTATGGTTGAAGTGAAGTCTAGAAGGGTAGGCGGAGCAACCTACCAAGTACCTCTAGAAGTAAGACCGTCTAGGAGACAAGCACTTGCGATGAGATGGCTTGTAAAAAGCGCGAGAGGAAGATCTGAAAAAACCATGACCTTAAGATTAGCATATGAATTAATGGATGCTTTTGAAGGAAAGGGAGAGGCTGTTAAAAAGAAAGAAGATACTCACCGGATGGCTGAAGCAAATAGAGCTTTCTCCCATTTTAGATTTTAACTAAATTTTATTAATCTCTTATGTCTAGAAATACTCCACTAGAACTGTATAGAAATATAGGAATCTGTGCACATGTTGATGCAGGAAAGACAACAACAACAGAACGTGTTTTATTTTACACAGGCATTTCACATAAAATAGGAGAGGTTCATGATGGAGCTGCAGTTATGGACTGGATGGAACAAGAACAAGAACGAGGCATAACAATTACTTCAGCTGCTACTACATGTTTTTGGGAAGGTACAGCAAAACAATATCCACAACACAGAATAAATATAATTGATACACCAGGTCACGTTGACTTTACTATAGAAGTAGAAAGATCACTACGTGTGTTAGATGGAGCTATCGTAGTATTTTGTGGTAGTTCGGGAGTTGAGCCACAGTCTGAAACTGTATGGAGACAAGCTAATCGATATCAAGTTCCCAGGTTAGCATTTATTAATAAAATGGATCGAGCAGGAGCAGACTTTTTAAGAGTTGTAGATCAAATAAAAAATAGATTAGGTGCAAGTCCTGTTCCAATTCAATTGCCTATAGGGTCTGAAGAAGATTTTAAAGGTGTAATTGATCTCATTAAGATGAAAGCAGTATTTTGGAAAGAAGAAGATCTTGGAACAACTTTTTCTTTAGAAGATATTCCAGAAGATTTAGTAACTTTAGCTAAAGAGTGGCGTGAAAATATGCTTGAATCGGCTGCAGAAGCAAATGAAACTCTAATGGATAAGTATCTAGAAACTGGCGATCTTTCTGAACAGGATATTAAGTCTGGATTAAGACAAAGAACTCTTGAATCAGAAATTGTTGTAACTTTATGTGGTTCAGCCTTTAAGAATAAAGGAGTACAAACAATGTTGGATGCAGTAATAGACTTTTTACCAGCGCCAAATCAGGTTAAACCAGTAACTGGGGTACTTGATGACAAAGGAACAGAAGGTTCCAGAAAAGCTGATGATTCAGAGCCTTTTTCTGGCTTAGCATTCAAAATTGCAACAGACCCTTATGTTGGTTCTCTAACTTTTGTAAGAGTATATTCAGGAACTTTAAATTCTGGAGACTCAGTTTATTTACCTATGAAGGGAAAAAAAGAGCGAATAGGAAGAATGCTACAAATGCATTCGAATAATAGAAAAGAAATTGATGAAGTAAGAGCAGGAGACATTTGTGCTGTAATTGGCCTTAAACAGGCTGTAACAGGCGAAACTTTATGCGATGAGAAAAATCAAATAGTTTTAGAAGAAATGAACTTCCCTGAACCTGTAATATCTGTAGCAGTCGAACCTAAAACCAAAGAAGATCAAGAAAAGATGGGCATAGCTTTAGGAAGGTTAGCTCAGGAAGACCCCTCATTTAAAATGAGAACTGATGAAGAGTCTGGTCAAACCATAATTTCAGGGATGGGTGAACTACACCTAGATGTTTTAGTTGATAGGATGAAGAGAGAGTTTAGCGTTGAAGCAAATATGGGGAAACCTCAAGTTGCTTATAGAGAAACCATAAAGAAAAAAATTGAACAGGAGGCTAAATTTGTAAGGCAATCAGGAGGAAGGGGTCAATATGGTCATGTATTTATTAGGATGGAACCCCTTGTTGATTCCGAAGAGGAAAATTACGAGTTTGAAAACAAAATTGTAGGTGGAGCTATTCCTAAAGAATTTATTCCAGCGGTTGACAAAGGCTGCCAAGAACAAATGGAGGCCGGGGTTATAGCTGGTTACCCCCTAGTAGATGTAAAGGTAACTTTATATGACGGTTCTTTTCATGATGTAGATTCTAGTGAAATAGCCTTCAAAGTTGCTGGCTCTATGGCTTTTAAAGAAGGGGCTTTAAAAGCAAACCCAGTTTTATTAGAACCTATCATGTCTTTAGAAGTGGTTACACCTGAAGACTACATGGGAGATGTAGTAGGAGATCTAAATAGGAGAAGGGGAGTTGTAGGAGCAATGGAAGATGGCCCTTCAGGAAAGGTTATTTCTGGAGAGGTACCTCTAGCAGAAATGTTCGGTTATGCAACAGATCTTCGCTCTGCTACTCAAGGAAGAGCTACTTTTACAATGGAACCTCTTAAATATTCTGAAGTTCCTCCCAATGTTGCTGATGCAGTTATAAGTAAAAACGAGTAATTTATTTTTTCTTAAATTCCCTTATAAAAAGCAGTTTTTAGAGATTTCTAGTTGACACTTGCATGCCACAAAACTAGAATTTGCGAACTTTTTTGTTCGTGGGGCTTTAGATCGCTAGATTTCGCTAAAAAGGGCGTATTTTAAAGGATATTCCTGTTCTAGATTTCTAGGACATTGGTTTTATTGTTGTTGAACTTGGTATTAGAGGGAAAATTGTGCAGAAACAGAGTATTAGAATTAGGTTGAAAGCCTTTGATCATAGGCTTCTTGATGTATCTGCAAAAGAGATTGTTGAAACTGTTAAGAGGACAGGAGCAAGAGTTAAAGGCCCTATTCCAATGCCTGTAAAGAAACATAAAACTACTATTTTGATATCTCCCCATAAAGATAAAGATGCAAGAGATCAATACGAAATAAAAACACACAAAAGAACCCTAGATATACTTGAGCCTTCAGAAAAAACTTTAGATGCACTAACCAAACTTGAACTGTCTGCAGGAGTATTGGTTCAAATTAGTCTCGATGAAAATGAATAAAAAAATGAGTATAGGTTTAATAGGAAAAAAACAAGGAATGACAAGATTCTTTACAGAGGAAGGAAAAGGTGTTGCTGTGACTGTAGTAAGTATTGAACCTAACACCATAACCCAAATCAAGACCAAAGATAATGAAGGATATTCTTCTATTCAAGTTACTACTGGAAAAAAAAGTGATAAACATTTAAGTAAACCTTTGTTAGGACATTATAAGAAATCTTCAACCGCACCTGGAGAAGGTCTTTGGGAGTTTAGGACTTCAGAAGAAGAAATAAAGGAATTAGAAGTAGGGAATTCAATTGGTTTAGATAAATTTGAAAATAATGAATATGTGGACGTTTCCGGAATATCAAAGGGTAAAGGTTTTGCTGGAACAGTTAAAAGATGGAACTTTAGCATGCAAGATGCTACACACGGGAACTCATTATCACACAGAGCTCCAGGATCCATTGGTCAGTGCCAGACACCTGGAAGAGTATGGAAAGGAAAAAAAATGTCTGGACATATGGGTCATCAAAGGAAAACAACCCAGAACCTAAAAGTTATGTCTATGGATGCAAAGAAAAATATTCTCTTAATCAAAGGTTCTATACCAGGATCGACTGGTTCAACTGTAGTTATAAAGCCATCCTTAAAGAAGTAAAATGGAAATTCAAGCCCTCAAACAAAATGGCTCTAAGGGTTCTAAACTAACTCTTTCAGACAAGGTTTTCTCTCAACCTTTCAATGAAGATCTAGTGCATCAATTAATAACTACTTATATCTTCAATAGCCATCAGAGAACAAAAGAACAAAAAAATAGGTCTAGAGTTCGTGGAGGAGGAAGGAAGCCCTGGAAACAAAAAGGAACTGGTAGAGCAAGAGCAGGTACCATTAGAAGTCCTCTTTGGAGAGGAGGGGGTGTCACTTTTGCAAAAGAATACACAAAAAGAACAAATAAGAAAATCAACAAGAAGATGTATAGAGCTGCTATGAGATCTATATGGTCAAGGTTAGCTAAAGAAGACAGGATTCTTGCTCTAGATGATCTGCAGATCGACAGTCCTCCTAAATCTTCTCAAATTAAAACAATCTTAAGTGATCTGGGAATTTCCAATGCAGTTTTTGTTGTTTCTAAGAAAGATGAAGCTCTTAACTTAGCTACTAGAAACTTTAGTAATCTTAAAGTGGAGACATTAAGCTCCTTAAATCCTAGTGCACTAGTAAATGCTGAAAAGGTTGTTATTACTTCTGAAACAGTTCCATCTCTAGAAGAAAGGTTTTTATAATGCAAGATATCTACAAAGTAATTAAAAGCCCCTACTTTACTGAAAAAGTTTCTTTCTTGATGGAAAGCACTAATCAATATGCTTTTAAAGTATCAAAGGATGCTAGTAAAAAGCAGATTAAAAAAGCAGTCGAAAAACTTTTTTCTGTAAATGTTACAGATGTAACTGTAGTAATTAATAAAGGTAAGGTTAAAAGATCTCGTTATGGGTTAAGAAGAAAATCTGATTGGAAAAAGGCATATATTAGTCTTGCAGAGGGTCAATCAATAGATATGGGAACTGAATAAAAAATGGCTTCTAAGATAAAAAAAGCAAAACCCACTTCACCTGGAAGAAGAACGAGATCATGGGTTTCCAGGGAAGATTTGCATAAAGGTGATGGCTATGCTCCTCTTTTAGAGAAAAAGATTCAAAGATCGGGGAGAAATAATAAAGGCCGAATTACTACAAGACATAGAGGTGGGGGTCATAAAAAGCACTATAGAGTAATTGATTTCAAGCGCAATAAGGATGAGATAAAAGGAAAAGTAGAAAGAATAGAATATGATCCTAATAGATCAGCTCATATAGCATTAATTCTTTATCAAGACGGAGAGAGAAGATATATAATTGCTCCTCAAGATTTAAAACCAGGGGATTTAATTGAATCTGGTACTAAAGCTCCAATTCGTGCAGGAAATGCCCTTTCCCTTAAAAATATGCCTTTGGGGACCGTAGTTCACTGTATAGAAGGCTTTCCTGGAAAAGGGGCTCAAATGGTAAGAAGTGCAGGTACATCAGCACAAATCTTAGCAATTGAGGGGAGATATACTACATTGAGGTTAAGAAGTGGAGAGGTAAGAAGAGTACTTTCAGACTGCAGAGCTACTGTGGGAGCAGTATCTAATTTTGAACATTCCTTACAATCAATAGGTAAAGCAGGAGCTAATAGATGGAGAGGTATTAGACCTACAGTTAGAGGAGTAGCTATGAACCCTGTTGATCATCCTCATGGTGGAGGCGAGGGAAAAACATCGGGAGGAAGGCATCCAGTTACTCCATGGGGTGTTTCAACTAAAGGCTATCGTACTAGAAAAAAAAGACCTAGCGACAAGATGATTATACGTAGAAAAAATGCTTAGAAGAGAAACAAAAAATGCCTAGATCACTAAAAAAGGGACCATTTATGGATCTACATCTGAAAAAGAAGGTAGATGTTGCTATTCAGACTAAAGACAAAAAGCCTATTAAGACTTGGTCTAGAAGATCACTTATTACTCCCACAATGGTAGGACTAAATATAGCTGTTCATAATGGAAGACAGCATGTTCCTATATTTATTCAGGAAGATATGGTCGGGCATAAATTGGGAGAATTTGTATTAACAAGAACCTTCAGGGCCCATTCTGGAGATAGAAAAACTAAAACAGATTAATTTT
Organism: uncultured Gammaproteobacteria bacterium; assembly: GCA_913045055.1. Classification (GTDB taxonomy): domain Bacteria; phylum Pseudomonadota; class Gammaproteobacteria; order Magnimaribacterales; family Magnimaribacteraceae; genus CAJWPI01. The sequence continues at coordinate 22,841 of CAJWPI010000013.1, read as the reverse complement.
TCATGACTAAGGTAAGTGCAAGACTAAAAGGAGCTAGAGTTTCTGATCAGAAAGCTAGACTAATAGCTAATCAGATTAGAGGTAAGCATGTGAATGAGGCAATCGATATATTGGTATTTGATAAGCAAAAATCAGCTTACATAGTAAAGAAATTATTAAAATCAGCAATTGCTAATGCTCAACACAATTCAGGGCTAGATCCCAATACCTTAATTATTTCTACAATTTCAGTAGATAAAAGCTTCACTATGAAAAGGATCAAGCCTAGAGCCAGAGGACGAGCGGATAGATTCTTTAAACGAAGTTGTAATATCAACCTAACACTAACAGAAGAGAATTAATATGGGGCAAAAAGTACATCCTATTGGATTTAGATTGGGAATTACCAAACAGCATTCTTCAAATTGGTATGCAGAGAAGTCTCAATACACAAAAAATCTGCTTAATGATATAGAAATAAGGGAATTCTTACTTTCAAAACTTTCCCATGCCTCAGTAAGCAAAGTAGAAATAGAAAGAACTGCTGATAATGCCAGAATCTTTATTCATACCTCAAGACCAGGAATAGTTATTGGAAAAAAGGGAGAAGATATAGAACTTATGAGGAATGAAATTAATAAAAGAATGGGTATTCCAGTAACTTTAAGCATCAAGGAAATAAGGAAACCTGATTTAGACGCAAAATTACTTGCTGAAAGTGTAGCCCAACAATTAGAAAGAAGAGTTATGTTTAGAAGAGCAATGAAAAGAGCAGTACAAAATTCTATGCGCCAGGGAGCAGTAGGCGTAAAGATTAGGGTTGCTGGAAGACTAGGGGGTGCTGATATTGCTAGAGCTGAATGGCACAAAGAAGGAAGGGTTCCTCTCCATACCTTAAGAGCAGATGTGGACTTTGGGTTAGCAGAGGCAAAAACTACCTATGGAATCATCGGAGTCAAGGTGTGGATCTTTAAAGGAGAGATACTAAAACAACAACCTTTAGATAATAAAGAAAAGGTATAAATATGTTTCAACCTAAGAGAACAAAATACAGAAAACAACAGAAGGGAAGGAATAAGGGAATAGCTTATCGGGGAAGTTCTTTAAACTTTGGTACCTTTGGTCTAAAAGCTCTTACTAGAGGTCAATTAACTTCTAGACAGATAGAAGCAGCAAGAAGAGCTATGACAAGGAAAGTAAAAAGAGGAGCAAAAATTTGGATAAGAGTTTTTCCTGATAAACCTATTACCAAAAAACCCTTAGAAGTAAGACAGGGAAAAGGAAAAGGGAATGTAGAGCTATGGGTAAGTACTATTAAGCCAGGAAAAATACTTTATGAAATGGAGGGAGCAGAAGAGAGTTTAGCTCGAGAAGCTTTTTCTTTAGCTGCTTCTAAGATACCTTTTCAAACAACCTTCATAAAAAGAGATTAATTTAATGGCTGATAATAAGTTTTTAGAAAAATTGAGAGAGGGCAAAACAAATCTTATTGAAGAACAGGAAAAGTATCAAAAAGAACTTATGGAATTAAAGTTTAAACTCTCTTCAGGACAATTGAAGGAAACCCATAAAATAAAAGATTTAAGAAGATCTATAGCAAAACTCAAAACTCTAGAAAGAGAGAATGATTTAGAAGGTACCGATGAAAGCAAAATTAAATAAACGCGAAACAGGTCTTGTAGTAAGTGCTTCTAGAGATAAGACTATTACAGTTCTTATAGAGAGAAAGGTGAAACATCCTCTCTATAGAAAAATAATAAAACGTTCAACTCGACTCCAAGTTCATGATGAAGGGAATAAGTGTAAAGAAGGAGACTCAGTTATCGTGGAGGAATGTAAGAAAATATCAAAGACCAAATCTTGGAGTTTGGTTGAAGTTAATAACAGTTAAATTAATAGGTTTTATGTAGATCATGATTCAAGAACAGACATATTTGGATGTAGCTGACAATAGTGGAGCCAGAAAATTAATGTGCATTAAGGTCTTGGGTGGGTCTAAGAAAAGATATGCTACTGTTGGGGATATTATCAAAGTTACTGTAAAGGAAGCAATACCAACAGGCAGGGTTAAAAAAGGCGAAGTATTAGATGCTGTAATAGTACGCTCAAAGAATAAGCTAAGAAGAGCTGATGGGTCTTCTATAAGTTTTGATGAAAATGCTGCTGTTTTAATTAATGCACAGAAGCAACCTATAGGCACTAGAGTTTTCGGTCCAGTATCTCGTGAGTTAAGAAGTGAAGCATTTATGAGAATAATTTCTCTGGCACCTGAGGTCTTATAAGAAGTTATGAATAAATTAAAAACAGGTGATCAAGTATTCGTGATTTCTGGAAAGGATAAAGGCAAAACTGGAACTCTTACTAAGATGATTTCAGAAAAGAAATGTTTTGTTTCAGGAGTAAAAATAGTTAAAAGGCATACTAAACCTAACCCTCAAGCTGGCATAGAGGGGGGAATAGTAGAAAAAGAATCCCCTATAAATATTTCCAATATTGCTATATACAACCCTTCAACTAAGAAACCAGATCGTGTAGCGATAAAGGTACAAGAAGATGGATCAAAGGTTAGAATTTTTAAATCTTCAGGAAAAGAAATTAAATAAATGATACCTCTAAAAGAACATTATAAGAATATTGTAGTTAAAGATCTTAAAGAATCTTTAAACCTTACATCTCATATGTCTGTTCCCAAAATAGTTAAAGTTACCTTGAATATGGGAATAGGAGAGGTGTTAGTGGATAAGAAACTTTTGGAAAGGGCTTCAGAAGATTTAGCTTTGATAAGCGGACAAAAGCCTCTTATTACCAAGGTTAGGAAGTCAGTAGCTAATTTTAAAATAAGAGATGGTATGCCTATTGGATGTAAAGCCACTCTTAGAGGGGATAGAATGTATGATTTTCTTCAAAGATTGTTAGGAATAGCAATACCTCGGGAGAGAGATTTTAGAGGGCTTGATGCAAAATCTTTTGATGGCAGAGGAAATTTCTCGATTGGTATTAAAGAACATATTATTTTTCCTGAAATCGACTACGATAAAGTAGATAAAATAAGAGGAATGGATATTACTATTACAACATCAGCAAAGAATGATAAAGAAGGAGAAATATTGCTAAGAGCAATGCTTTTTCCTTTCAAAGATAAATAGGTGAAATTATGGCAAAGGCATCAATGAAAGCAAGAGAAGAAAAAAGACAGAGAACCGTTCTACGCTTCTCTGAAAAACGTACAAAGCTTAAAGAAATAATAAGAAATCCTAATACTTCAGATGAAGATAGATTAGAAGCTCAGATTAAACTTCAAAAGCTACCTAGGAATGCAAGTCCAGTAAGATTGCAAAGGAGATGCAGTATAACTGGCAGGCCTAGAGCTGTTTACAGAAAATTTGGTTTAGGAAGAAATAAAATTCGAGAGTTGGCTATGAAGGGAGATATCCCTGGCTTAGTCAAATCAAGTTGGTAATTATTAATATGTCAATTCAAGACCCCATAGCAGACCTTCTTTCAAGCATAAGTAATGCTCAAACTAGGTTTAAAAAAGACCTAACTGTTCCTTGTTCAACAAAAAAAGTAGCAATTGCTAAAGTTCTTCAAGAAGAAGGTTATATTGATTCATATAAAGTTTCTGAAGATAAGAAACCTTTACTCACAATTTTATTAAAATATTATGAAGGAAAGCCTGTTATAAAAGAATTTAAAAGAATTAGTAGACCAGGCCTAAGAGAGTATAGAGCTTCAGCAGAAATACCTTCAATTAAGGGAGGACTAGGCACAATTATTGTATCCACCAGCCAAGGATTAATGACTGATAAAAAGGCAAAGGAGATCGGAATAGGTGGGGAATTAATTTGTTCTGTTTTTTAGGAAAAGAAATGGCTAAAACTTATCTTCAACCAATAAATTTACCAGAAGGAATTACTGCTTCAGTAGACTCACATGTTCTTAATGTTAAAGGTAAACTTGGAGATTTATCTCTAAAGATTCCAAGTTCAGTAGAAATTTTACAAGATGAAAACTCTATAGCTTTTAAACCAGAAAAGGGTCTCTCTGAGAACTCAGCTATCACTGGAACAATTAGAGCTCTAACTTCTAACATTATTCAAGGTGTTGATCAGGGTTATGAGAAGAAATTAGAGATAAACGGAGTTGGGTATAGAGCAAAGTTAGAAGGTAGTAAATTAGAATTAAGTTTAGGGTATTCCCACCAAGTAGTTTATGAGTTGCCAGATGGAGTTAGCGCAGATTTACCGAGTCAAACTGAAATAACTTTGAAATCCATAGACAAACAACTTATCGGTCAAGTAGCTGCAGAAATAAGGAAATTACGACCTCCAGAGCCTTATAAAGGTAAAGGAGTAAAGTATGCTGATGAAAGAATTAAGAGAAAGGAATCTAAAAAGGCTTAATTATGGTTATAAAGAGAGAAAGAAGAACTAGAAGGTCTAGAAAGACTCGTTCGAGAATAGCTTTAAGCAGTCTTCATAGGATGACTATATTTAGATCAAATACTCATATTTATGCCCAAGTAATGGATTCTTTAGGATCAAAGATTTTAGCTTCCGCTTCAAGCAATGAACCTTCTTTAAGAAAAGGGAATACCGGGAATATAGAATCTGCCTCAAAAGTAGGAGAACTGATAGCAGAGAGGGCTATAGAAAAGGGAATAAAAGAGGTAGCCTTTGATCGATCAGGCTACAAATATCATGGCAGAGTAAAGGCTTTAGCTGAATCTGCTAGAAAATCTGGTTTAACATTCTAATAGAAAGGGAATTATGCAGGATACCGTTTTAAACGAAAATTTATCTTCCGAAGTTTTGGAAGAGAAACTAGTACATGTGAATAGAGTAGCAAAAGTAGTTAAGGGTGGAAGAATTTTTGGTTTCACTGCTGTTTCAGTAGTAGGAGATGGGAATGGAAAGATAGGTTTTGGAAGAGGAAAAGCAAGGGAAGTACCAGTTGCAATTCAAAAAGCTCTCGACCATGCACGAAGAAATATGTTTCAGATTGAACTAAAAGGCAGGACTCTTCAGTATCCTATTAAATGTAAGTTCGGAGCTTCTGTAGTTTTTATGAAGCCAGCAGCCCCCGGAACAGGCATTATAGCTGGAGGAGCTATGAGAGCAGTTCTTGAGTTAACTGGAATTCAAGATGTATTAGCGAAATGTTATGGATCTACTACTCCTGTTAATGTTGTCCAAGCAACTCTTAAAGCTCTTAGAGAAATGGAGTCCCCTCAAACAGTTGCTGCGAGATTAGGAAAAAAATAATAATGGCTAAGAAAACTTTAAAAATTAAATTAGTTAGAAGCTTGATAGGGTCTAAACCCAATCAAAGGAAAAGCGCTAAGGGTTTAGGTTTATTTAAAAGAGGGCAAGAAGTTGAAGTAGCTGATTCTATAGAGAACAGAGGCATGATTAATAAAGTTGATCATCTAGTAGAGATAATTAGTAAATAAAGAATAATTCATGAGACTTAATAATATTAAACCTAACGGACCTAGAGTGAAGAATAAGAAGAGACTTGGCAGGGGGCCGGGAAGTGGGTCAGGTAAGACTAGTGGAAGAGGTCACAAGGGAATGAAATCTAGATCAGGGGGAAAGGTTAGAGCTGGCTTTGAAGGTGGACAAATGCCTTTACAGAAGAGGGTACCTAAATATGGTTTTTCATCTAGATCAAGTAAAAAACACAAGAGTCTACGCTTAAGTGCACTACTTTCTATTAAGAAAGAAAAAATAGATATGAATGCTCTTTATGAGACTAAACTGATAAATAAATCTATCAAAAAAGTAAAAGTTTTTCGTGATACTGAAGAATGCACAAAAATAGCTCTTAAAGGCATAGCAGTTTCATCATCTGTGAGGGCTTTAATTGAAAAATCTGGAGGCTCGGTAGAAGATTAATATGTCTTTAAACCAAAACAACTTATCTCAGAATAAAGGCCTTTCAGAATTATGGAGGAGGTTAAGGTTCGTTCTTTTCGCAGTCATAGTTTATAGAATAGGTACCCACATTCCTGTTCCTGGAATAGACCCTGAAAGACTGTCAAGTCTAGTCTCTCAGAATCAAGGGACATTACTTGATTTATTCAACATGTTTTCTGGTGGAGCATTAGAAAGGATGAGTATTATGGCCTTAAATATAATGCCTTATATAACTTCCTCAATAATTATGAGTCTATTAGAGGGAACTACTCCGTCAATTAAGAAAAAGTTTAGAGAGGAAGGCGAAGCAGGAAGAAGGTTAAGAACTTCTTATGTTCGTTATGGAACCGTTTTACTGGCTTTCATTCAAGCTAGCGGTTTAGCATTAGGATTACAAAATCAAGGGTTAGCGCTAGAACCTGGAGTCTTATTCCAAATTTTAGCTGTTACATCTTTAGTTACAGGAACAGTATTTTTAATGTGGTTAGGAGAGCTAGTTACTGAAAGGGGTATCGGGAATGGAATATCTATTATAATTTTTTCAAGCATAGTAGCTGGTTTACCAAGAGCTATTGGTCAGGCCTTTGAAGGGGCTAGGCAAGGGGACATCAATCTGTTGATGTTATTATCAGTTGCTTTAGTAGCAATAGTGGCTATTGCATTTATAGTTTGGATCGAAAGAGGACAGAGAAGAATAACTGTTAATTATGCTCGAAGACAACAAGGAAGAAAGATGGTTCAAGGTCAATCTTCATATCTACCTCTGAAAATTAATCAAGCTGGAGTAATACCAGCTATATTTGCTAGTAGCATACTACTATTTCCAGCTTCAGTTTCTACTTGGTTTGGTCAAGGCCAAGGCCAAGGATCAGAATGGTTACAAGAGATAGCTCTAGCATTAGGACCAGGACAACCTTTATATGTCATACTTTTTTCAGTATTGATAGCTTTCTTCTGTTTCTTTTATACAGCCCTTCAATTTGATTCAAAGGATATTTCAGAGAATCTTAGAAGATCAGGTGCTTATATGCCTGGTATTAGACCTGGAGAACAAACTGCTGATTATATTGATGGAGTAATGACAAAACTAACCGTATGGGGGTCAGGGTATTTAATTCTTGTTTGCTTAATGCCTCAATTTTTAATTGTTTCCGCTAATGTCCCTTTTTATTTAGGAGGAACTTCCTTGCTAATAGCAGTAGTGGTAATAATGGATTTTATGGCACAGGTCCAGTCACATCTGATGTCTCGACAATATGAATCTTTACTAAAAAAAGCAAATTTAAAAGGCTATAGCAATAATCCATTAAGCGGAAGGTAAAGATAAATGAAGGTAAGAGCATCAGTAAAAAAAATCTGTAGGGATTGCAAATTAGTAAAACGGAAAGGGAGGTTATATGTTATATGTGAAACTGAACCTAGACACAAACAAAGACAAGGGTAGGAGGAGATAATGGCTCGTGTTGCAGGTATAAATATTCCAGATAATAAACACACAGAGATAGCTCTTACTTATATATATGGAATTGGAAAAACCAGAGCGCTTACCATTTGTAAGAAATCAGGAATATCAGGATCAACGAAGATATCAGAATTGAGTGAGTCTGAGCTAGATAGTTTAAGAGCTGAAGTAACAAAATTTGTTGTTGAAGGCGATCTTAGAAGAGAGGTTGCAACAAATATAAAGAGATTAATGGATTTAGGTACTAATAGAGGCATTAGACACAGAAGGCATCTTCCTGTTAACGGACAAAGAACAAAGACTAATGCAAGAACTAGAAAAGGTCCTAAGAAACCCATAAGAAGGTAAAAAAATGGCAAATAAGAAGATAAAAAAGAAGGTAAGTGAGGGGATAGCCCATATACATGCTTCTTTTAATAATACACTGATAAATATTACCGATAAACAAGGTAATGCTATTGCTTGGTCTAGTGCTGGAGGGCAAGGGTTTCGAGGTTCTAGGAAAAGTACTCCCTTTGCTGCTCAAAGAGCTGCAGAAGTTGTTGCAGATCAAATAAAGGGAAATGGTATAGAAAGTTTAGAGGTTAGAGTTAGAGGTCCTGGTTCAGGAAGGGAATCTGCTATAAGAGCACTAAACGCTAGAGGAATAAGGATTACTCAGATAACAGATGTAACCCCCATCCCACATAATGGCTGTAGACCGCCTAAAAGGAGAAGAGTTTAAAAATGGCTAGATACATAGGACCAAAATGTAAATTATCAAGAAGAGAAGGAAGAGACCTTCTTTTAAAAAGTGGTGTTAGATCATACGAAGATAAATGTAGATCTGAGACTATACCCGGCCAACATGGTCGTAGGAGAGGTAGAATTTCTGATTTTGGAATTCAGCTAAGAGAAAAGCAAAAGGTTAGAAGAATATATGGAATAATGGAAAAACAATTTAAACAATATTACAAGAAAGCTGCAAAAAGCAAGGAAGTCACTGGGAATAGACTTCTTCAGCTATTAGAAGGAAGACTAGATAATGTCGTTTATAGACTTGGATTTGCTTCTACAAGAGCAGAAGCTAGGCAGTTAGTTAGTCATAAGGCTGTAAATGTGAACGATTCTCTTGTTAACATTCCTAGCTATCAACTCTCTGTAGGAGATATTGTTTCTTTATCTGAAAAAGGGAAACAGCAAGATAGAGTTAGATTTGCTTTGGACAATCTAGCGAACAGAGAAGATTGTGACTGGTTAGAACTAGATTCTTCAAAGTTTTTAGGGACATATAAATCTATACCAGAAAGAGATCAATTAGACTCTGACATCAATGAGAATTTAATTATAGAACTTTATTCAAAATAAACCTAAGAGGAAAAAATATGACAGATAACTATGACATTATAAAAGATTTCCTAACTCCAGTAGAGATAGTAGTTGAGGAAGTAAGCCCAACTAGATCAAGAATTGAGCTTGAACCTTTAGAACAAGGTTTTGGTCATACTTTGGGCAATGCATTGAGAAGAATTATTCTTTCTTCTATGCCAGGTACAGCAATAACAGAGGTTAAGATTGTAGGTGCTCTTCATGAATATAGTTCTATAGAGGGTGTTCAGGAAGATGTAATGGATATATTGCTAAATTTAAAAGAATTGCCAGTAACGATTCTAGAATCAGAAGAGGTAGAATTAAATTTAAAGAAAAAAGGAAAAGGTAAAGTTACTGCGGGAGACATAGACCTGCCAACCGGAGTAGAGATAGTTAACAAGGATCATCTCATAGCCACTTTGAATGATGAGGGTTCTTTAGAAATGTCGATGAAAGTAACTCGAGGAAGAGGTTTCCATTTAGTTAAATCAACAGAAGAAGACAAAGAGATAGGACTACTTAGGTTAGATGCTTCTTATTCTCCAGTTAAAAGAGTTTCTTACTCAGTAGAGAATGCTAGGGTAGAGCAAAGGACTGACTTAGATAAACTAATTCTAGATATTGATACTGATGGCACTATAGAAGCAGAAGAGATAGTTAAAATCTCTGCTACTATTCTTCAGCACCAGTTATCAGCTTTTGCAGAATTAGGTAGATTAGAAGAAGTAATTGAAGAGAAACAAGAAGTAACAATAGATCCGGTAATGCTAAGACCTGTTGATGAACTAGAGTTAACAGTGCGTTCAGCTAATTGCTTGAAAGCAGAAAATGTTCAATTTATTGGAGATTTAGTAACCAAGAGAGAATCAGACCTATTAAGAACGCCTAATTTAGGAAAAAAATCTCTTAATGAAATAAAAGAAGTTTTGGCTTCAAGAGGTTTATCTTTAGGGTTAGTGTTAGAGCATTGGCCACCAGAAACTACAGAAACTGAATAAAAGATGAGGCATAGAAAATCAGGCAGAAAACTTAATAGAGATAGTTCTCATAGGAAAGCTCTCAAAAGAAATTTAGCTGTATCAATAATTCAACACGAATCAGTTAAAACTACTCTTGCAAAGGCTAAAGAAATAAGAACTTTTCTTGAACCGTTAGTAACTCTAGCTAAACAAAATAATGTCAGTAATCAAAGGACTGCTTATTCTAGATTGGGAAATAAGACAGCTGTAGCGAAACTATTTTTAGAACTTGGTCCACGTTATAAAGAAAGACCTGGCGGTTATTTGCGGATTATTAAGAGGGGTTATCGACCAGGAGACAAAGCTCCTATTGCCCAAGTTGAGTTTGTTGATAAGGTAGAACCCACTAAGGATGTTGAAGATAAAAAAGAAGCTAAAGAAATTAACGCTTAGAGATTCTTTTTTTCTTTGTTTTGTTCTTGAAGTTTAAAACTTCACTAAGATGGTGACCGGTAAAAGAAATTTTATTTTTTGTTAAGTCTTCAGGTGTTCCTTCTGCAATAATCTCTCCTCCTCCTGATCCACCCTCAGGACCAAGGTCTATAATCCAATCAGAACATTTAATCACCTCCATATTGTGTTCGATCACTACAATAGAGTTATTATTATCTCTAAGCTTAAAAAGAACCCTAAGTAAGAGCTGAACATCATGAAAATGTAGTCCTGTTGTAGGTTCGTCTAAGATATACAGGGTATGACCAGTTGAAACTTTGGATAATTCCTTGGCTAGCTTTACTCTTTGGGCTTCTCCACCTGAAAGTGTGGTTGCTTGTTGGCCTAGTTTTATATAGCCTAAACCAACCTCTTGAAGAGTAATTAATTTTCTTTTGATGTTTGGGATAGCACTAAAAAAATCAAGCGCATCTTCAACAGTCATTTCTAATACTTCAAAGATGTTTTTACCTTTATATCTTATATCTAAGGTCTCTCTGTTATATCTTTTTCCGTCGCACGCATCACACTTAACATAGATATCAGGAAGAAAATGCATTTCAACTTTTATAACCCCATCTCCCTGACAAGATTCACACCTTCCTCCTTTAACGTTGAAGCTAAATCTTCCAATTTTATATCCCCTTGATCTTGCCTCTTGTGTATTTCCAAAAAGCTCTCTTATAGGGGTAAAAAGTCCTGTATAAGTTGCAGGGTTTGATCTAGGAGTTCTACCTATAGGACTTTGACTAATCTCAATTATTTTTTCAAGATTGTTTGCACCGGAGATATTTACAAAAGATTTTACATCTTTTCTTGAAGATAATTTTAAATCGTTAGAGATCGCTGGCAAAAGAGTTTGATTAATTAAAGTTGATTTACCAGAACCCGATACTCCTGTTACACATGTAAACAATCCAACAGGAAGGTTTAAATCTATATTTTTTAGATTATGGCCATTTGCTCCTTCAAGTTTTATTAATTTATTTGAATTTTTTTTCACCCTTTCAACTGGAATAGGTATATCCCTTTTTCCTGAAAGATATTGTCCAGTAATAGAAGTAGTTGATTTAATTATTTCAGAGAACTTACCTTGCGCGCATACTTTACCTCCATGAACACCTGCTCCTGGTCCTATATCTACAATATGGTCAGCAAAATCCATGGTTTCTTTATCATGCTCTACAACAATTACTGAATTTCCTAGATCTCTCAATTTTGATAGTGTTCTTAATAATTTTTTATTATCCCTTTGGTGCAATCCTATGGAAGGTTCATCGAGTATGTAAGTAACTCCAACTAGTCCAGCACCTATCTGACTTGCCAGTCTTATTCTTTGCGATTCTCCCCCGCTTAACGATTCAGCGCTTCTATCTAGTGAAAGATAGTCTAATCCTACGTCAATCAAAAATTGAAGTCTTTCTTTAATTTCCTTTACTATTCTTTCAGCAATTTCTTTCTTGGTTCCTGAAAGATTTAGTTCTTTAAAAAAATTTCGTGCATCTGATATGGTTAAACTTGTAATTTCAGGTAAAGTTTTTGAATCTATAAAGACATTTCTGGCTTCTTCTTTAATTCTAGTTCCACCACATGATTGACAATTTTCAAGACTAATCAGTTTAGATAATTCTTCGCGTATATATCCTGAGTCAGTTTCTTTATATCTTCTGTCTATATTATTAATAACACCTTCAAAAGGAAAAAATCTTTCAACTAATCTTCCTTTTTTTGTTTTCCAACTAAAATCTACAACTTCTGATTTAGAGCCAAAAAGTATTATTTCTCTTATATTATCTGAAAGTTTTGAGAAAGGTTCATCGAGGGAAAAATGGTATTGTCTAGAGAGGCATCTAATCAGATGGAAATGATATTTCTTAGTTATATCCCATCCTGTAATCGCTCCTTCATTTAATGATGCAGAAGGTTCGTGTATAAGTTTGTTTTGATTCACATAGGGTTTGACACCGAGCCCTTCGCAATCAGGACAGGCACCCGAAGGATTATTAAATGTGAAAAGTCTAGGTTCTAGTTCATGGATACTATAACCACATTCTGGACAAGCCATTTTTGAAGAAAAGGTTATTTCAGTTAATTTTGATCCCAGATTAACTACTTTTAATATCCCCTCTCCTAACATCAAAGCGTTTTCTACTGACTCTGAAAGTCTAATTCTGAAATCCTCATCTCCTTTCTTAGTGGGTATTTGAATTCGATCTATAACAGCTTGGATAGTGTGTTTCTTGTTTTTTTCTAACTGGGGAGTGTCATCTAGATCTACTACTATTCCATCTATCCTAACTCTTACATAACCTTGAGACCTTAGTTCCTCAATGGTGTGCAGATGTTCACCTTTTTTATCTGTTATAAGTGGTGCAAGAATTAATAATTTTGAAGATTTAGGAAATTTTAGAATTTGATCACAAATTTGAACTACTGTTTGTCCTTCAAGTGAGATGCTATGAGTAGGACATTTTGGTGTCCCTGCTCTGGCAAACAATAATCTTAGATAATCATAGACTTCTGTTACTGTTCCTACTGTAGATCTTGGATTGTGAGAAGTAGATTTTTGCTCGATGGATATAGCTGGAGAAAGACCTTCAATGTGATCTACATCTGGCTTTTCCATCATTGATAGAAATTGTCTTGCGTAGGAAGAAAGAGATTCAACATATCTCCTTTGTCCTTCTGCATACAAAGTATCAAAAGCTAAAGAAGATTTACCTGAACCTGAGAGACCAGTAATTACAACAAGTTTATCTCTTGGAAGGTCAACATCAATGTTTTTTAGATTATGTTGTCTTGCTCCCCTGACTTTAATATATTTCATCTTTGATAATATTAATTAATCTTATACACCATATATCTAAAAAACTGATTATAATCCTTTAGAAGAGGATAGATTAATTTAATTAAGAAAGAAAATTATGGCTAGAAGTGGTATTAATAAAGTTATTTTAGTAGGTAATCTTGGTCAAGATCCAGAAGTTAAGTACACCGCGGGTGGTGATGCAGTCACAACTCTTAGTTTAGCTACATCAGATTCTTGGAAAGATAAAGATACAGGTCAGGATCAAGAGAGAACCGAGTGGCACAGGGTTGTATTATGGAGAAGGTTAGCTGAAATAGCAGGAGAGTATCTTAATAAGGGTTCTAAAGTTTATGTTGAAGGCCAACTTAGAACAAGAAAGTGGGAACAGGAAGGACAAACACGCTATACAACAGAAATTGTTGCAAGAGAATTACAGTTTTTAGATAGTAAAAATACAACAGAATCACTCAAAACTAATGATTCCCAGGTCGAAAGTGAAAAATCTTTACCAGAAATAGAAGACAGCAGTATTGATGATGACGAAATTCCCTTTTAATTAACTTTTTCAAAAATTAGAGTTGCATTAGTTCCACCGAACCCAAAACTATTGCTCAAAACAGTATTAAGTTTAATTTCTTTGTTTTCATTCAGAATAGGAAATCCTTTAGCCGATTCATCTAAATTATCAATATTAACTGATTGAGTTACAAAACCTCCATTTAACATGATTATTGAAAAGATAGATTCATGAACACCAGCCGCTCCTAAAGAATGTCCTGTAAGAGATTTAGTAGAGCTAATTAAAGGTATGGGATCAACAAAAAGTTTTTTTATTGATTTAAGCTCAATTATATCTCCAGCAGGAGTACTAGTACCATGAACATTTATATAATCTATATCTTTTTTTCCAATCATATTCCAAGCCATTTCCATACATCTGTAAGCTCCCTCTCCAGATGGACTTACCATATCCTCACCATCTGAAGTAGCTCCGTATCCTGTTAATTCAGCATAAATAAAAGCATCTCTTTTTTTGGCATGTTCTAATTCCTCTAAAATTAGTGATCCTCCTCCAGCTGCTATAACAAAACCGTCCCTATCATTGTCAAAAGCTCTAGAAGCCTTTTCAGGGGTAGCATTATATTTTGTAGATAAAGCGCCCATTGCATCAAAAAGACTTGTCATGCCCCAATGTTCGGCTTCTGCCCCTCCAACTATCATTACATCTTGTTTACCCAATTGAATTTGTTCCATACCTGTTCCAATACAATGAGCACTTGTAGAGCATGCTGAAGATAATGAATAATTTATTCCCTTTATTTTTAGAGCAGTTGATAGACAAGCAGAAACTGTGCTGCCCATAGCCCTAGTTACTCTGTATGGTCCTAATCTTTTTACTCCTTTTGACCTAAGAAGATCAGCTGAATCTATTTGATCCTTAGAGGAAGCTCCACCAGAACCCATTATTAAACCTGTTCGTATATTAGAGATTTCCTCTTTTGCTAATCCAGAATTTTCTATGGCTTCTAGTGAACTTAAATAAGCATATGCAGCAGCATCTCCCATAAACCTGTAAATTTTTCTATCTATCAATTTATCAAGTTCTAATTTTTTTATATTCCCCGATATGTGACTTCTCAAGCCCATTTCTTTATTTATCTCATTTAAGCTTATTCCAGACTTAAGGGTTTGTAAGGAGTTTGTTACTTCTTTAATATTATTACCAATACTTGATATTACACCCATACCAGTAACTACAACTCTACGCATTAGTTCTCTTCTTTCTAAAAATATGATGTATCTTCAAATAAGCCTACTCTAAGACCTTTAGCAGAGTAGATTTTCTTCCCATCCACTAGCATGATACCGTCAGCTATGCCTACTATCAGTTTTTGCTTTAGTACTCTTTTTATATTTATCTTATAGGTTACCTTTTTTGAAGAAGGTAAAACTTGTCCTGCAAACTTAACCTCTTTTACTCCAAGTGCTCTTCCTTTTCCAGGATTACCTAACCAACATAAAAAGAATCCTAGTAACTGCCACATTGCATCCAATCCTAGACACCCTGGCATAACTGGATCTTCTTTAAAATGACAATCGAAAAACCATAAGTCTGAATTTATATCTAATTCAGCAATAATCTCACCCCTATCAAACTTTCCACCTATTTCTGTTATTAAATTTATCCTGTCAAACATGAGCATATTGGGTGTGGGCAATCTTCCATTTAACTCACCAAATAAAAGACCTTCTCCACAAGATATTAAATCTTCAAATTTATAATTATCTTTCTGTTTAAAATTCATAACATTCTTTTTGAAACAACATAATACAATAAAATTATATTACCTTTTTTAGACTTTTCTTTTATCAAGATCAATAACTATTTCTTTGAGAGTTTCTTGGTAGGGAGAAGTAGATAAAATCTTAAGTCCAGACAAGCAAGATAAAGAATATTTATTAATTTCATTTTTTATCTCCTCTATAGCCCCTGAGTTTTCCATAATAGACCTTACTTCCTCAAAATTCTCAATTTTTTTCTCCTTCAGGGAAGTTCTAATGAATTTAGCATCTTTTTCAGAACTTAACTCTAAAGTTTTTATTAGAGGAAGAGTTAATTTACCCTCTTCGAAGTCTTTTCCTAACTTTTTCCCAGTCTCAGATTGATGACCAAAGTAATCTAATAAATCATCTTTTAATTGAAAGGCTATACCTAAGGAGAAACCAAATTGAGATATAGATTTAAGTTGATTATCTGATGCTTCACTTAATAATGCAGCGCATTTAACAGAGGCTTTAAAGAGCTCAGCAGTTTTTCTTCCAATAATTTCAAAATATTCTTTTTGGTTTATTTCCTTTTCTACCATAGTTAATTGAAGTATTTCTCCTTCAGATATTCTGTTAGTTGAGTTAGACAAGGATGTAATTACTTCTTTATTTCCTATTAAAGCCATCAACTGGAAGGCTTTAGAATAAACAAAATCTCCAACTAGAACGCTATGGGCATTATCCCATTTCTTATGAATACTCTTTTTTCCTCTTCTAATCTCACTGTTATCTACAACATCATCATGAATTAGACTAGCCGTATGTAACAGCTCAATGGCACAAGCCAGAGTAATTAAATCATCTTTTTCATAACCTAAGGCCTTACCAGTCAATATGCATAGTATTGGTCTTATTCGTTTACCCCCGGAATCTATTAAATATGAAGCAACTTCAGTTGCTAATTTAATTTCGGAAGTAATGAAACCAGATAATTTGATTTCTAAACTTTTTATTTCTTTAGCAATACACTGTAGTTCCATAATTTTTTGGAGATTAATGGGTTCCTATTTTAATCTAACTGTAAATTAGATTCTTTTTATTGCGGTTAAGTTAGGTTTTTCGTATAGTGCGCTCCCTTACATTCTCACTTTAGGAGTACTATATGATTGCTGTAATCGAAAGCGGCGGGAAACAACACAAAGTTTCTGAGGGAGATGTTGTTCTCCTTGAATCATTACCCCAGGCAGAGGGTGAGAAGATAGAATTTGATAAAGTCCTAATGGTGTATGATGGTAAGGACTCCAAAATAGGAACTCCTTTTCTGGAAAATGTTAAGGTAACTGCTAAAATTACTAAGCATCTTAGAGGAAAAAAGATGAGAGTGTTTAAGATGAAAAGACGGAAAGACTATAGAAGAACAATCGGACATAGGCAGGCTCTAACTGAAGTTTTAATAGAGAAAATTAACTAAAAAGACAGATGGCACATAAAAAAGCAGGCGGTAGTAGCAGAAATGGTAGAGATTCTCAATCTAAAAGATTGGGAGTGAAAGTTTTTGGTGGTGAGAAGATATCTGCTGGAGCCATAATTTTACGTCAAAGAGGTACTAAATTTCACCCCGGAAAGAATGTTGGTTGTGGAAAGGATCATACACTTTTCGCAAAAATTGAAGGAAAAGTGTCTTTTGCAAAAAAAGGTCCCAAGTTACGTCAATTTGTCAATGTAGAACCCTCATAGGGTTGTCTCCTCCTGGTATTAGAGTAAATCAATGAATTTCATTGACGAAGTTGTCATAGAAGTTACTGCTGGTAAGGGTGGTAATGGATGCATGAGCTTTAGAAGAGAGAAGAATTTACCCCGAGGAGGACCAGATGGGGGAGATGGAGGTAAAGGGGGCAGTATATTTATAAGGGCAAAAGAAGGATTAAATACTTTGTATGATTTTAGACATAAGGAAAAATTTTCAGCAAAGGGTGGTTCTAAAGGTCAGAGTAGAAATAGATCTGGTGCTGATGGAGAAGATTTAGTTATTGAAGTTCCTTGTGGAACAGTCATTTATGATAATTTAATTAATGAAGAAATAATTGATTTAAAAGGTAACTTAGATGAGATAGAAATTGTTTCTGGTGGAAAAGGAGGCAACGGTAATGCAAAGTATAAAAGTTCAAAAAACCGTTCTCCAAAAAAAATTACTGAAGGTAGTGAAGGACAAGAAAGATCCCTCAGAATGGAATTAAAGGTTTTAGCTGATGTAGGACTTCTTGGTAAGCCCAATGCAGGGAAGTCTTCTTTGGTAAATGCTGCGTCGAATGCTACACCAAAGATTGCTGATTATGAATTTACAACCTTAAATCCAACCTTGGGAGTAGTAAGTCTTCCAAACTATGCCAGTTTTGTAATTTCAGATATTCCAGGACTTATAGCAGGGGCATCTAAAGGAAAGGGTTTGGGATTAAAATTTTTAAAGCATTTATCTAGAACCAAGGTAATTTTGCTTGTTGTAGATATTTTTCAAAAAGATGCTTCAGAAGTAATTAAAGAAGTTAAGTTATTAACAAATGAATTAGAAGCTTTCGACAGAAATCTTACGAAAAGGTTGGGTTGGTTAGTTTTGAATAAAATTGATTTACTAGACAGCAAGACTATTGAAGAAATAGTACAAGAATTGGAAACTCATTTTACAAAAACAATGAAAATATATTCTGTTTCAGCGACACTTAAGAAGGATATAGATTATCTAATAAAAGATTTAGGTAAATTTTTGGAAAATCTTCATGAGTAATAATAAAGAAAGGTGGGTAATTAAAGCTGGTAGTAGTCTTGTTACTGGTGAACAAGAGGGAATAAATGAATTATTCATTAAAAACCTAGTTTCCCAAGTTCATGAATTGATTAAAAATAATATTGAAGTAATTATTGTTTCTTCTGGTGCCATAGCGAAGGGTATGTTTGAGTTAGATTTAAAAGAAAGACCAGCTACTCTAAACATGCTTCAAGCAACAGCAGCAGTAGGGCAGGTAGGTTTAATAAATAATTATGAACGTCGATTTAGTAAGCTAAATTTAAAAACAGCTCAAGTTTTGGTTAGTCACGATGATATCGCCAACAGAGAAAGATATTTAAACTCCAGAAGAAGTCTACAAGCCTTATTAGTTCTAGGAGTTATACCTATAGTTAATGAGAACGATAGTGTTGCTACTGAAGAAATAACTTTTGGTGATAATGATATGTTAGCAGGTGCTTTAGCAGGATTAGTTAGCGCTGATAAACTTATTATTCTTACCGATCAAAAGGGCATATGTGAATCAGATCCAAAAGTAGATAAGTTAGCTAAATTAATTCCTTCGATAGATTTTGATAGTAAAAAGATTGATCTAAAAAAGCTTATGGAGGGTTCATCAGGTGTTCTAGGAAGAGGGGGGATAAAAACTAAGATTAGAGCATGTAAGTTAGCCGTTGATTCAGGAGCAGAGGCTTTTGTGGTAGATGGTAGAGAGAAAGATACTTTAAATGATGTTTTCAAAGGAAAAAATGCTGGCACATCATTAATAAGTAAAAAAAGAAAGTTAGCTTCAAGAAAACTATGGATTGCTTCTCAAGGTTCTCCTTCAGGAAGAATAGTGCTTGATGAGGGAGCTATTAATGCAATTTCTCTTAAAGGAAGCAGTCTGCTGCCTGTTGGAATAAAAGAGGTACAGGGAGAAATTAAAAGAGGTTCTCTAATTATTTGTTTAGATAGCAAAGGAAGCGAGGTAGCAAGAGGCTTATCAAATTTTAGCTCAGAAGAGTTAATAAAAATCAAAGGAAAAAGATCAGAAGAAGTTTTAGAAGAGTTGGGTTATCCCTCTGAAGAGGAAGTAGTGCATAGAGATAATTTAATCTTAAGTTAAAGAACTTTAACTTTTTTATTTAATCGAGATTTAGTTCTAGCTGCTTTATTAGGAGTAATTACTTTTTTTCCTGCCATCCTATCCAAGACTTTATTGGCATCTAAGAGGGCTTCAGAAGCTACTTTCTTATCTTTTTTTTCTATAGCATTTTCTACTATTTTAACAGCAGTTCTAACAGCAGATCTTTGAGAACTTTTTAGAATATTTCTTTTTTTGTTCTGCCTTGCTCTTTTTATAGCTGATTTTATATTTGCCATATACTTGTCTTACTCACAGAGGCACGCATAATGCTTTCTTTAAGGACTGTAGTCAAGTTGATAGTGATGAGCAAGAATAGAAAAAGATTTTTAATATGTGCCCTAAGATTTCATGGAGATATACTCTTAACTATTCCTATCATTAATTGCATTAAAAGAGTCTACCCAGAATCAGCAATTGACTTGTTAGTTTATAAAGGTACAGGGACTATTGTTGAAAACGATTCTCGAATACAAAATATTTTTGAGGCCCATCAATCTTCTGAAATATCTTTATTTAAGAGACTTTTTAAGGAGTTTAACTTAATTAGGAGATTAAGAAAGAACAACTATGATTTTGGTTTATTCTTGACTACTCAGTGGAGAGTAGCTCTTTTATCTAGGTGTATTAAAGTAAATAAAACAGCTGCTGTAGATGATAAAAAGAGAAGAAAGTCTTTTTGGATAAATAGTTTTAGTAAGATTTTTCCTGAAGCAGGAAATAGGCATATTATTGAAAGAAATCTTAGTGCTTTAGAAACCCTAGGAATCAAAACTGTTCATGGAGATTCTGAGTTAAGAATAGATATTCCAGAAGAGTCAAAAGCCTGGGTAAATGGTTTTATTAAGGATCAATCGATAAAGGATAATTACTGCGTTCTCCATCCTGTATCTAGGAGAAATGTTAAGCAGTGGAAACAAGAGTCTTTTGCTTTCTTAGCTGATCATTACAGCAATTTAGGTATGAAAGTAGTTATGACGTCAGGGCCTAATAGTGAAGAAAAAGAATACTTACAATCTATAAATAATTTATCAAATAGTGAGATTATAGACTTGGGGGGAAAAACCACTCTTTTTGATTTAGCTGCCTTAATTGAAGGTGCTAAATTTTTTGTAGGGCTTGATTCTGTGGCATCTCACATAGCTGCAGCGGTTAATACTCCTGGAGTCACTTTATTTGGGCCTACCAGGTCAGAAAACTGGAGACCTTGGTCAGAGAAAATAGGTGTTATTTCTAGGAAGGGTGATGAACAGTTATGTTCAATTCATGGCCATCTGAAAGGAAAATCTAAAAATTGTCTTTGTTATATAACACCAGAAATGGTAATTCAATCTTTAGACAAAGTGGTGAATTAATCTTACTTTATTGTTATTTAGATCTTCAGAGATTTCAATAAATCTAGCTGTTTTAGGTAATCATCAACGTTATTATATTGAAGACCACAGATTAGTCTTTCTATACCCATACTTTTAAATTTTTTAAGTTTCTCTGCGCTTCTAGCTTTATCTTTTGGGTTTATCCAACTCACAACACTAATTTTGTCAGTTGACTTACTTGTAAAATCACAAAGTTTTTTATATTCACCTAGACTCTCTATTAAATCTTCTGGTTCTCTTGCTATAGGGATCCAACCATCCCCGTGTTTTACAGCCCTTTTTATCGAGTAATCTTTAGATCCGGCAATGTAGAGTAAAGGTTTTGTAGGTCTAGGTTTAAATAAAAATTTTTGACCATTTAACTCCATCTCATCTTCATTGAATGCTTTATTCATAAATGTTAAGAATTCATCTGTAATTTTTCCTCTGTCTTTTCTATCGATTCCTAAAGCTTTAAACTCTGCTTCCATCCAACCCAGACCTATACCTAAAAGAAGCCTATTATTTGAAAGCTCCTGGATACTTGCTATTTGTTTTGCAGTAGGTAGTAAACTTCTGTATGGAGCTATAAGCACTCCACTACCTAAATTTATTGTTGAGGTAATCCCTGCTAACCAAGCTAAGGTAGTTAAAATGTCTACATATCTGCCTCCGGATCCTTCTGAATCATCTGGAGGGATAGCTATATGATCCACTACCCATATGGATTCAAATTTTCTTTCTTCAGCTCCTAGAGCAGCAGCTTTCATGATTTCTCTTGTAGATAGATCACCCATATTTCTTATTACTACCCCTATATGCATATTTCTCCTTAGTTACTATTAGTTTGCTTTATTCTATTTTATTGGTAAATATCTATTTATTACAAAGGAGAAAAATTCTATGACAAGAAAAACTGAGACCTTGGTACAAGGATTAACATTTACAGAAGGGCCTAGGTGGCATCACGACAAATTATATTTTTCTGATTTTTATACCCATAAAGTCTTGGCAGTTGACTTAAAAGGTAATATGGAAATTATTACTGAAACACCATATCAACCATCTGGATTAGGTTGGTTACCAGATGGGACTTTACTTATTGTTTCTATGAATGACAGAAAATTAATGCAACTATCTACTGACAAAGAATTAAGTGAAGTTGCAGATTTAAGTAAGTTGGCTTCTTATCATTGCAACGATATGGTTGTTGATAGCATGGGAAATGCATACATAGGCAATTTTGGATTTGATTTGATGTCAGGGGATGATGTTCAAGCAACCAATTTAATCCTAGTAAAACCAGGTCAAGAACCTACTGAAGTAGCTAATGGACTATTATTTCCAAATGGAACGGTTATATCTCCTGACGGAAAAACTCTTATTGTTGGAGAAACTTTTGCTTCAAGATTGACTGCTTTTGATATCGAAGAAGACGCTACTCTGACCAATAGAAGAGTATGGGCTGATCTAAACCTTATAGAAGAAGGTTATTCTCCGTTACCTGATGGGATTTGCCTTGATGCGGATGGAGCAATTTGGGTTGCTTCTCCTTCAACTAATGATGTTATTAGAATTGAAGAAGGAGGGGCTTTATTAGATAAAGTAGAATTATCTCAAAGTGCATTTGCCTGTATGTTGGGAGGCAAAGAAGGTCGCACACTCTTTATTTCAACTGCTAACAGTTCAAACCAAAAGGATTGTTTAGAGGAACGATCAGCAAGGATAGAAACTATAGAAGTTCAAGTCCCCAGAGCAGGTCTTCCTTAAAAAGAAATTAATTTTCTTCAGTTTTTGGAATCACTAGGCTAACAAATGCTATAAAGCCATAAGCTAGATTTGTGGTTAGGGCTAGGTTATATAAATAAGAACTTTGTACATGCAGTATGTTAATAATTTGAAAACCTATAACTACAATAAAAGAGATGAAGGAGATGTAATTCAATAAAGACCAACTTAATTTCATTTTTATTTTCTTGTAAATATTATAAATGAGGTAAAACGATCCCAAATAAACATAGAGTCTGCTAAAAATAACCCATTGGGCAGCATAGTTTTCTGGGTTCCTAATAGTTTCTCCAGATTCAGAAAAGATTAAAGGTATCAAAGATGCAAATAATACGAATCCGCTATGCACCAATAAAGTTGTTAGTTGTTCTCTTTTAGTATCAGACCATTTTTTTCCGAAGGTAGCTGCTACAGCGGAGAATCCCGCCAAAGCAATAGATATTTGGGCTAGTGCTATAAGTATGTCCTGTTCACTCATATAAATATAATAATACTTTGTGGTGGAGGCGGCGGGAATTGAACCCGCGTCCACCAGTACTCTGCCATAAGATCT
>CAJWPI010000012.1 GCA_913045055.1 uncultured Gammaproteobacteria bacterium | reverse complement strand
TTTCTTAGGCTTTTCTTCTTTCTTAGCTTCTACTTCTTCTTTCTTAGGCTTTTCTTCTTTCTTAGCTTCTACTTTTGTTTCTTTCTTTCCAAACCGTTTCTCAAATCTCTCAACCCTACCACTTGTGTCTACTAATTTTTGTTGACCTGTATAAAAAGGGTGGCACGCGGAGCAAACATCTAGATTAATGTCCTCCTTTAAAGTAGATTGCACAGTAATTACATTACCGCAACTGCAGGTCGCCTTTATCTCTTTATATTCTGGATGTATATCTTTAAGCATAATGAATTAAGAGTCTTAAAAAATTAGATCGCGCACTATAACAGACAAAAAATGCAAGGCAAATGCTAATATAATTTTAGAAAATCTTAAATATTTATATGTCACATAGAATAATAGAAGTTTTAGTACCCATTCCGATTAATAAAACTTTTTTTTACAAATTACCAAACGACATTAAACAAATTCCGAAAGCAGGAACAAGAGTAATTGTAGACTTTAATAACAGAAATTTAGTGGGAGTAGTTTGGGGCTCAAGACTTAATGAAAACAAAGAAAGAGATATAAAAAACATTAAAGAGATACTTGATGACGAACCTGTAATCTTAGATGAACAATTAGAATTAGCAGACTGGGCTTCAAGATATTATCACTACCCGCTAGGGGAAGTAATAAGTCACTTTTTAACACCTTCGCTAAGAAAAGGAAAAAAAGCTTCTTTTCAAGAGCAAGCTTTTTGGAAGCTTTCAAACAAAGGTGAATTCATTGATATCAAAGCGTTAAGAAGAGCTCCAAAGCAAGAAGAAGCATTAATGTTCTTTAGGGGTAGGTCGAAAGAGCTTCCACAAAGAATAATTCTTGCGAGTGGGATATCAGGCCAAACTTTAAAAAGTCTAGAAAACAAAGAAATTCTTGTTAAAACTATCAAAACCTTAGACCCTAAGGTCGATCCATTAAACCTTCAAAAAGAAAGAAAACATAAACTTACTAAAGAACAAGAGAAGGCAGTAAATAAAATTTGTACTAAGAAGGAAGGGGTAGTTTTACTTAATGGGATTACTGGTAGTGGAAAGACAGAGGTTTATTTAGAAGTTATAAAAAAGATTATTGCAGAAAAAAAACAGGCTCTAATATTAATACCAGAGATAGGTCTAGCTCCTCAGGCAGAAGGAAGATTTAAAAAGCGCTTTGGACAAAGGGTTGCTTCTTTTCATTCAGCAAAAAATGAAAAGGAAAGATTAGATATATGGTTAAGTATGAAGAAAGGCCTTGTAGATGTAGTCATTGGAACAAGGTCTAGTATTTTTCTTCCCATGAGTAATTTAGGAATAATTGTGGTAGATGAAGAACATGATCAGTCTTTTAAACAAATGGATAGATTTAGATATTCAGCTAGAGAATTAGCTCTTTATCGTGCCAAAATTAATAAAATACCAATTGTCCTTGCCTCTGCAACACCTTCTTTAGAGAGCTTAAAAAATGCTTTAGATAATAAATATACTCATTTGAGATTAACTAAAAGACCAGGGGTTGCAAAACTCCCTCAATATCTTCCAGTTGATTTAAGAGGGAAGGAGCTAAAAGATGGCCTTTCAAATGAGCTTATTAAAGGCATTGATGTTGAACTAAAAAATAATAATCAGGTTTTAATTTTTCTAAATCGAAGAGGGTATGCTAGTTCATTAGTTTGTAGGTTTTGTGGTTGGGTATCAAGTTGTCAGAGATGTGATGCGCACATGACTGTTCATAGAAATCCTTCTAAACTACATTGTCATCATTGTGAAGCCTCCCAATCTATGCCAACAAATTGCCCTTCATGTTTAGGGAAAAAATTTGAGTCCATTGGTCTTGGCACTGAAAGAATTGAATCCTTCTTAAAAAAAGAATTTGTAAGTTATCCTGTTATTAGAATAGATAGCGATTCCACTAGAGGCAAAGATTCTTTTATTGGTTATTTAGAAACTATAAAAAAAGGAGAGTCAGCCATTCTGTTGGGAACGCAAATGATTGCAAAAGGGCATCATTTCCCCGAAGTCACTCTAGTTGGAATAGTTGATGCAGACTCAGGAATTTTTAGTGCAGATTTCAGGGGTAGTGAAAAAGTTGCCCAAATAATTACGCAAGTAGCTGGCAGAGCAGGAAGAGGAAAAAAAACAGGACGGGTTATTATCCAAACCTACTGCCCAGAACACCCCCATATAGAGAGGTTAATAGATGGAAACTATGAAACTTTTGCAAAAGACTTATTAGAAGAAAGAAAAGCTGCAAACTCACCTCCATACAGTTATCAAGCAAGGATTCAAACAGAATCTATTAAAAGCTCAATCTCTAGAGATTTTTTAGATGAAATCTGGAAATTGGTTGAATCTAGTTCATTTCCAACAGCAAAGATAAAAAAAATAGGACCACTTCCTTCCTTTATGGAAAAAAAACAAGGAGTTTTTCGTTGGGAAATAAATTTATTTTCAGATACACGAAAGAATCTCCACAAGATTTTAGATGCTATTAACTTTTATTTACGAGAAAGCCCTCGGAGAAATAAAGTGAGATGGACAATAGATGTAGACCCTTATTCAACGCTCTAAAAAGAAATCCCTTTAAGTTTAGTCAATTGCAAACTTAAGTCCCAAAGCGCTTCCTCATCTTTTTTATCTTTTGCTCCTTCACTTATACTTTTAATTTTACAATCTGCAAAATATTTACCAGAAATTTTTGAGACCTTGTCAGAGGAACATAAATAAATAGAGGTTTCAGCTCCTTTTAAACTATTTTTAGCTAGTAAAGGGCTAAAAAAGGCCATAAGGCTAGCTAGAAATGTTCTATCATTCTGTTGCCCTAAAGACGTTGAAACCCAACCCGGGTGGAGACAATTAACAGTGATTTTGCTTTCTTTTAAAAGCGCAGCCAGTTTTTTGGTGAAAAGAATATTTGCCAGTTTAGATTGCCCATATACACTGAAGGTTTGATAAGAATTCTCTGAATTAATATCGTCAAAATTAATTTTTTTTACAAACTTATGTGCAGCAGAGGAAACATTAACCACTCTAGCCGGAGCACTTGCTTTCAATTTGTCTAAAAGTCGAAGTGTGAGAGCAAAATAAGAAAGGTGATTTACAGCAAAAACTTCTTCAATACCATCTACGGTAACTTTCCTCTCAGTATTAACAATGCCAGCATTGTTTAAAAGTATATGGAGATATTTTTTTGAATTTATAAACTCAGATGCTGCTCTTTCTATTTCTTCTAATGAAGAAAGGTCAGCTATTATGCAGTAAGGTTCCTTATCAGTTAGATTTAATATTTCTTTATTAAGATCTTCTGCTTTTTCTGGATTTCTTGCAATAAAGCATATTTCAGCTCCCATCTTGCTCAATTCTATGGCTGCAGATCTACCAATTCCACTTGTTGCTCCTGTAATTAAACAAGTCTTATTTTTTAAAATTTCATTCATTTTTTTTCTTTATGAAACATCAGGTTCCGTTATTAGGCTTATAAATCATTGCTAAGAAGCTGATGTTTGTTAAAATGCCAGTCCTTTTTATATTCGAACATAACATATTTTAGGGGAGAAATTATGAAATTTAAGTATTTACCATTCTATATTGTTCTCGCTTTTGCAAATCTAGGATTTACTGGATTTGTTTTCGGTGCAGACGAGGATGAGGTAGAAGAGTTAGTCGTAACTACAAGGCGTATTTCGGAAAGCCTACAGGAGGTTCCTTCTGCAGTATCAGCCTTTAATACAACAGCGTTAGAGAGAATACAACCTTTAACTATAAGGGATTTAGATACTCTAGTTCCAAACCTTTTCATAGGTATGAATACTGCAGGACCAAGTAATGGTTCTATTGCTATTCGAGGACAATACTACGGAGGAGCAGAAAAAACTCAAACATCTCCAGTAGGTGTAGCTATAGACGGTGTATTTTTAGGTTCAAATACAGGGCAGTTGATAGATACCTTTGACGCAGTGCAGATAGAAGTTAACCGTGGTCCACAGGGCGTGCTGTGGGGTAAAAATACTTCTGCTGGTACCATTCATCTAAAAAGATCTGACCCAACAGGAGAATTTGGCACTAAGCTGAATGTCAGAATAGGGGATTATGGTGAAAGAGTATTGAGAGCTATTCAGAACTTTGAGGGCGACACAGTAAAAATAAAACTAGGTTACTCTAACAAATCAATGGATGGTTATTGGTATAACGAATACACGGGAGAAGACAGAGGAGCTATAAGCTACGACAGTAAACATTTGGGTGTTTTATATGAACCCTCAGATACTTTCAGTATGCATTTAAGATACGACAGTATCAGAGACGATTCTGACATACCTCCACAAGATCCAAGATCAGATGGTCCTGATCCATTTGTTAATAGAGCTGACAGAGATCCAGCTGAGTTTGTTAATTATCTTGTCGACAATACTTCTCTTACAATCAATTCTGAAATGAGCTTGGGTACCTTAACTTACGTTATTGCTAACCAAAATACTCATGATACCGTTTGGCAAGATTTTGACGGAATGGCTTTGACTGATGCAAGTATAGGTTTTGCGCAGCTTCACACTGATAGAAGGCAGAATTTTGATGTATTTACTCAAGAGCTAAGGCTTACTGGTGAATCAGGCAATCTTCAATACCAATTAGGTATGTACTATTACGAAGATGAGCTAAACTTCTGGCAAGCTTCTAATAATATTCTTAACTTCCCGGTAGATGATTCAACAAGTTTTGCTGGAGGAGCACTTCCAGCGAACGTAGCTTGTGGACTTCTAGGTTCTACTCCTAACCCTGGATGGTTAGCTAAGGGACTTATTAAGTGTTATTTCCCATTAGCTGCAACTTATGCTTTAAACAATCAAGATACTGAATCAACTTCATTCTTTATAAATTTCAATTACGCAATTAGCGATCAACTTGAAATAGGAGTTGGAGCTAGAAGGATTGAAGAAGAAAAAGACTTTGATACTCAGTTAGACCTTCAAGCAGGAGGAACTTCTGTTCCTTACCAAGAACTAAGTGATGATTGGTCAGATACAGTATCTAGGTTAAGTGTTGACTACCAATTGAATGATGACACTTTACTTTATCTTTCTAGAGCCGAAGGTTTCAGGTCTGGTGGGTACAGTATCCGAGGAGTAAGAAAGAAATTTACATATCAACCAGAATTAGTAGAGCAAACTGAATTTGGTGCAAAGATGCAGTTTTTAGATGGTAGAGCAACTATTAACATTGCAGCTTTTGATACCACAATAGAAGGACGTCAGTTCCAGACTATTGTTTCTGTGAGTTATCCTCCAGGTACTGATACAGTGATAAACAACCACGACCAAACGGAATTGGATGGATTTGAGATAGAGTACAATTTTGAGCTAGGAAATGGGTTCTCAGTTATGGGAATGTTTGCTAACCAAGATGGTGAGGTAACAAATTCAACTCAAGATGGTACATTAGTACCCATTGGAGCAGATTGTGTTTATGGTACAGCTGATGATGGTGGCTGGTGTACACAAGAAGGTGTTACTGTTAACTTTGGTGGACTTCCAACAGGTAGAACGCCTGAGAGCACTTGGTCAATTGGGTTACTACATGAAACTCAAATTGGTAACGGTGACTTAACAACATTTATTTCACATAAACAAATGGATGAGTTTTATATTGTTGATAAGGCAGTTGGAGGAACAGGCGTGATAGAGCCTGAGTATGACCTAACTGATGTTAGCATTTCATACAGATGGGATAATCACAGTGTTACTTTCTCTGGAAAGAACCTTGGGGACACAGAATACCATGAACAAACTCTGCAATTGTTCAATACAGGTGGATTCCAGGGCTGGGGACCTCCCAAGACTTGGGCACTAGAGTGGCAAACTGAATTCTAAAAAATTCAGACCTAAAAAAAACGGCCAGTTATCTGGCCGTTTTTTTATGTTACATTAAGATTAAATAAGGTAATCAGAAATGGGTTTTTACGATAAATATATTCTTCCAACTTTTTTAAATTGTGCTTGTGGTACTAAACCAATGCAATACCAAAGGAAAAAAATAGTCCCCTTTGCGAAAGGAGATGTTTTAGAAATAGGTATAGGTTCAGGACTTAACTTACCTTTTTATGACCTTGACCAGATAAATAAAATTTGGGGTTTGGACCCTTCTGAGGAGCTTAATTCTATGGCAAAAAAGGTTGCTAGAGATATAGATATAGATGTAGATCTTATAATAGGAGGAGCTGAAGAAATTCCTCTTCCAGAAAATTCTATCGATACAATTCTCTTAACTTATACTTTATGTACTATTCCTAAAGTAAAAGATTCAATCAAAGAAATTGAGAGAGTCTTGAAACCTTCTGGGAGTATGCTTTTTTGTGAACACGGATTAGCTCCTGACGAAAAAGTAGCGAAATGGCAACAGAGATTAAACCCTTACTGGAAAAAGATAGCTGGAGGTTGTAATTTAAATAGAGATATCCCTAAAATAATCCAAGATTCATCTTTTAAAATTACAAAATTAGAAACTATGTATCTTCCGAGCACTCCAAAGTTTGCAGGTTTTAATTACTGGGGAGAAGTAAAGGTTTCTTAGTCTACCCTTATGCCCTTTCCTAATTTATTATTTTCCCAGATAGAAAGACCGCTTTCTGCTGAAATAAATTTATATTTTCCATGGATAGAGTTATTTTTAAAGTAAAAAGTTAACTGCAAAAATCCTGGTGTCTCTCGATTAAATATTCCTTCGGGTTCTTCTTTAGGAGAACCCCCTGGTAAGCTCCCCGTTCCAGAGATTAGTTGTGTAGTTTGTTCTAATTCTCCTTCATCTGCTAGAACATGATTGTGACCCGCAACATAAATATCAAAATATCCAAATATATGGTTATTTAAAAAAATACTTAACTGTGGCGTTGCTCTTTTCCTATCACCTGAACTGAAGAGAGGGTGATGACCTACTGCAATGCTAAATTTACAGTTATTTTTTAGAGACTGTTTGGTTTTTTGTAACCATTTAATTTGAGCTTCTCTTTTATTAAACATATAAATTTTGTCAAATACTGTTGTATCTAAGGCTACAAAACAGATCGAACCAAAGTTCTTTTGATAGAAAAAATTAGGAAAATAAATCAGTGGATATTTAGAGGCTATTTCTAAGAAAGCTTTGGGCTCTTTTTTGTGATCATGGTTCCCCAAAGTAAGAAAGAAACTAATCTTTTTATTAAAAATTTCTTTGAAAGGTTCCAAAAAATTTTTTGAAAAATTAGGGTCTTCTGCTGAGTTTAAACCGCTAGGATATATGATATCTCCTGTATGCCAGATATGGGTGCAATTTGAGTTAGATAAACTTTTAGCTACTTTATTTTGGACTCCTGTTACTTTCCCTGTATCACCAACAAAACAAAAAATATATTTATCTAAATTTTCTGATAATTCTGTAATGGGTGGCCGGGACTCTAAATGGGGAGTTATGAGAATTAGTGAAACCAAAAAAACTAGAGTTAATCTTCTAATAGGTGTTATAAAAATTAGTCCAGTCATTCTTAATTCTAGAATTTTATTGTTAGGTTTGATTTGCCACTTTGTGACTTATTAGCGTCTAAGTTTTACCTTAAAGTTTTAAGATCTAATTTGGTCATAAACTTTATTATTCTACTATTATTTTCTTGAACTTCTGTAAGTTTTATTTCGATCTTAAGGTCAGGAAAAGGAAGCAGCTGCTCAGCCCTCTCTGGCCACTCAAAAATACACAAGGATTCTTTCTTCTCAAGGTATTCTTCTATTCCTATTTCAAGAAGTTCTACAGGACTTGTTATCCTATATAAATCAAAGTGGAAAACTGTAAAATTATTAATTTCGTAGATATCAACAATACTAAAAGTTGGACTTTTTACCATTCCTTTGTATCCAAGACCCTTTAAGAAGCCTTTAGTAAAAACTGTCTTTCCTGCACCTAGTTCTCCTGAAAGAAAAAGTACAGACAAAACCCCTTTTTTTAAATTTAGAAAATCTTGGGCAATATAAAACCCTAAAGCCTTAGTTTCTGAGTCGTCTTGTGTTTTTAGTTGAAAAGAACGCATTAAGATCTTAGAAAATCAGCTACATCTTCTAAAACGTCACTTGCTAACATGCCCATCTGACCTAATCTTAAAGCGGTAATGTCAGCTGCTTTAGAGTGAATATCAACAGCGGTTTCTGTAGCACTAATAATATTTAAGCCTTGAGCTATAAAGCTCGCTATTAGACCACTTAAAATATCTCCCATTCCCCCTGAAGCCATACCCGGGTTGCCTGCTTCACATACCCCAATAATTTGGATTCTTCCTTTTTTAAAACATATCAGAGTACCTGAACCCTTTAGCACTACTGTTGCTTTAAATCTCTTTTGTAATTCTTTAGCCGCTCCAAAGCGATCTTTTTCTATTTCTCCAACAGTTTTATTTAACAGTCTTGATGCTTCACCAGGATGGGGTGTAATTACAAGTCTTTTTGGTAAAGGACATGAAAGACTTAGTTCTGGGAATAAATTAAGAGAGTCTGCGTCCATAACAACAGGTATCTTTCTTTTATTTGCTTCCCAAAACGTTCTTTGAACAAGCTGTTCAGACCAAGCATTTTTACCCAAGCCTGGACCTATTACTATTACATCTGGCAAAGATAAGTAAGGTTCTAAATCTTGACCTGAATTTATTCCCTTAACCATTATTTCAGGACATTGACTCAATGCAGCTGTTATGTGTTCTGGTTTGGTTGCTAAACTGACTAAGCCAGCACCAGACCTTGCTACAGCTTTAGCTGTAAGTATGGCTGCACCTCCAAACCCGGTATTCCCGCCTATTACTAGAACATGCCCATAATTACCTTTATGACTATTCAAATCTCTTTCAGAGATCTTTTGTAAATGATTCTCCATATTAAGAATATAGCAATTAGAATCCACTCTATGAAAAATATCCTTTCCTACTGAAAGGTCATCAAAATATACTTTTCCTGCTCTTTCTTTACCTATAGAGGTATAACAACCTCTTTTTCTTCCAATAAAAGCAGCAGTTGCATCTGCAATAATAGAAGTCCCCATTTCTTTACCTGTGTCTGCACAAATACCTGAAGGAATATCTAAAGATAGTGTCGGATAGCTCCTTGTTTTCTTATTAATAATTTTTATGGCTTTAAGTAATCCTGTTCTAACATTTCCCTTCAATCCTGTACCTAGAATTGCATCTATAAATACGGTATTCTTTTTGAGTTTCAGTTTCTTAAAAGAGTTGAAACTTATACTCTCAATTTTCATTTTTTTACATATTTCAAGAGCTTTCTTAGTTGCTGCAGACATCCCTTTTCTTTGAGTTATCTGAACAATCAATGTTTGAAAACCTGCTTCTTTGAGGAGGGAAGCAACTAAATAACCGTCACCAGTATTATTGCCTTTACTACAAAATATTATAACTTTCTCAGTATTGGGCCATTTTTCTAATAAAGTATTAAAAGAAAATTCAGCTGCTTTCTGCATTAAAGAAAAAGCTGTAACGCCACTTTTTTTAATCGCTAATGCATCAAGTTTTCTTGTTTCAGAAGAGGTATAAAGTTTCATTTACTATAATTATCATATACTCGGAGGAAAATTATATCCTCACGTGACTTACTAGCCTATTAATTGTATGGAAATAAAAAACAAAACAACTGGTCTACTAAAGCTGAGTAGAGAGATAAAAAAATGGTCTAAAGAACTAGGCTTTAACAATGTGGGCATAACAGATATAGAGCTCCGTCAACATGAAAAGTATTTAGAGAGATGGTTAAAAAGAGATTTTCAAGGCGAGATGGAATATATGAAGATACATGGAAAAAAACGATCCAGACCTGAGAAATTATTCAAAGGTACTAAAAGAATTATTTCAGTATCAATCGATTATTTGCCTCCAGGTCACAAGGGAACAGAGCTTCTTGACCACCCCAAGAAAGCTTATATAGCAAGTTATGCACAAGGAAGGGATTACCATAAAGTCTTAAGAAAAAAATTAAAGTTGTTAGTAGAGAGGATTAAATTAGCTACCCCCACTTCAAGTAGAGTTTTTGTAGACAGTGCACCGGTTTTAGAGAAAGCTATTGCTGAAAAAGCTGGTATTGGTTGGATAGGAAAGAACACATTATTATTAAATAAAAGAGCAGGCTCTTATTTTTTCTTAGGTGAAATTTATACCGATTTGGATTTACCAATAGACGAACCTTTTGAGGGAAATCATTGTGGTTCATGTTCCGCATGCATAGATATTTGCCCCACTAAGGCTTTTGAAGGTCCCTATCAACTAGATTCAAGAAAATGTATATCTTATTTAACCATTGAATTTAAAGGCTCAATACCAAAGGAATTGAGACCATTAATGGGAAATAGAATCTTTGGTTGTGACGATTGTCAAATATATTGTCCATGGAATAAATTTGCTAAGTTTTCTAAAGAAGATGATTTTAGACCAAGAAATAACCTTGAAAATTCTGAACTGGTTGATTTGTTCTCATGGTCTAAAGAAGAGTTTCTGAAGAAAACTGAAGGCTCGCCGATCAGGAGGGCTGGATACGAATGTTGGTTAAGAAATATTGCCATTGCACTAGGAAACGCAGATAAAACTAAGAAAATTATAGATGCTTTAAATTCTAGAAAGAACTTCCCTTCTGCATTAGTAAGAGAACATGTAAACTGGGCTTTAAATCAACATTTAGGGTAAATAAAAACATTGACTGATTTCATAACCAAGTTAGAACCTGAAGATGAGTTTAATCATCTACCAGACGCTTCTCCGAACTATAACGAGAGCATGTATTTCAATTTATTTGATCATTCCTCCAGACTTGGTGGTTGGTTTAGGCTTGGTAATAGACCCAATGAGGGATACGCAGAAATGACTTGTTGTTTGTATCTGCCTGATGGCAGAGTTGGTTTTATGTTTAATAGACCAACAATATCTAATAATGATGAATTCAATGCCGGTGGAATGAGTTTTTCGATTATAGAACCTTTTAAACATTTAAGAATAAAATATACAGGCGAAGTATTATTATTAGAAAAGCCTAAACAGATGATCAATCCAAAAGAAGCTTTTACTTCAAATTCAAGAGTTGAAAGCACAATTGATCTTGATATTTATGGAATATCTCCCATGTTTGGAGGCGAGGTGATTAGAAAAGATGGAACTCCTTTAGATTTAGACCCAGAAAAGAGTTTTTCTAGAGCGCACTACGAACAACACACAAAGGGCAGCGGGTCTATTAAGTTAGCTAATGAACAATGGAATATAGAGGGTTACGGTTTGAGAGATAAAAGCTGGGGTCCTAGGTATTGGCAGTCTTTATCATGGTATAGATGGCTAACAATAAATATCAATAAAGATATCGGCTTTATGTTTAGCATAGTAAATCGAGGTGAAGGAAAGGAACGAAGGGGTGGGTTAGTTTTAGAGAATGGACAACATAAATCTATTCAGGATTGCTCCATAGAGACTGTTTATGACAAGGATAGATATCAAAAGACTATTATTGCCAAGGCAGTAACTGAAGAAAGAGAATATTTAGTAAAAGGAAAGGTTTTGTCGTTAATTCCTTTACGCAATAAAAGAAAAACCCCTCAAGGGGAAGACCTAACAACAAGAATAACTGAAGCTATGACTGAATATACTTTCGAGGAAAAGACTGGATACGGCATGTCAGAATACCTTGACCAAATTATAGACGGAGAGCCTGTAGGTCCATGAAGATTAGCGTTGTTGATCAATCTCCTATTTTTTCCAATACTGATGCTAATCAAGCCCTAATAGACTCTATAGAGTTAGCAAAACTTACTGATTCTTATGGTTTGCATCGTTATTGGGTAGCCGAACATCATGGGTCTTTGTCTTTTGCAGGCTGCGCCCCAGAAATCTTTATCCCTAAAATCGCTTCAGAAACTTCTTCTATAAGAGTTGGTTCTGGGGGTGTAATGTTAATGCATTATAGTCCCTATAAAGTAGCTGAAAATTTTAGATTACTTGAGTCCTTGTATCCTAAACGCATAGACTTAGGCTTGGGACGAGCTCCAGGAAGTGATCCTTACCAGGCTGGTGCTTTAGCTTATGGCTCTAAAACTACTGGACCAGATTTTTTTCCTACCAAAATGAATGATTTACAATCTTTTTTACATGGGAACACACCAGACACTGATGCCTTTAAGACAGTTAACGTAACTCCAGGGTTAGGCAATGTTCCAGAAACCTGGTTATTAGTTTCATCAAAACAAGGAGCTGAATATGCTGCCCACTTTGGGTTACCTATGTCCTTAGCATATTTTATTGATCAAGACTGTCTGCCTCTTGCTGATTATTACAGAAAAAATTTTACACCCTCTGATTTTTCATCTAAACCCAGAGTAAGTGTTGGAGTTTTTGCTATTTGTGCAGAAACTGATGAACAAGCAGTAGACTTATCTTTGAGTGCATCTTTATGGAGAAAAAAAATACAATTAGGAGATTTTTCTCCTTTTCCAACTCAAAGTGAAGCTAAGTCAACTTTGAACGGTAATATTTCAACTCCTGCTGATAATAGAAGTTTTATAGGTTCACCAAAGACTATCAAGAAAGCTCTCCAACCTCTATTAGATCAAACTCAAGCCGAAGAACTTAAAATAGTTACTATTTGTGAACCTTTTTCTGCAAGAGCAGAATCTTATAGACTTATAAGAGAATTATTTTCTTAATTAAATCTTACAATATTAATTTAAGCTCTTAAGAAAATTAGATATCTCCTTTCCGATTTCATGCGGTGCTGATTCCTGAACAAAGTGATTACCTTGAACGGTTACTTCTTTTTGATTAGGCCATTTTCTAGCTTCTTCCCTTTGTTCCCCCACTAAGATTGCTCCTGGGTTAGCATTAATAAATAACTTAGGAACATCTGAATCTTTTAGAAACTCTGCATATGAATTTACTATATCTACAACATTCTTGGGCTCTCCAGCTATAGGTATTTGGCGGGGCCAAGTTAAAGTAGGTCTGCGAGATTCTCCTGGTTCAGCAAAAGGTTTTCTATAGTTACTCATTTCTTCATCAGTAAGACCTCTAGAAACATCCCCTGCTAACACTCCTTCTACAAAGACGTTCTTTTCTAAAATTAATTCTTCTCCGGTATCTGATCTAAAAGCTTGAAAAATATTTCTAGCAACCTCTGGCCAAGCCTCCCAGTCCTTAATTGGGGCTGTTATTGCTTCCATATAGACTAATGCTTTCACTTTTTCTGGGTTCAACCGTGTCCAATTAAATCCCAAAGCTGAGCCCCAGTCATGAATTACAAGAGTCACGTTATTTAGTTCTAATTTCTCGAATAAAGCATAAAGATATTTAGCATGCTCTTCAAAAGTGTATCTATCAGGTCCACTATCTTCTAGTTTTTCTGAGTCACCCATACCTATTAAATCTGGAGCAATTATTCTTCCATGATTTTCTGCATAAGGCATGATATTCCTCCATAGATATGATGAGGTTGGGTTGCCATGAAGAAAAACAATTGGATCACCTTTCCCTTTATCGACATAGGCCATTTTCTTTCCAAAGATTTCTATAAATGATTTATCGTATTTAAAGGAACTAGAAATTTCTTCGTTCATAATTTTTTTAATCCTCAGTATTTATTAACTTAATGATCTACTTTTTGTCAAAGGATAGCAACAGGGCGGGGAATAAAAGAAGATCAACAATTAATGCTATAAAAAAAGCTAAGACAGAAAAAAGAGCAAAACCGTGCAAAGGAATAAAGTAGGCAAATAATAAAACAAGGAAACCAGCAGAAAGTATTATAGTAAGAACTATTAAAGCAAACCCTACTGATTCGAAAGCAAATATTATTGCTTCACTTGTATTTAGGCCCATCTCTCTTCTTCCCAGTAAATACTTACTCAAAATATGTACTGTGAAATCTACTATTATTCCAAGTGTAGTTGTCATTCCAAGTAGAACTAGAAAACTCACCTCTTCGATGATTAAACCCCAAACTCCAAAAGCTATCCCTATTGGTAATAAGTTAGGTATCGATGTTAACAGCCCTAATTTAATTGATCTGAAAGAAAGTACTATAGTCAAAAGTATGAGAAGTGCTCCAATAGTTAAGGCAAAAGTAAGCTGAGTTGCCATAGTTTCTCCCATAAAGGCAAACATTGACCTTAATCCACTGCCAGCTGAAACCATTTCTTTTGGCATATTCTCTTGTAAGTAGGTTTGAACCTCTTTATCAAATTTTTTATAGTCCTCGGCCCCCATCTCCTTTAGTGATGCAATTAATTTTGTTGATGAGCGATCCTGACTAAGGGTAGTATTTAAATCAAGTCCAAATGGCAAAGACATTTCATAGAAAAAAAGGTATTGAGCACTTAAGTCTTCTTCTGCCGGAATTTTGTACCACTCAGGGTTGTCACTATGGAGAGTACTATTTAAATTCTTCATAATCGTAGAAAGTGAATGTACATGAATTACTTCTTCTTTCTCCTCTAACCAATTGGTAAACCGTTCTAAATATATAAGAAATTCCGGATCAGAAATTGATTCCTTTTGGGAAGTAAGTTGATAACTTACCGGGAAAGTTCCCCCAAGCCTTTCACTTAACCATTTGGTATCTTCAGTTAAATTAGTAACCTTCTTTGAATAAAACTCCATCGGACTGTCATTTAAGGTATTAAAAGGAATAAACAACATTAGCAATATAGAAATTGAGGACACAGACCAAAAAAGTTTCTTAGAATTATTTACGCTAAATTCTCCAATTTTTCTAGCTAGCTCCTTTTGAGAGTTTGTCTTTTTTGGGGCCTTAATATTAAAAAAAGAGCATAGGGGAGCTAGAAAAAAAATAGTAAATAAAAAAGCTAGAATTACTCCAAAGAAAATCCCATTTCCTACAGTTCTTATTGGTTCTACAGGGGCAAGATTTAAAGATAAGAATCCTATTGCTGTAGTTATAGTAGTGATGAATAGGGGTTGTATATTTAGTTTTAAGCTATAAATCATAGATTCTTTAGAACCGACTCCTTCATCAAGCCTCCTAAAATATAGACTAAACAAATGAACACAATCAGCTACCGCAAGAGTGGTAACTAAAATTGGGACCATTACAAATGGTTGAGTAACTAAACCGGAAGTCCAGCCAGTTATTCCAACTGCACTTGAGGCACTAAAAATAATAACAACAAGTGAGCCTATTACTGCTGGAATACTTCTAACAAGAAAGAACAAAGAAGTTAAAATCACTAAGAATAAGCAAGGAACAAGTATAGGCATTTGTTCTGAAATAATTCTAGGACTTAGATATTCAACATAGATAATTCCTGAGAGTTTTATTTCTAAGTCCGGATGCTCCTTTTTTATTTCCTCGAGTAGAGAAAGCACATACTCTACAGTTTCTCCATATTCTTTTTGTATGTTAACTCTAGGAGAATCAACCAAGATATTTACTATAGTAGTTTTTTTATCCTTAGAAATTATAGATCCGTATGCCAAAGGTTCCTTTTCAATTAATTCTTCTTTAAGAAGAATGGCTTTCTCATCTAAAGTAATGGCATTCTCGATAAAAGGTTCAACCCTTAAATCATCGTTTACAGAACTAACGTAAGAAAAGTTAGTTAAAGAATCTACTCTTACTGAGTGAGGTGTGGACCAAGACTTTTCAGTTAAATTCTCTATTACGCTTAGAACATCTCTTTTAAATATAGTGCCTTCATTCACACCTATAGCTATTAGCAGATTATCAGTAGTTGTAAATGTCTCATCCATAATCATATGCGCATCTGTTACAGGATGGTTTTCTGGAAAAAAATTCTCCATATCAGGCGAAAAGGATACATATTTAATTCCTGCTACAGATCCTACTAGCAGTAAAATTGAACAACCAATTAAGATAAGTCTAAGTTCAATAATTTTTTTTGACATCCATGCAAGCATGTACTTTCTCCATTAATTTATAAATAATATATGAACTCAAGTCTCAAAAAATCCTCATTCTCCAGATACTCAAAAGGGCTCTTATATTTCTGTATGTCTAAGATGTTAGGCTTCTGGCTTCCTTTAGAGAATACTATTCCTTCAAGGGAAAGCTTGCAACAGTCACCTATACGCCCAGAAGCCTCCAAGAAAGTGCTCTTTTCATTTGTATTATCATTCCACAAAATTCCAGCCAGGATTTGCGTATCAGCTATGTTGTTAAATGTAAGCCTAGTACCTAAGGATGTCGGTGAATTCTCAATACGATCATCATGATTGAATTCAATTATCCATCCAAGGTCTAATCGGCTTTTAAAAATTCCTATTTGTGTATATTCAAATCCGGAGGTTATTGCAGAGAATCTGTCTTTTTGTCCAGACCTTGTAATTGCTTCAAGTTTTATTGCAAGTCCCCCTAAAATATACAGGACTTCTAAGCCAGTTTGATCAATTATGTTATATTTTGGAATTAATCTTGGAGTTAATGTTGATAAATCTTCGATCAATTCCGGTTCCCTTGTTGTACCAGAAAAATGTGATAGACCCATTTCAAGGTTGTCAAAAAACTTAACCCATCTGATAGCGAAATCCATCCTTTTATTCTTTGCTCCTGATTCATAAATTGGATGGTCTGTATCTACAACTATTGGAGTTCTAAGTCTTCCAAACCGACCAGCAAAAGTCCTTTCTCTAGATCCAAGTAGAGCAAAGAAATCTATAGAACCCGAAAGGGTCTCTAAAGAGATATTTATCATCGGCTGACCTAACTTATCTTCTCCATCAAAACTTTCTACTGAATCAGTTTGGTTAATAATATCTACTCTGTGGAAAGTTTCTGTAACTCCCCAGAATTCTTTTCTAATTCCGATTCTACTTTCAACTGCGTTTCCTGTGAGCACCCAATGTAGTTCTTGAATGTCTATTAAGTCCCTTTCTTCATCTTGAGAGTCATTCCTTAACTTTGGTTTAAAGGTAAAGGACTTCTTGCCATCGTCAGATTCGAAATATATCTCTGGCGAGAAAGTAAATGAGGAGTGAAAATTTTCTTGAAAGAGGAAACCGTCTTCAAGGAAATATCTACCTTCAAAAGAAAAATCACCTAAATAATCAACTTCAGCCTTAAGAAAATAATTGAAAAGCAGACAAAAAAGAATAACTTGTATTTTAGTTATTCTTTGAATTAAATCTTGCAACATTTATTTGGATCTTTTCAAACTATTCTGCGTAAAATCACTATCAGTTAAACCATTTTGGAAACTTTGTTCTTCAATGCGCAAAATAGTACTTTTGCCATTTTGGTGATTGATCATTTCTATCTCACCGGGTCTCCAAAAGGAACTTAAATATCTTTTATAGCCTCTAAAAAACTGACTCTTAAGGTGGAAAGCTTTTCTATCAAAGAGCTCTACCTTTTGTATAAGATAATTGGTTTTATCTACCCAAACCAACTGTTTTGTATAACCAGAATATGGATCTAGGGGAACTCTCTCTACAACAAAGCAGTCTTGATTATTGTACTGCTCATCACGTAAGTATTTATATGAAAATTTTTCAATTTCTTGGAAAGATAGATCTTCTACAGAAAACTCACTTCCCAAAAAAGGACCAGACTTATTTTTTGAAATTATACGTTTAACTCTTTTGATGGCAGGTATATACAACCACTGATCATCAGGTTCAACTTTATGAGCGTAACTAAGTAAAGCTGTACCTTTAATAGCTCTTGGACTCTCAAAAACAAACAGAGATTTATCTCCATCATCCTCCACTTCTAACAACTTAGACCTCATGGATCTTTCTGTTATTTCTCCTTTTGCATTTATTAGTTGCATGACTAATCTAGATTGGCTATCCCCATAACCTGACATATTCTTGTCTGTCTTTTTTAATATTTCTAAACCATAATTATTTTGATCACCGACCAAAAAACTATTGAAATTCAAAATAAGAATAAATAAAAAAAATCTCTTTAATAGATTAAACACTTCTCATTCTCCTTGATGATTAAGCTATGATAACTTATGTGTGTTAAGAAAGAATAAAAGATATGAGGCCGGATTTGCAATGAAAGCAATAGACATTGAAAAAGAGAAACTAGTTTTGAGGGATATCAAGGATCCTCTTACAAATCCTGGAGAGATACTTATCAAAACAACTGCTACAGCGATAAATAGAGCTGATTTAGTACAACGAAGCGGTCTTTATCCTCCACCTCCAGGAGCAAGTCCAATTCTTGGGCTAGAGTGTGCAGGAGAAATTA
The DNA here is from genome assembly GCA_913045055.1 of uncultured Gammaproteobacteria bacterium. Classification (GTDB taxonomy): domain Bacteria; phylum Pseudomonadota; class Gammaproteobacteria; order Magnimaribacterales; family Magnimaribacteraceae; genus CAJWPI01. The sequence continues at coordinate 25,316 of CAJWPI010000012.1, read as the reverse complement.
TAGGTTTAGGTGAAGGTGTAGAAGGTTTTGAAGAGGGTCAAAAGGTTTGTGCTTTATTAACTGGAGGAGGATATGCAGAAAAAGTAGCTGTTCCTGAAGGGCAGGTATTACCAATTCCTTCTAATTTTGACACTATTTTATCAGCTGCTATTCCAGAAGTTTTTGGTACAGCTTTCTTAAATCTCTACATGGAAGCCAATCTAGTTCCCAAAGAGAGAGTTCTGTTGCATGCAGGAGCTAGTGGTGTAGGAACAGCAGCTATTCAGTTATGTAAAGCATTTGGCAACCCATGTTTTGTAACTGCAGGTAATTTAGAAAAAATAAAATTTTGTAAAAATTTAGGAGCTGATGATGGAAGTGTTAGGACGAAGGAAAATTTTTTGAAGAAAGTTCTAGAATGGAGTGGAGATTCGGGAGTTGATGTTATTCTTGATCCTGTTGGTGCTAACTATCTATCTGACAATCTTAAAGTTCTTACAATAGATGGAAGACTTGCTTTAATAGGTCTCATGGGAGGTTCTGAATGTGAAATAGACCTAGGGCAGGTTCTAATGAAAAGAATAAAAATTATAGGTTCAACTCTAAGAGCAAGGTCAGTCCCTTTTAAAACTCACTTGATGCAAGAATTACTTAAAAAGGTTTGGCCATTATTTGAAACAAATGAAATTGAACCAATAATCGATAAGACTTTTAGACTATCAGAAGCAGAAGAAGCTCACGAATATGTAGCTAGCAATCAATCTATAGGAAAAGTTCTGTTAACTGTAGATTAGGATTTTTAGAGATAGAGTTTTTGTATACTAGAAAAATCTAGATCTTCAAAACCCTTTTCTATCATTTCTTCATAAAGCTTTCTTGCTAAGTCACCCATTGGTGTTTTTGTTTGAGAATCCTTTGAAGCTTCTTGCGCTAAACCTAAGTCTTTAAACATTAATTTATTAAGAAACCCACCTTGGTATTCTCTACTAGCAGGGACACCTTCCATTACCCCAGGATAGGGGTTGTAGACTTCTAAAGACCAATTACCTCCCGAACTCTTTTTCATAATCTCAGAAAGTACTTGAGGCTTTAATCCATTTTTTACCCCCAAAGCCAAGCTCTCTGCCGTACCACACATATGTATAGCTAGTAGCATGTTGTTACAAATCTTAGCTACTTGACCTGAGCCATTATCTCCTGCATGGAAGATATTTTTCCCCATTTTCTGAAGCAAAGGTTTAGCTCTATCCAAGTATTCTAGTTTACCACCCACTATGAAACTTAAGGTACCGGCAACTGCACCGCTCACTCCCCCAGAAACAGGAGCGTCTATCATGGATAAACCTAATGCATCTGCCTCTTTAGAAACTTTCCTTGCAGTTTCTGGAGCTATTGTTGAACAGTCTATAATTAAAGTTGAGGGATCAATTGATTCAAGCAGCTTTTCTTCTAGATATAAGGACTCTACATGCTGACTTGCAGGTAACATACTTATAAGTATTTCAGCGTCTACTGCTGCTGAAGCTGCATTCTTACTGATCTTTATACCCCCCTCTTTAGCATCATTTATTGCCGTTTCAATTAAATCGAAACCTGTAACTTGATAGCCTGCTGAAACCAGGTTCTTAGCCATTGGGCCGCCCATATTTCCTAAACCTATGAAAGCTATTTTTGACATAAATTTCTCCTAATTAATTCTGTAGACTTTTTAAAGGATTTTCATTCCATGCAGGATGCAGATGCTCTTCTATCCATTCTTTGGTCACGTCCTCGACTTTAGTGTATATCCATTGAGGGTTGTTATCTTTATCTATAATTATTGCTCTTATTCCCTCAGTAAAATCCTGGTGTCTAGTAACTTGAATGGCTAAATCGAGTTCAAATTGAAAAACTTCTTCTAAGCTTAGGCTACCACTTCTACTACACTGTTCCCAAATTAGAAAAGCTGAAGTAGGAGAACCCCTTTTTAACCCTTCTACACCCCTTATAAACCATTCATCATCTGTTTCTAACTCTAATATATTATTAACAACTTTTATTAAAGAATCTTCATTGGTTATATTTTGAATAAGATCAATCCTAGACTTTAAGTTATCCTTAGGAAGGCCTACTTTACAAGTTTCCTCTTTGGAGTATTTACTAATAAGAGATTGTATTAATTTAATATTTTCGAGCTCATCTAAACTCCAATTTAATTTTATTAGCTGATCTTCAAACTTGTTCTTTGCTGAAGTGGAGAGGTAATAATCAGTCAATCCTATGAGCTGGGTATCTGATGCGTTGAGTTGTGTAGCTGTTAACATCATGTATAGACCTATATTTTTAGGTAATTTGGAAATGTAATAAGTAAAACCAACATCAGGAAATAACCCAACCCCGATTTCAGGCATAGCAAATTTAGTATTTTCAGTACTTATTTTGAAATCACACCCGAGCATTAAACCTACCCCACCTCCCATAGCTATACCATTAATCCAACAGATTACGGGTTTAGGGTAAGCATGAATCTGATAATCTAATCGATATTCACTCTCAAAAAATCTTTCTGCAAAAGGATTTGGACCTCCTGGGTGCTTTATCATAGATTCGTAAAGGGCACGAATATCCCCACCCGCACAAAAAGCTCTATCACCTGCACTTTCTATAATTATACAAACTATATCTTTCCTTTCAGCCCACTTATCAAGTCGAGGGCTTATTAAATCAATCATAGAAAGAGTTAAAGAATTAAGAGTTTCTGGAGAGTTGAGAATAATACGTCCCAACCTTTTACCACCAGAAGCCTCAACTTCTTCAAACAGAACTAAATCGTCTCTAGGCATTACGCCATTTTGGTGGTCTTTTTTCTAGAAAAGCAGATACACCCTCTTTTTGATCTTGGGTATCGAATAATTCAACAAAAGGTTTCTTTTCTGATTCATAACTATTTTGCTGAGAACGTGCTGAATGTATCAATGCTTTACAAGCTGAGATACTTAAAGGGCTTTGATTACATACCTGTTCTGCAAGCTCAATTCCTTTTGTATAGCTCTCGCCAGTTTCTACTACTTCCTCAACAAGACCTATTTTAAGACCAAGTTCGGCATCTACTTGTTCTCCAGCTAGAATCATTCTTTTTGCCCATCCTTCTCCTACTAACCTAGGTAGTTGTTGTGTACCCCCTCCACAGGGAAGAAGGCCTACTTTAGGTTCAGGCAGAGCTAATTTTGCTTGTTTCTCAGCAATTCTGATATCGCATGCTAAAGCACACTCCAGACCGCCTCCCATTGCAAAACCATTTATTGATGCTATTGAAACTCCTCTAAAATTACTTAAGGTAGAAAAGGCAGTAGCGAATGAGGTTGCCATTTCATTTGCAGCTTCTTTTCCTCCCTTATCAAAAACTTTTAGGTCTGCGCCTGCAGAAAAAAACTTTTCTCCTTTACCAGTAATCACTAAACTAAAAATTTCTTTATTGTCATTTAATTCTTCAATTGATTTTTTAAGGAAGCTAAGACTTTCTTGATCCCAGGTGTTTGCTGGAGGATTATTAATAATTAACTTTGCTATATGATTATCTATCTCTATAAGTAATTTTTCTGACATTCTTTACCCCTATTGCACTAAGTTAGTAGCGTCTTCCATCATCATTCTCCTTCCTATGATCATACGCATGATTTCATTCGTTCCTTCAAGAATTTGATGGACTCTAACATCTCTTACGTAACGTTCTAAAGGATATTCTTGAATATATCCATAACCACCAAAAATTTGTAGAGCTTCATTGCAAACATTAAAACCCACATCCGTTGCAAATCTTTTAGCCATTGCAGAATAAGTGGTTGCTTCAGGATGATTATTGTCTACTTTATTAGCGGCTAATCTTACGAAATGCCTGGCTGCTACTAGTTCTGTTGTCATATCCGCTAACTTGAACTGTAAGGCTTGGAATTCTCCAATTTTTTTTCCGAATTGTTCTCTCTCGTTCATGTATTGTTGAGCTGAAGAAAGAGCTGCTTGGGCTGTACCTATTGAACAAGTGGCGATATTTATCCTCCCTCCATCCAGTCCTTGCATGGCTATCTTAAAACCTTGGCCTTCCTCTCCAATTAGATTATCTTTTGGAACTTTGACTTCGGTTAGATTAACTATTCTTGTAGGTTGATTTTTCCATCCCATTTTCTCTTCTTTCTTTCCATAATCTATACCTTTGGAGTTTGCAGGAATTAAGAAACAAGATATTCCACCAGCTCCTTCTTTCCCAGTTCTTGCCATGAGTATAAGGCAATCAGTTTCTCCAGAGCCTGAGATAAAAGATTTACTTCCGTTAATTATATAACCGTCATTAGTTTTTTTAGCTGTAGTTTTGATTGATGCAGCATCCGAACCAGCACCAGATTCTGTTAAACAATAAGAGGCTAGTTTTTTTCCAGAACTAAGAGAAGGGCACCATTCTTTTTTTAGCTTTTCTTTACCAAATTTACTCAACATCCATAAGGCCATATTATGAATAGTTATAAAAGCAGTAGTACTTGTGCAACCTGTTGATAGTTGTTCAATAATAATACTTGCGTCCAATCTTCCAAGATTCATACCACCGTCTTCTTCAGGAACATATAAAGAGCAGAATCCAAGTTCTCCAGCTTTTTCTATTACTTCTTTGGGGAAGTAACTTTCAGAGTCCCATTTCGCTGCAAAAGGAGCTAGTTCTTTAGCAGCGAATTCTTTTGCTAAGTTTTGAAATACTATCTGGTCTTCAGACAAATCAAAATTCATTTTCTACTTCAATTTTATTGTTAGATTAGCTCCTTCACTATCTCCACCCTGAAACCATCTTTCAGTTACTGTTTTGGTCTCAGTATAGAACCTAACAGCTTGCTTTCCATAAGCGTGGAGATCTCCATAAAACGAACCCTTCCAACCAGTAAAAGAGAAGAAAGGTAAAGGAACAGGGATAGGAATATTTATTCCAACCTGTCCTACTTCTATTTCGTGTCTATATTTTCGAGCTGACCTGCCAGAGCTTGTAAAGATAGAAGTTCCATTCCCATAAGGATTAGCATTGACTAAATCTATTGCCTCTTCGAGAGTTTCTACATTGATAGCTAAAAGGACAGGTCCAAATATTTCAGTTTTATAAATCTCTGAATCTGTTTTTACTTCTGAGAAAAGAGTTGGACCAACCCAATTACCTTCTGGATAATCATTTACTTTGCATTCACTCCCATCTAGCAAGCACTTAGCTTCAGATTTACCTTTTTCTATTAAAGAAAGAACTCTATCTTTAGCTGCTTTACTTATCAGAGGACCGTATCCTGATTCTGGAGAATCCCATGATCCAGGAGAAACTTTTTGCATTTCAGTTTTTACATCTTCAATCCAATTCTTAGACTCACCTACAAAAATAGCAACACTGATAGCCATACATCGCTGTCCTGCTGCCCCAACAGAAGCACCCACCAAGTTATCTATTGTTCTCTGTTTATCAGCATCTGGCATCACAACCATATGATTTTTTGCTCCTGCAAATGCTTGTACTCTTTTTAAATTATCTGTTCCTGTTTTGTATATATATTGACCCACTGGAACTGAGCCTACGAATGATATCGCTTTTATATCTTTATGAGTAAGTACTTGATCTACCTGTTCTTTAGTTCCATGGATAACTTGAAGTAATCCTTTTGGTGCTCCCGCTTCAATAAAAAGTTCCGCTAAACGATTTGGAGTCATAGGGTCTTGTTCAGAAGGCTTAAGAACGAAAGTATTGCCACATGCTATTGCCATGGGAAACATCCATAAGGGGATCATTGCAGGAAAATTAAAAGGTGTTATTCCAGCACACACTCCCAAAGGTTGTGTATAGCTATAAGAGTCTATTTCTTTTGCAACATTTTCTAGCGTTTCTCCCATGAGCATTGGAGAAATATTAGCTGCTTGTTCAACAACCTCTATTCCTCTCCAAACATCTCCCTTAGCGTCCTCAAAAGTTTTCCCATTTTCTTTACTTAGAATCTCGGCTAATTCTTCTTGATTTCTTTTTAGTAGAAATTGATATTCCATCATCAACCTGGCTCTTTCTGGAGGAGGTGTTTCTTTCCAAGAAACAAATGCTTTAGCAGCACTAGATACTGCTTTATCTACTTCATCTCTTGAAGCACAAGGCACCTCGCATAAAACTTCTTGAGAAAGAGGATTGGTAACTTCTAAATAATCTTTGGAATTACTTTCAATGAATTCTCCGTCTATTAATAGAGGTAGTTTATTTACCATTTACTCTCCTATTTTGTCTTTAAAGTTAGTCATTTTTATCTATTTTTCCTCTTGCAACAAATATCTAGGTGGTTATAGTAGTTTCCCCTTTATATTAGTGCTAGCAAAGGAGAAAAAAATGTTTAAAACTCGCATAACAGAATTATTTGGAATTAAACATCCAATTATACAGGGTGGAATGCAATGGGTGGGAACTGGCGAGCTTGTTTCTGCTGTTTCTAATGCAGGAGCATTAGGAATTTTAACAGCTTTAACCCAACCAACACCCGAAGCCTTATCAAAAGAAATTGAAAGAACTAGAGCAATGACAGACCAACCGTTTGGAGTAAATCTTACTGTTCTGCCTGCAATCGAACCTCCGCCATATGAAGAATACGCTCAAGCTATAGTAGGTTCAGGAATAAAGATTGTAGAAACGGCTGGGAGAAGCCCAGAGCCTTTTATGGAGCTCTTTAAAGAATATGATGTAAAAGTAATACATAAGTGCACATCAGTACGTCATGCTCTTAAGGCTCAGAGTGTAGGTTGTGATGCTGTAACAATTGATGGATTCGAATGTGCTGGTCACCCAGGGGAAGATGATATTCCTTCTTTAGTCCTACTTCCTCAAACTGTAGAAGCTTTAGATATACCTGTTGCAGGATGTGGAGGTTTTTCTGATGCAAAGAGTCTAGTAGCTGCACTGGCTTTAGGAGGGGAAGCTATAGTAATGGGAACTAGATTCATGGCGACCAAAGAGTCGTTAATTCATCAGAATGTAAAAGTAAAAATGACCGAGGCGGATGAAAGGTCAACAAATTTAATGTTTAGGACTATGCATAACACCGCAAGAGTTTTCAAAAACTCAGTTTCAGATGAGGTTGTGGAAATAGAATCTTCAGGAAATGCGACTTTTGAAGATATAAAAGACTTAGTTGCTGGAACAAGAGGAAGGGTAGTGTTTGAAGAAGGAGATCTTGAACATGGCATTTGGTCAGCAGGTATCTCTGTTGCAAGGGTTAAAGATGTAGTGTCTTGTGATGAATTAGTTTCCAGGTTAGTTAGTGATGCAGAAGAAATAATAGCAGGACGTTTGCAGGCCGTAAGAGCTTCATAAGGAAAGAATATGGATAACATTAAAGTCTACTTAATAGCTAATTTAAAAATACAAGATAAAGATGTTTATCATAAATACGAAAAAGGTTTTTTCCCACTCTTAAAAAAACATGGAGGAGAATTTATTACCTATGATGATTCTATAAATCATTTAGAAGGAAATAACCCCTTAGAAGGAAGGGTAATCCTTTTTTCCTTTCCATCAGAGGAAGCAGCAAAAGATTGGTTCTCTGACCCTGAATATCAAGAATTAGCTGAACATAGAAGAGAAGGAGCACCTTTAGTTTCATTAACTATGGTAAAGGGCTTACCTCCACGAGAATAACCTTATAATTTAAGACTTTTTTAGGGATAAATTATGCCAGAATTTGCTAAACAGCTTTATCAAGAAAGACCCCAAGAGATAGCTCTTCGTTTTGAAGACAAGACCATGAATTGGTCAGATATCGATATAACTTTAAATAAGATTGCTAATGGTCTTAATAAGCTAGACTTAGGTTCTCAAAGAAGAATTGCAGTATTTGCTGAGAATGCATTAGAAACTGCTGTGGCTAATTTAGGCGGTTTAATTGCTGGTGCTTCCGTTGTACCTGTTAACTTTCATTTGACTTCAGAAGAAGTAGCTTACATTTTAGAAGATTCAGGAGCTTCTGTACTTTTTGTAGGTCCAGAAACAATGGATCGTGGTCTTAAAGCTGCTGAGATTGCTGGTATTAGAGAAGTAATAGGGTGGAATATTGAAGAAAAAGATCAACAAATTATTCATTGGAATGAATGGTTAGAAAGTTTGCCTGATAATGAACCTCTAATGGATTTAAAGCCTTTACCTAATCTTCTTTATACATCTGGAACAACAGGCAGACCTAAGGGAACAGATCTTCCACCTACAATGTTTGCTGCAGGAAATACCATTAAAGAACATTTAGATAACTTAAAAGACAGTCCAAATGTTGGATTAGGCACTCATCTTGTGGTTGGACCTATGTATCACACTGGCCCTCTTTCAGGAGCAAGATTATTAGCTGCTGGAGTGACTTCAGTTATTTTAGGAAAATTTAATGCTGAAAATACCCTTAGAGCTATTCAGGAATATTCAGTTGGAACAACAATCATGGTTCCTACTCATTTTGTTCGACTACTAGCTTTACCAGATGATGTTAAAAAGAAATATGATATTTCATCTATAGTGTCTGTAGGACATACTGGTGCAAAGTGCCCAGTCGAAGTAAAAAAAGAAATGATTGAATGGTGGGGCCCTGTTTTCTTTGATGCCTATGGTGCTAGTGAAGTTGGGACTACTTGTAGGATAGATTCAGATGAATGGCTAGAACATCCTGGTTCTGTAGGAAAGGCTATTCCGCCTTTTACAGCACTGATCTTAGACGAAGACGGCAAAGAACTTCCTCCCAACACAGAAGGTAAATTATATTTTAAAGATGATACTGGTAGAGGGGTGATTTATCACAATGATCCTGAAAAATCTAAGGCAGCTCATATTGCTCCAGGTGTATTTACTCTTGGAGAGATAGCTTATATGGATGAAGAAGGATATGTCTATTTAACGGACAGATTTAGTGACATGATTGTTTCAGGAGGAGTTAATATTTATCCTGCTGAAGCAGAACAAGCTCTGATTGAGCATCCTTATGTTCTTGATGTAGCTTGTATAGGGATTCCTAATGAAGAAATGGGTGAAGAACTTAAAGCTCTTATCATAGTAGATGAGTCACAGAATAAAGCTTCAGAAAAAGAACTTATAAGTTGGTGTAGAGATAAGATATCTCATTTCAAGTGCCCAAGGAGTGTAGAATTTGTTAATGATTTGGGTAGAAATACAATGGGCAAGATCAACAAAAGAAAACTTAGAGCACCATATTGGCAAGATTCATAATTTATCTAAATTTAGAGTGGAATAAGAATGAATCAACAAATGAAAGGTATTAATCATCAGTTAGCTGATCCTAATGATCCCCCTGAAGACCCTAAAGCAGCTGCTACTGTTCTATTAGTTAGAGATAAAAAACCTGAAGGAATAGAGGTTTTTTTAATTGAAAGGGCTTCAAGAACAAATTTTGGAGGTGCCTTTGTATTTCCTGGGGGTAAAGTTGATTTAGAAGATGGTTCAGAAGAAATAGAAAAGATATGTAAAGGACCTTCAGATTCAGAAGCCTCTTTTTCTCTTGGTATAGATAGCGGAGGGTTAGCATATTGGGTAGCCTGTATAAGAGAATGTTATGAAGAAGCAGGCATTCTTCTTGCTTATAGAAAGGATGGTTCTGACTTTAATCCAGAAAATAGTAATGAAAAAAATCTTTATATAGATTACCGAAAAAGACTAAACCAAGGAGAGTCAATATTGCAAGAAATGAGTACAAAAGAAGAAATTCTTTTGGCAACCAATAGATTGGCATATTTATCTCATTGGATCACACCAAAAATTGAAAAAAAAAGATATACGACCAGGTTTTTTGTAGCCCAGGCTCCTTCAGGGCAAACCGCCTTACACGATGGAAATGAAAGTATTAATAGTTTATGGATCAGCCCAGAAGATGCTCTTGAAAAACATAAAAAAAGAGAGCTATTAATGTTAATGCCAACAATAAAAAATCTTGAAACTATATGTGGTTATAGGGACACAGACACTTTGTTAAAAGAAAAAATATCGATGAATCCCAAAGATATTAGAACAATAGAACCTAAGTTTTTTATGGAAGATGGTAAATTGAAGGGAGTTTTGCCAGGAGAACCCGGTTATGATGAGCATTAATAAAAGTATTAATAATGAAATCTGAAGAAATTGTTCAGTTATCTCCCTTGGTTAGGAGAATAACAGCAGGAAATTCTAGTGTATTTACAGGTCCTGGGACTAATACTTATCTTATCGGAATTAATGATGTGACAGTCTTAGACCCCGGACCTGCGATAGAAAAGCATATTCATAACATCATAAATTCATCAAAAAAATTAAAACAGATTGTCGTTACACATACTCACCCAGATCATTCCCCCGGAGTTAAACTTCTACAAAATGAACTAGATATTCCTGCTTATGGAATGATAAATGATGCTACTAAAGATCAAGATAAAAGTTTTAATCCTGCTCGAATTTTATTTGATGGAGACATCCTTGAAGAAGAAGGATATACCTTAGAAGTAATACACACTCCAGGGCACGCTTCTAATCATTTGTGTTACCTCTTGAAAGAAGAAAAGATGATTTTTACAGGGGACCATATAATGCAAGGTTCAACGGTAGTAATTGCTCAACCTGATGGCCATATGAAATCTTATATAGATTCCTTATTAAAATTAAAAGATTATTCTTTAGAAACAATTGCTCCCGGACATGGTGAGCTGATGTCTAATCCTCACAAAGTTGCAGACTGGATTGTCCAGCATCGAGAAGAGAGAGAAGCTAAAGTTTTAGAAGTATTAAGAGACTTTAAATCAGGTAACCCTGATTCCTTAGTTGAAAGGGTTTATGAAGATGTTGACTCTGGACTTTTTCCGATAGCCAAGTGGTCTTTAGAATCTCACTTAATCAAGTTGCAAGAGGAAGGTAAAGTAACTAAAAAAGGAAAAGAGTATATCTTAAATTAAGAACACGGAAGAAGTTAGATTAATTATTTCAACAATACCCCAGTTCCTCCTACACCACAGTAGCCATTAGGGTTTTTAGCAAGGTATTGTTGATGGTAATGTTCGGCATAATAGAATTCTTTTGCATCGATTATTTCTGTAGTGATTATTCCTAAGTTTTCTGCATGAAGGTTTTCCTGGTATTTTTCTCTAGTTTGATTTGCCTTAGTCTTTTGTGAATCATTAAAGAAATAAATACCAGATCTATACTGAGTTCCAACATCATTGCCTTGTCGCATTCCTTGAGTTGGATCATGCTCTTGCCAAAAAGTTAAGAGCAATTGTTCATAGTTCATTATTTCTGGATTAAATACCACAAGTACAGTTTCATTATGTGCTGTCATACCAGAACAAACTTCTTTGTAATTAGGATTCGGTGTTAGTCCTGCAGAATAACCTACGGCAGTTGAATACACCCCATCCAATTCCCAAAACTTCTTTTCTACTCCCCAAAAGCACCCCATTCCAAAAAGGGCTTTTTCTAAACCTCTAGGAAAAGGGGGTTTCATAGGAGTTCCTTTCACAAAATGTTTTTCCGGAACTTCCATTTCCTGTTTCCTACCTTGCAAAGCCTCAGAATGATCAGGAAGAATAGATTTCTTGTTTATTAAATCAATTAAAGACATTAGGTATTTATTCTATTTTTTATAAGATCTTTCACAACTTCAGGTTCTGCCAGTGTAGTAGTATCTCCTAGATCATCAATTTCATTAGTAGCTATCTTTCTAAGAATTCTTCTCATTATCTTTCCCGATCTAGTTTTAGGTAAACTCGGTGACCATTGAATTATATCCGGTTTTGCTATAGCTCCTATTTCTTTTGCCACGAGATCTACTAAATCTTTTTTTAGGGCTTCATTAGCTCTTTTATCTTTCATTATAGTGACATAACAGTATATACCTTGCCCCTTGATTGCGTGTTCGTATCCGACTACTGCAGCTTCGGCTACAACAGGATGTAGAACTAGAGCGCTTTCGATCTCAGCAGTCCCTAATCTATGACCTGAAACATTCAATACATCATCAACCCTTCCAGTTATCCAATAGTAACCATCTTTATCCCTTTTTGCTCCATCTCCAGTTGTGTAGTAACCAGGAAAATTAGAGTAATAAGTTTTTATACATCTTTCATGATCGCCAAAAACTGTTCTAATCTGAGAAGGCCAACTGCTCTTGATAACTAGACTTCCTTCACCTTCACCTTCTATTTCTTTACCTTTACTGTCTAGTATAGCCGGGCTTATTCCAAAAAAAGGTTTGGTTGCACTTCCTGGTTTCTGAGGTGTGCAGCCAGCAAGAGGAGCAATCATGATGCTACCAGTTTCTGTTTGCCACCAAGTATCTACAATAGGACATTTACCATTACCTACTACATTGTAATACCACTCCCAGGCTTCAGGGTTAATAGGTTCGCCTACAGTTCCAAGCACTCTTAAAGATTCTCTAGATGTAGATTCTAAAGGTTTATTTCCTAGAGACATTAAGGCTCTAATGGCAGTAGGTGCAGTATAGAAAATGTTTACTTTATGCTTATCTATAATTTCCCAGAATCTCGAAGGTTTGGGGTAAGTAGGGATTCCTTCAAACATCAAAGTTGTAGCTCCATTCAACAAGGGGCCATAAACAATATAAGAATGACCAGTAATCCAACCTACATCAGCAGTGCACCAATAAATATCTCCTTCCTTGTAGTCGAAAATTAACTTATGCGTCATAGCAGATTGAAGAAGATATCCTGCAGTAGTATGAAGCACTCCTTTTGGTTTTCCGGTAGATCCAGAAGTGTAGAGTATAAAAAGAGGATCTTCTGAATCCATAGGTTCAGGTTCACATAATTCAGATACTTCTTGGATTATTTCCTCATAAACAACATCTCTATCAGCATACCAATTTATTTTTGACCCAGTTCTCTTGACCACAAAGACAGAATGAACGTTTGGACAATTCTCTAAAGCTTGATCTACATTTTCTTTAAGGGGTATGACTTTAGAACCTCTAACCCCTTCATCAGCAGTTATTACTACCCTACAATCAGAATCTAAAATTCTATCTTTTAGGGATTCCGGAGAAAACCCTCCAAATACAACCGAATGTATTGCCCCAATTCTTGAGCAAGCTAGCATTGCATAGGCGGCTTCAGGGATCATAGGCATATAAATGCAGACTCTATCTCCTTTTTTTATTTTTCTTTTCTTTAGAGCATTAGCAAATCTACAAACTGATTTATGTAATTCTTCGTATGTAATCTCTTTTGACTTATCTGGATCATCACTTTCCCAAATAATAGCTATATCATTTTTCTTTGTATTTAAGTGTCTATCGATACAATTTACACTAGTATTAAGTTTTGCTTCCTTAAACCAACTTATCTTACCCATAGAAAAATCTTCTTCTGAAATGTCTGTCCATTTTGAATCCCACTGAAGATATTTTTTGGCTTGTTCTTCCCAAAAAGTATTTGGATCTTCTATAGATTTTTTATAAAGATCTTCATACCCTTGAGGTGTAATTGAAGAAGATTTCTTTATAGTGCTTGGAATATCATAAATTTTTTCTTGAGCCATATTTTAATTTTATCAAAGCAGAGAAGGAGAAGGATTAAAATACATCTTTCTGCCTTCAGGGTTATTAAAATAGTCTAATAATTTTTCAGTTAACACATCGAAATCCTCCAAGTTATTAGCTAGATCTATATATTCTGTGTTTACAATCATTACAGGAGATCTTTCAAAAGATAGAAAAAATTCTTTATATGATTCATTGAGAGAATCTAAGTATTCAAAATCTATACTTTTCTCAATTTGAATTCCTCGTAACATTACTCTTTCATATAAAGTCTCAGTATTAGCCTGAAGATAAATTACCAGGTCCGGACTAGGAAGGTCTAAGGATAGATAGTTATATATTTGTAGGTATAACTCAAACTCAGTTTCAGATAAAGTGACTTTGGCAAATAACATATCCTTGTCTAATAAAAAATCTGAAATTCTTGCTGAATTGAAGATACTACCTTGTTTAAAGTCCTCTACATATTTTACTCTTTGAAATAAAAAGAAGAGCTGTGTAGCTAATGCCGCTTGTTTGGGGTTTCTATAAAAATCACCTAAGAAAGGGTTTTTAGATGGTTCTTCTAATATTACTTCGTATCCTAAGGATTCTGCTAATTTTGAAGAGAGGGTAGTTTTACCAACTCCAATAGGGCCCTCAACAGCAATAAATTTTGGTACCTTGTTATAGGCTTTTAAATCTATCTTTCTTGTTCCCACAAAATTTCCTTAATATTGAATATTGTATTCAATATTTTACCCTTTAATAAGAGATAAACTTTAAAGAGATTTTTTGAGATTTTGAGAGAACTTTAGAAAGTGGAGAACTTTTTAGACAGATCCAAACTGTTGCTTTTCGTGAATTTCTTCTAAAGTCTTGCAATCAATACACCTAGTAGCAGTTGGCCTCGCCTCAAGCCTTCTTATTCCTATCTCTATTCCGCAAGCACTGCAAAAGCCATAATCATTTTGATCAATTGATTCAACAGCTGAGTCTATTTTGTTTAACAGTCTTCTTTCTCTTTCTCTTGTTTTTAGTTCTAAAGTGAAACCTTCTTCATGTGTGGCTCTGTCAGATTCATCAGGAAAATTGCCGGCAATATCTTGAAGTTTATCAGCTGTCCTATCTTGTTCTACCACTAAAAGCGACTGCCATCTTTCAAGAATTTCAATAAAATGTTTCTTTTGCCTAGCATTCATATATCTTTCAGTTTTTTTTATTTTATAAGGTTGAATTGAAGCTAGAAAATTCTTTTCACCTTGATATTTTGGTTTTGCTGAAACTTTTAATTTCTTCTTTTTTGCTACAGTTTTTTTAACCTTCTTTTTTACTGTGGTTTTTGTAACTTTCTTTTTTGCTACAGCTATAGATAATTTTTTATTTTTATCTGTTTCTATCTTTTTTGGAGGAGATTTCTTTTGCTTTTGTTTTTTTATCGCCATGATGATTTGTATAAAGATACTTCAATATCAGACCCAATGAAGGCGCGGCAATTTATCAGATAATTTATCTGATATCTACAAAAAATTATTTTTAATTTGCATGTAGCTTTCTTTTGGTAGTCTTGGGCCAAAGTTTTCTACTTTTTTTGAGGCAGCATAACAACCAAATTTTGCTGATGAAGGTAAATCATTCCCTTCTATAAGTGAATTAAAGACAGCTCCTGCAAACATATCTCCAGCACCATTGGTGTCTATTGCTTCAGCTTTAAAACCTTCTATAAATTCACTATTGCCATCCTTTGAGACCATACATCCTTTCTCATGCAGGGTAATTAAACTTGAAGATACCAGAGCTCCTAAATACTTTTCTGCTGCATACAAATCCTTAGTTTCAGAGAAAGAAAGAGCTTCAGACTCATTACAGAATAGCAAATCGCATTTAATGTTAATTAATTCCATTATCTCCTTCCTAAAGATATCAGCAATATTGGGGTCAGAAAGAGATATAGCTACTCTAGTTTGATTAGATGAAGCAATTTTTATAGCTTTTTTACAAGTTTCTAAAGCGGAAGGTGAAGTAACAAGATAACCTTCAATGAAAATATATTTAGAAGATTTAATTATGCCTTCATCTAAGTCAGAGATATTCAATGTATTACTTATGCCTAGACAAGTACACATAGTTCTTTCAGCATCAGGTGTTACCATAATGACACTTCTTCCTGTAGATAGATTAGAAGACTTATCTATAGCTGTAGGGTTGAAAAGAATACTATTAGATTCTAAATTCTTTAGGTAATAATTCCCAAGATCATCATCTCTAACTTTACAAGTGAAATGACAGTTAGACCCAAAACTACTGGCAGCATAAATAGAGTTTGTAGCTGAACCTCCGCATGCTAAGACGGGTTCCCCATACTCTAATTTAAGGAAATTTATAAGGTTATTTTGTTCCTTTTCTTCTATCAACATCATGGTGCCAAAAGGGATAGAGTGCTCATCTAAATATTTTTTTAGCTTATCTTTAACGCTAAACTGTACATCAACTATAGCGTTTCCAATTGAACAGATATCTAATTCCATTTTTGTTTATCCTATAAGAAGATTTAAGATATTAGATTGAATAACAATAAATCACAAGATAGTAGTAATTTAAAATGAAGATTAGCTTAAGACATTTTATTCTTTTCTCTCTATTCCTTTTATTGATAATACTTTTTGCGTTTATCTCGTTAATTAATTCCAAAGTTACCAATAAGCTTGACGGTGTTTTGTGGACAGTCCCAGCAAAAGTTTATTCAAGACAAATGGTCATTGCAGAAGGAATAGAAATAAATAAAGGGATGATGATTAAAGAACTTTCTTTGCATTCGTATATAAAGAAGTCTTTACCTAAGAATCCAGGAGACTACTCTTTTAAGAATGACTCTCTTTCAATCTTCTTAAGAGGTCACGAAGATCAAGAAGCAGGTTTATTTAAAGTAAATTTTAGTAAAGACAAAGTAGTTAGCATAAAAAGAAGTGATGGGATCAAACTGGATTTAATTCAATT
Source organism: uncultured Gammaproteobacteria bacterium (assembly GCA_913045055.1). Taxonomy (GTDB): domain Bacteria; phylum Pseudomonadota; class Gammaproteobacteria; order Magnimaribacterales; family Magnimaribacteraceae; genus CAJWPI01. Next base: position 8,814 of record CAJWPI010000012.1, on the reverse strand, counting down.
AGAGCCTTTAGCTATTGGAGGAATGTTTCCTTCCCATATGGAAGATCGCTTAATAGTCAACTGGCACCAGGTCCCAGAATCTCTTATTGAAATTCTTCTATCAGTAGAAGATCAAACTTTTTTTGAACATCATGGACTCTCTTTAAAATCTATTTTAAGAGCTTTCTATCAAAATGTTTTAGCCATGGATATCAAGCAGGGAGGAAGCACAGTAACTCAACAATTAGCAAAAAATTTATTTTTTTCTTCTCAAAGATCATTAAGCAGAAAATTACAAGAAGCTATTGCAGCCATTCTTATCGAATTCCACTATTCAAAAGAAGAAATACTCTTAGCTTATATAAATGACGTTTATTTAAGTCAAGCTGGAACAAGATCTATTAACGGCTTTGGCTTAGGAGCTGAACATTTTTTTGGGGCAACACTCAAAAATTTAGAAATTGATCAATTATCACTTTTAGTTGGAATGCTTAAAGGACCGTCTTTGTATAATCCAAGAAGAAATCCTGAAAGAGCTTTGTCAAGAAGAAATCTTATTTTGGATATATTAGAACAAAAATCAATTATATCTTCTTCTGAAAATCTAGAAATGAAAGAAAAGCCATTGGGACTAGTTAGTCCTAAATTTAGAAGTGAGACTAAATATCCAGCTTTTCATGATTTAGTAAGAATTGAATTAAATGAAAATTTTAAAGATAGTGATTTAAGAACTCAAGGATTAAGAATATTTACAAACTTAGATCCAATAATTCAAGAATCCTTAGCAAAGAGTTTTAAGAAAACAAAAATAGAGTTAATAAAAAAATATGGAAAATCTTTAGAAGATCTAGAAGGTGCAGCAATAGTAGTGGACTCTAGAAATGGTGAGATTAGAGCTTTATTAGGCAGTTCTAGTCCAAATAGTTTTGGATTTAATAGAGCTTTAAATGCAGTAAGACCAGTGGGTTCCTTGCTTAAGCCCTTTGTGTACCTTACAGCTTTAAAAGATTATAAAAGGTACAATCTATCTACACTCTTAGATGATACAAGGCTGACCTTAAACTTGCCAGAAGGGGGTGTTTGGGAACCAAATAATTTTGATAAGAAATTTCATGGTATCGTTCCGCTTCATCAAGCTCTATGGGATTCTTATAATATTGCAACTGTTAGATTAGGCCTTGATATTGGTTATGAAGATACCATTAAAGTCTTTAATTCTTTAGGTATAGAGAAGGAGATTCCTAATTATCCGTCTCTCTTTATTGGGTCGTTTGAAATGACTCCAATTGAGATGATTCAAGCTTATCAGACTATTGCTTCAAATGGTTTTTTTACACCTTTAAGGGCAGTAAGAGAAATAAGAGGTATTGGTAACGACCTAGCTTTCTCATACCCCTATAAAATAGAACAAAGGTTTAGACCTGAACCCATTTATCTTCTCAAATTTGCTTTACAGCAAACCTTTGTAAGAGGAACTGCTAGAGGGTTTTCTAAAAAGGAAATAAAAAGATTTCAAAATTGGGGAAAAACAGGCACTTCAAATGATCAAAGAGACAGTTGGTTTGTAGGCTATGCTGGAGACTATTTAGTATTAATATGGCTCGGATTTGATGATAATAGAGAATCTCCTTTAACTGGAAGGAGTGGATCTTTCCAGGTATGGAAAGATTTTATCAAGTCTATTAATCCTATTGAATTTAAAGATAATAGAAGAGAACTCGCAAGAATAAATAATGAATGGGTAGATCTCAAAGATGGCTTATTAAGCGGTCAAGATTGTAAAAATTCTATCAGTGTTCCTTTTATTAAAGGATCAGAGCCCCTAGTTACACCAGATGCAAGAAAAAAGTGCAGAGTTAAAGAAAAGATTCCAGAAAATAGTATCATGGATAAAGTTAGGAAAATTCTAGAAGATCTAACCGAATGAAAAAGCATCTATTACTGTTATCTTGTATATTATTTTTTACTAGCTGTACTTCAGTTGACAATAGGCTAAATATAGAAAATGTTGAAGAAGTTTCTACTTTTGCTTCTAATATAGAAAATTTACTTTCAGAGCTTGAATTTTTAAAGTTGGAAGTTTTAAAATTAAATTCCAGTAAACCACCAATTCAAAGAATTCTTAATGAAGCTGATGCTTTTTGGATAAGAGGTAATCTTGATCAAACTAACTTGCAATTAGAGAGAGCTCTAAGGATAAGTAAGAATGAAGGCCCAATTTACTTAAGATTAGCTCATCTGAGAATAGAGCAAGGGCTGAACAAAGAAGCCAAAGCTTTTGCTGCAAAAGGCTTACTAATTAACAACTTGTCAAATTGGGAAAGACTTCTCTTAAATGTCTATTTTCAACACGACAATTCTTAAAAACTTAATTTAATTCTCTTATTCATTTCATAGAATAATTATCCTAGAAGCTCTTCCTTCTTAGCTTTATAATGCGCCACCCAAAAAAAGGATTTGGAAAAGAATCTTTTGTACTAAATGGTTAAGGAAAAAAAAATTAAGGTAGGAGTAATAGGTAGCTCAGGTTTTGTAGGAGAAGAGCTACTTCTTTTAATTAGTCAACACTCCCAAATTGATCTTTGTGCTATAAGTTCAAGAGAATTAGCAGGAAAAGACTTAACAAAAGTTTTCCCCAATCTTGCCGGTAAATTTGATTTGTCATTCAGTCATCCTGAAGATGATATTTTTACCAATTGTGAAGCTTTATTCTTAGCTATGCCTCATGGGAAATCAATGAGTATGGTGAATAAGTTTGTTGATCAGGGCATTAAAGTTATCGATTTATCAGCAGATTTTAGGATACCGGATTCAAAAGTTTGGAGTGATTGGTATGGATCTGAACATACCAATAAAGAACTTCTTTCTAAGGCAACCTATGGTTTGGTAGAAGTAAATTCTAAAGCAATTGCAGATTCTGATTTGGTTTCCGTTCCTGGATGCTACCCCACAGCTTCTCTCCTTGGACTTCTTCCTATGTTAAAAAGCTCAGCAATCATTAACAACATTACCATAGATGCTAAATCTGGTATTAGTGGTGCAGGAAGGAATGCAGTAGAGAATGGTCTTGCTAGACAAATAAAAGATAATTTTAGAGCTTATTCAGTTGGTGATCACAGGCATTATCCAGAGATAGAGAACCAAATTTCTACAATTTATGGAAAAGAATTAGATATAAACTTTCTTACTCATCTTATTCCTATTTTTAGAGGACTTTATGCGAGTTTATATATACAGACTAAAGAAGCTAATGAAACAGAGCTAAAAAGGTTATATGAATCCTTTTATGAATATTCTCCAAGTGTGGAGATTTTAAAAGATCGAACTCCTGAATTGTCTGAAGTGATTAATACCAACAAGTGTCATATTTCCCTCAACTCCTCATATAACAAAGATCAGATTATAATTATTTCTTGCATAGATAATCTTCTAAAAGGAGCTGCTGGTCAGGCAATACAGTGTTTTAATTTAATGTTCAATTTTGAAGTTAACACTGGATTAAATTAGAATCTATTTATGGTAGATACTTTTATTCCCACTAGCGTAAGTCTTACTGAAGGAGCAATTAACAAGATTTTGTCTCTTCATGACCAGAATGAACCCAGTAAGATAAACCTTAGAGTTTATGTTACAGGAGGAGGATGTTCAGGATTTCAGTATGGATTTACTTTCGATGAATCTGTAGATCAAGAAGATACTTGTATTTCTAAAAATGGAGCACAATTAGTTGTCGATCCACTAAGCATGCAATATATTGCCGGCTCTACTATCGATTATGTAGAGGATCTTAGCGGTTCAAAATTTATAGTTAAGAACCCTAATGCAACAACTACATGTGGTTGTGGTGAATCTTTCTCTATTTAATTTAAATTTATAAAGCTTTATCAATTTATTTCTTCAATAAATTTCTTCACGATATCTCTCCAAGTAATATCTGCCCCTTACTTCCAGTAATTTCTGATAAATTGAAGTAATTATTTATTAACCTCTCTTTTGCTAACCAAGCAAAGCAAATAGCTTCCATTAAGTCAGGGTCAACTCCTAGCTCTAAGGAGGAAAGTATTTGCTTTCCAATTTTCTTCTCAATTGTGCTTATAAGGAATGAGTTATGAATACCACCTCCACAAACAAATATCTTACTTATAGAATTCAAATACTTTTTTAATTCACGATAAATTATTTCTGCTGTTAGCTCTAATAAACTTGCTTGGACATCTTCATTTTTTGGTACTGATCCTAAAGATACAATCTTTTCATTTAACCATTCAAGATTGAAATAATCAGGTCCCGTGCTTTTAGGATGGTGTTGATTAAAAAATTTTTCTTTTAACATCAACTGAACTAATTCAGGAATGCTACCACCCTGTTGAGCCCAAAGCCCCTTATTGTCAAAGTCTAGTTTCTTGGTTTTTCTTATCCAGCTATCCATGAGACAGTTTCCAGGTCCAATGTCATAGCCAAAAACTTTTCTATCTTCAATATTAAGAAAGGTAACATTTGATATCCCTCCTATATTAATTACAGCAGTTTTACTTTCTTTGTGGCTAAAGATTTCTTTATGAAATAAGGGTGCAAGAGGAGCACCCTGTCCCCCCGCATCAATATCAGCCTTTCTAAAATTGGAGATAGTTTTGATTTGAGTTAATTCTTTTATTAACTCTGGATTCCCGATTTGGAGAGAAAATGGTTCTTTTCCAAAAGGTGAATGTTTAATAGTTTGACCATGCGATCCTATAGCTTTTATTTGGTCATGAGATAGAGATGTTTTTTTTAAGAGATTATTGATTGCAAGAACAAATAATTCAGCAACTTTGATATCTGTTTTAGAGAAATCTAAACTTTTTATATTTTCTGCACTTACAAGCTCTAATATTTCTTTTTTTATTTCGTTAGGAATTTCTTCTAAGTGAGAACCAATTAAATTCACTCCCTTTTCATCAAAATACACTGCAACAGCATCAACTTTATCTACGCTAGTTCCAGACATAAGTCCTATAAAAATGTCTTTCATTTTTTTGATAGTGCGTCAAAAGACTGATAATTTCTTAAATCAGCAATTAAAATTGAAGCGTGATTAATATAATCTATTTTTTCACTTCTATTGATAGGTTTAGCGTTTGGAAATTTTACTTTAAGAGGATCAGTGTGTTTTTTATTTACATGGAATTCATAATGAAGATGAGGACCTGTTGCCATTCCTGTACTACCTACATAGCCTAAAATCTGACCTTGTTGAATCTTTTGATTAATTTTTGTTCGTTTGTGAAAGCTATCTAAATGAGCATATCTTGTAGAGTAGTCTTCAGAATGTTTAATTTCAACTAAATTCCCATAACCTCCTTTCTTTGCAGCAAACACTACAGTTCCATCTCCTGTTGCAATAACAGGGGTTCCCCTATTTGCTGCATAATCTACTCCAGTATGGGCTCTGATTTTATGAAGAATGGGATGCCTTCTTTTTAAATTATACCTGGAACTTATATAACTAAATTTTACTGGGGATCTAAGAAAGGCTTTCTTAACGTTTTTACCCTCCGGAGAAAAATATTCTGAATTACCTGCTTTTAATTCATACCTAATTGCCACGTGTTTGCGACCTTGATTAATGAATTCAGCTATTAATATATCTCCATCCTTTTTTTTAAGTCCATTCACTAGAACTTCTTCATATATCAAGCTGTAAGAATCTCCTGGTCTTATGTCATGGGTAAAATCTATATCCCAACCATAAATATATACTAAATCCATTAAAACACTGTCAGGTATACCTTCTTTTAAACCTTCTGAATAAAGTGAATCCTTTATTGTTACAGATTTATAAATTCTTTCTTTCTCAATGCCTAGCTCATAGGACGAGATTTGATAAATGCCTTCTTTAAGTTCTGCTTTTACTCCACTTCTGAAATTTTTAATGTAGTTAATAAAAGATACTTTATTTTCATTGTTAAAAGTTACGGAAATTTTTTCTCCAATCTTAATCTTTGAAAGTAAATTACTACTCTTTGAGTTAATGATAGTAAGAATATTATCTGAAGAAACATCCATTTTTTTTAAAATTGAAACAAGGGTATCATTTCTTTTAATAGTAATTTCTTTTCTAGTAAAGAATTCTGCACTAGATTCTTCTGAATTAATTAATATCTTTTTATTTAGAGGAATCTTTAGATTTTTTTCTTCTTTCTTATCATCTACTTTTAAGTCCAATTCAGAAAGAATGCTTAGGCAAGACAATAGGGCCACACCTGATAGAATTACAATAAGATGTTTCTTTGGAAAATTTTCTAAAGTGGCTTTAATGTATCTAAAAAAACTCATAACAGAATAATTTTGAGAGAATATTATCGAATATTAATCTTTATATCTAAAAATAAACCTTTTAAATTGACAAAGCTTATAATTAATAAATATGAAGGATAAAACAAAGATAGATTTACTAACAAGAGGGGTAGAGGAAATAATCCCTCAAAATGACTTTAAAAAGAAAATAGAAAAAAATAAACCTCTAGTAGTAAAGTTAGGCTTAGACCCTACAGCCCCTGACTTACATTTGGGTCATACAGTCGTTCTTAATAAACTAAAGTTATTTCAAGAACTTGGGCACAAGGTGATCTTCCTGATAGGGGATTTTACTGGTTTGGTAGGTGATCCTTCTGGGGTTAATGAAACTAGACCCATATTAAGTAGTGAAGATTTAAAAAAGAATGCAGAGACATATAAGTCTCAGGTTTTTAAAATTCTAGATCCAGAAAAAACTGAGATTAGATTCAATTCAGAATGGATGAAAGATTTCTCTCCCAGTGATTTTATAAAACTCTTGTCAACACAAACAGTAGCAAGAATGTTAGAGAGAGACGACTTTCACAAGAGATATAAGTCTAATCAACCTATATCAATTCATGAATTTCTTTATCCACTACTTCAAGCTTATGACTCGGTAGAATTAAATGCTGACATAGAGTTGGGAGGTACCGATCAAAAATTTAATCTTCTTTTAGGAAGAGAAGTTCAGAAAATATACGGTCAAGAACCTCAATCAGTAATTACTTTACCTCTTCTTGAGACAAGTAATTGTATTCCTGGAGTCATCAATGAATCAATTGCGATTTGAGCTAATGTGTCTATTTTTTCTAACTTCTTAATATTAAATCCTTCCATGGCTGGCAAAGAGTAACCTAAAACATTCTTTGGAGGAATATATATACCTGTTGAAAATTTGTATTTATTACCTACAGAAACAGGTAATTTACCTTCTATTTGGTTAATTCCAAATAAAGCATCAGCGCTTACTAATTGAGAAATTTTATTGTTTTGATAACTAACTATTAACCCTTTAATCTCTTTTAATTTTTCAATCTGAGAAACTGCATATGGGCTTCCAAAAACGTTAATAATAACTGGCACTTTTGAACTAACTTTTTTTATAATCTGAATTACTTTTGATGGAAGCTTGTTTTTCAAAAACGGATTGTTGTCTTTAGCAGGAGAATGCCAACCTATAATCAAAGCAGACCAATTATTTCTTTTAGCTTGATTAATTATGTCTTGAGCTTTAAATATAGATACATTATCAATTTTTGAATATTTATTTAATTGACTATTAAAGTAAGTCCCATCTCCTTTATCTATTTTCAAGTATCCATAAGTTTGATTTGCCTTCAAAGGAAGAATGTTCTCTTTGTTCTCTAGAGCTGTAATTGCTTTTTGAAATGATCTTGAAACTAACATTGTATCTCTTGTTGAGCTTAAAGAAGTTTTAAGTTTATTTATTGGTAAAAAATTCTTTAAACCTGACTTATATTTTGCTTTTAAAATCTTTTTTACCGAGTGTTTAAGTCTACTTTCATTAATTATACCAGAGTAATATGCCTTTTCAATAGACTTTATTCCTTTGGGAATGTTTTCAGACATTAATAAAATATCATTTCCTGCTAAAAATGCTGCTAAATCAATGTTTCCTAGATTTTTTTCTTCAGATACACCTTTCATATTTAAAGCATCAGTAATAACTAGCCCTCCAAATCCCATTTCTTTCTTCAACAAACCATTAATAATCTTTGTAGAAAGAGTTGCCGGTAAATCTGCAGTTGGATCCAAAGAAGGAACATGTAAATGTCCCACCATAACACTTCCTAAACCTTCATTTATTAGGGCTCTAAATGGAGCGAGTTCTGTCTGAATTAGTCTATACCTAGAATGATTAATGATAGGTAAAGATTTATGAGAGTCAACATCGGTATCACCATGTCCTGGAAAATGTTTTGCACAAGCAAGAACATTATTATCCTGCATCCCTCTCATATAAGCCAAAGATAGTTTTGACACTTTTTGTACATTCTCCCCAAAAGATCGATTATTAATAATTGGATTCTCAGGATTAAAATTAATATCTACAACAGGAGAAAAATTAATATTTACTCCTATCAACTTACATTGCTTAGCAATCTCTGTCCCCATTCTATAAATTAATTCCTCATCCTTAATTGCTCCTAAAGTCATTTGCCAAGGAAAGCTTAAAACAGAATCTAATCTCATCGCAAGCCCCCACTCTGCATCAATAGCAACCATAAGAGGTATCTTTGATATTGATTGGTAATAGTTAGTTATTCTTGCTTGTTTAGTAGGGTTGCCTTTTAAGAACATTACTCCTCCAATATTATATTCTTGTATTAGTTTTACAATTTCTTTCTTATGCAAATCTGTTTTATTAGAATAAGCTGCAACCATAAACAATTGCCCAAGCCGTTCTTCTTCAGTTAATATTAACATGATACTGTCAACCCAATGATTTGATTCATCAGAAAATACTGGCATTCTTTTCTGTGAGAAAGAAGATAA
>CAJWPI010000011.1 GCA_913045055.1 uncultured Gammaproteobacteria bacterium | reverse complement strand
ATTGTCTAGAGTGTTTAGGGTTATCTGGATTTGTTACACCCATAAAAATAATAAGTTTACATCTCGGATCACCTGCTCCTGATGTCCACCATTTTTCTCCATTAATTACATATTCATCTCCATCAGCTTCAATTGAACTACTTATATTTGTTGCATCTGATGAAGCAACATTTGGTTCTGTCATACCAAAAGCAGACCTGATCTCTCCTTCTAACATAGGCTTCAACCATTCTTCTTGTTGTTCAGGTGTACCATATTGTGCCAGTACTTCCATGTTGCCGGTATCCGGGGCAGAACAGTTGAATATCTCTGAAGCTATAGACGATCTACCCATTAATTCACATATAGGAGCATAGTCCAAATTACTCATGCTTTCCCCCATAGGATTCTCAGGTAAAAATAGATTCCACAAGCCCTCATCCTTAGCTATTTTCTTTTTGTCTTCGATAATTTGAGGAATCTGCCACCTATTTCCTTTCTTGGTGAATTCTTCCATTTGCTGAGAATATATTTCCTCAGAAGGATAAATGTGATCATCCATAAATTTAGAAACTCTTTGTTGTAAATCTAATGATTTCTTAGAATGTTCAAATTGCATTATTTCTCCCTATAAATTTCGCGAATTAATGATTCTATATATTATAAATTTCATTTATAATAGAAAATACCTTAACCGAACTTTCAAACAATGATAGTTCCTTAAAGTTAAGTAGTCCATCCACAGATAATAGAATTTTTTATTTTATATAGTTTATTTTATGAGTTTTACAAAAACGGATTTGAATCTATTTCTAACCTTTGAAGTTATTTATACAGAAAGGAATTTAACAAAGGCTGCTGAAATCTTGGGAATAACCCAACCAGCTGTTAGTAATGCACTTTCTAGACTAAGAGATACTTTTAAGGATGAATTATTTATTAGAACTTCCAAAGGGATGATTCCTACACCTGTTGCCCAGAATATAATGCCTGATATTAGAAATGCACTAAATCTTATGAGAAATACCATTAATGAGTCAGAGACATTTAATCCAAAAACAGCTCATAACATTTTTAAGATATCAATAGGAGATACTTCAGAATATAGGCTGCTTCCTGAGTTAATACAAAGGTTAAGCCAAAAAGCTCCTAGAGTAGATGTAGAAAGTTATCTTACCCCTAGAGAAGAAACTCCAAGAGATTTAGCTTCTGGGAACATAGACTTTGCAATTGATCCACCCATACATGCTGACTCGACTTTAAAGAACAGAAAAATTTATTCAGATAATTATGTGCTCATCGTGAGAAAAGGTCACCCCATAGCTAAAAAAAGAAAACTCTCATTAGAAGACTATTTATCTTTATCGCATATACAGATATCTAAGAGAAGTTCTGGAATTGGGCATGTGGATATGACTTTAAATAGGCTTGGTGTATCGAGAAGAATTGCTTTAAGAGCTCAACATTATTTAGTTGCTCCATACATAATCCAGCAATCTGATCTTGCTATTACTTCAATAAAAAGTTTTGCAAGAGGAAGAGATTTAAAAACTCTAGCACTCCCTTTTAAAATCGACCCTCTAATCCTTCATTTGTATTGGCATGAAAGTAAAGATCAAGATGCTTCCAATATTTGGATGAGAGATTTAATACTCAAGGCTTACGGAAAAATACAAAACAAAAAATAATTCTTTTTTGGTGCGGATGAAGGGACTCGAACCCCCACACCTTTCGGCACTAGAACCTAAATCTAGCGTGTCTACCAATTCCACCACATCCGCAACTCGCTTGTATTATAAGCTTGATAATAATTTATGTCCCCTTAATCAACTGAAGAATCTGTAATGTCCTCTAACCTTTCTATTCTTTCTTGTAAAGAAAGAAGTGACCTGTTTATTTGCCTTCTATATGCATCAAAAGATGAGACCGCTTCTTCCTGAGCAATCATTCTTTCGTCTAAAGATGAATCTGCATTTAGACTGTTTAATTTTTCAAATTTTTCTTTTAAATCCGAATACCTTTTGTCTATTTTTGCCAGCTCTAAGTCTATTGCTCTCTGTCTTGCACCCTGGGTTTTTGTCACTTGATTGAATTCCTCTAGACTGCTTGTAATCTCAGTTATCTTGGAAGAATTTTTTTCAATATTCTTCCTGTTTCTTTTATTACTAATATCCCAAAGTTTTCTTATTTCTTTCTCTAGAAATTTAGATTGGGATTCTATAGAGTCAATAACTTCTTTATTTAGTGTTGAATTGTTTTCTAGCTTTTCTTCTACCAAACTAATTCTTTCTACAAATCCTTGACCAGCCTGTTGTTGGTAGTCTGAAGTATTAAAAAACCACAACCCTAAGATCATTAGACCCACAAGATTAAATATAGCTAGAAAGAAAACTATTAGCCTACTCCCCCCACCAATATTTCTTCTAGACTTATTTAGCAACCCTTCTGATCTCTCAGGTTTTATATCTAGCCTTTCTGAATCTGATTCTTTAGAAACTTTATTATTCACAAAAAACATTTTAATCTTTCTTTCTAATACTTCGAAGCTACAATAGAAAAAGTTTTATAAGGAAAAAAAATGAACTTTGAATTTTCGTCAGATCAAATGCTACTAAAAGACCAAGCTCGCAAGTTCCTTGAAGGCGAAGAGTCTCTAAAAAAAGCAAGAGCAATATTAGAAGGAGAGCTCTCTTTTGATGAATCTTTGTGGAAATCTGTTGTCGAGATGGGCTGGACAGCAACTACTATTCCAGAGGAATTTAATGGACTAGGGTTAGGGTATCTAGAATTATGTGTAATAGCAGAAGAATTAGGAAGAAGTCTCGCACCTACACCCTTTTCTTCTAGTGTTTATCTAGCTACAGAATCTATTTTGGCTAATGCGTCAAATGAACAAAAACAAAAGTATTTGCCTAAGCTTGCTTCTGGTGAAATTGTAGGAACACTGGCACACACTGAAACTAATACTGCACCTACTAGTAACAACTTGCAATGTAGTTTCTCTAATGGCCAATTAAAGGGTAAAAAAATTGCAGTTCCGGACGGAGACATAGCTAATTTTGCCGTAGTAACTGCTAAAGAAGGGGAAAAAGTAAGACTTTGCATTGTAGATTTAGAAACAAAAGGTGTTGAGATAAAAACCCAGAATAGTCTTGACCCATCGCGATCACATGCTTCAATTAACTTTAATAACGCTGAAGCTGAAATATTAGACAATGATAAGGATGGTTGGATCGCATTAGAAACATTATTAGAAAGAGCAGCTGTATTATTTGCTTTTGAGCAACTTGGGGGCGCTGAAGCGTGCATGAATATGGCTAAAGAATACGCTATGGGTAGGTTCGCTTTTGGAAGACCTATAGCTTCATTCCAAGCTATAAAACACAAACTTGCTGATATGTTCATCGCAGTAGAGCTTGCTCGTTCTAATTGTTATTTCGGAGCTTGGGCGCTTAGCACCAATGCACCTGAACTAAGTACAGCAGCAGCAACGGCTAGAGTTAGTGCTAGTGAAGCTTTCAATGAATGTTCTAAAGAGAACATACAAACTCATGGTGGCATGGGATTCACGTGGGAGTTTGACTGTCATCTTTACTATAGAAGATGCAGACAATTAGCTGCTAATATTGGTAGTCAGACTATTTGGAAAGATAAACTGATTAGTTCTTTAGAAAGATCAAATAAAATATAGGAGAGAATTGTGGATTTTAAAGATACATCGGAAGAAGCTACTTTTAGAAAAGAAGTAGATAAATGGTTAAGTGATAATGCTGAACTTAAAGAAGGACCAAATGATTCTCTTTCTAGTCTTACTGAAGAGGAAGCATTATTAAGAGCTAAAGAATGGGCTGCTAAATTATATGATGATGGATGGGCTTGTTTACATTGGCCTAAAGAATATGGCGGAAGAGGATCTACTCCTATTGAAAGAGTAATCTGGGGACAAGAGGTCTCAAAATATAAGGTCCCTGGAGGTTTCTTTGAGATAGGACAAGGAATGGCTGGTCCAGTTTTAATGATGTATGCTACAGAAGAACAGAAAAAAAGATTCCTCCCCCCTTTAGCAAAAGGTGAAGAAGTCTGGTGTCAACTTTTTAGCGAACCCGGGGCAGGTTCCGATCTTGCCGGTCTAAAAACTAAATCAGTTCTAGAAGGTGATACTTGGACTATCAATGGACAAAAGATCTGGACATCTGGAGCTCACTATAGTGATTTTGGTATTCTTGTAACCAGAAGTGATCCTGATGCTCATAAACATAAAGGTCTTACTTATTTCTTTCTAGACATGAAAAGTCCAGGTGTAGAAGTAAGGCCTATAAAGCAAATCTCTGGAGGCGCAAATTTTAATGAGGTCTATTTTACTGATGTAAAAATACCTGATGACCAAAGATTAGGTGCAGTAGGGGATGGATGGAAAGTTGCTCTTACAACTCTTATGAATGAAAGGCTGGCAGTAGGTGATGCTTCAGGTCCAGATTTCGAAGAAATATTTAATCTTGCCTGCAAACAAGATTTAAATGGTGATTTAGCAATAAAAAATGGCTCAGTAAGAGATAAATTAGCTGACTGGTATTGTCAATACAGCGGATTAAAGTATACCAAATATAGGAATATCTCAGCTTTATCAAGGGGGGAAACTCCTGGTCCTGAAGCTTCTATAACTAAGGTAGTAAGTGGTAATAAACTGCAAGAAATAGCTAACTTTGGTATGGATCTTATGGACTCAGCTGGTGTTATTAGAGATGAAACAACAGACAATGAACAAAGTATGTATCAATATGGCTTTTTTGGAGCTGCAGGTATCAGAATTGCCGGTGGTACTGATGAAATACTTAAAAACATTATCTCTGAGCAAGTGCTTGGACTGCCACAAGACATGAGAGCTGATAAAGGAATTCCTTTTAATAAAATTCCGACAAGCAACAAGTAATTTTCTGAACCTTTGGCAAAAAAAAATTCTTCTCTTTTTATAGAGAATGCTGATATAGATCTTTCTGACCCATTTGCACCCTATTCAAAGCTTTACAACGATCTATATTTCTCTAAACAAGGGGCTGAAGAAGAGTCAGATTTTGTATTTCTAAAGGGTAATAATTTAGAAGAAAGATTTTCAAATTTAGCTATAAGAGAATCTTTCTCTATAGCTGAGCTTGGGTTTGGTTTTGGGATAAATTTCTTAAATACTTGGAGGCTTTGGGTAAAACGTGCTCCTAAAAATTCACTTTTAAATTACTTTGCTATAGAAAATAATCCTGTCTCATCTAAGGACCTAGAGTCCTTTATAATGAAGAACTTCTCTTCGAGACAGTTAGCTAAGAAATTTCTTAGTAAATATCCCTTGAACTCTAGAGGTTGGCACAGAATTTTCTTCTCTACAGGTTCTGTAAATCTAACTATAGCTTATAACGATGTAGTAGATTCTTTGAATAGTTTATCGAAACAACAAACAAAATTTGATGCTTTCTTCTTAGATGGATTCTCTCCAAAAAAGAATTCATTGATGTGGTCAAAAAAAATCTTTAAAAATTTAGGTGAACTCAGTCATAACAAAACATCACTATCTACCTTCTCATCAGCAGAACTTGTAAAGTTAAATATAGGTGAAAGTAGTTTCTCAGTAAATCAATCAAAGGGCTTCGGAAATAAAAAATATATGCTAAAAGGTCTATCTAAGATTTCTTTTCCAAAAAAAGAAAAATTTAAGAGAAAGAGAATAGGAATAATAGGTGGAGGATTGTCTGGAAGCTCGTTGGCTAGATTACTTTCTCAAAGAGGTCATGAAATTATTGTCTTCGATAAAACATCTAAAGATGAAGTTCAGTGTGCAATAGAACCTGCATTTATTCTTTATCCTAGACTTACAGCCTTTAATAATGCTTACTCAAAATTTTCGCTACATTCTTTCATATATTCAGCTAAGTTCTATGAAGATCTCCAGTCAGAGCATTGGCACAAAACTGGTGTCTTCATAATTAATCATGACGAACAAACCCTAAAGAGACAGACTTCACTCATAGAAGCGAGTCCAGATGGTACATTGTTTAAAAAACTAAATTCAACACAAGCTTCAGAGATAACAGGAGTAAATGTAAATCAAGAGGGACTTTTTTTTCCACAAGCAGGATGGCTTAACTCAAAAGGATTATGTGAGAGTATGTTAAAGCATAGAAATATTTCATTTAAAAAAGAAAAAGTTATAGAAATCTCAGAAAAAAATGAGGCTTTTCATGTAAATACCAGGGGGAGAAATTATAAGTTTGATGAATTATGCCTTTGTACATCTCATAATATTACAGAATTAATCAATGTTCCTGGTATAAGCTCCAAGAGAGGTCAAATTACTTTAATTGATAAACACCCTAATTTAGAAAATCTTAAAGTTCCTATTTGTGCAAAAGGGTACGTTTCTCCTTCTTACAATAATATACATACAGTGGGATCGACCTATACAGAAGATAGACCCTTAAAAGTTTTAGCTAAGGATCATGAAGAAAATTTAACTAAATTAAATTCTATAGTTGATGGAAAATATTTAGTGAAAGATGGATGGGTTGGAAAAAGAGCTACAACAAAAGATTACTTACCTATAACAGGAAAAATTAAGAATTTTTATATTAATGTAGGGCATGGATCAAAGGGAACAGCTAATGCCCCTTTTTGTTCTCAGTACATAGCTGACCTTATAGATAATATGCCTGTAAATATGGACTCCGAACTTACCGGATGTCTTTCCCCGGAGAGGTTTATTAGTTAGTTAGCTGAAAATTCTTCTAGTGTAGACTCAACAAAAGAATTAATGGAGACCTGATCTTGCTCAGAAGATAACCTATTATATCGAGAAAATGCATACCAAAAGACTTCATCCGTAATACTGTCATGAAATCTTATGGATAAAACATCTCTATCAACTCTGCGGTGGCGAACATCTGAATTAACCATATAACCTCGACGATAATATCCAAAGGAATCGTAACTCCTATCAATCTCCCGCTGAGTTCCAATAAAGTATCTTATTACCATATCTGGTTCAGGAGATTCCTTTATTCCTCTTTTTTCAAGAGATGTATGAATTGCTCTTTCTATCCTCTGTAATAGTATGGGGTTTAGGCTTAGTTGAGATGGAGAGGCATCAATCTCTGGTTGCTCTATTTTATAAGTTTTATAATTTGAGCGATTGTAATTTTGATCGTAATCAGTATATACCTTAGGTAAAGAGGTGCAACTAGTTATAACTAGGAAAATGATACCTAAAATAATTTTTTTCATATAATTAAAGCCATAACAATACCTCAAACTTAGAAGAAGAGAAAGAACCTACTTCCCAATTTCTTCTTACAACCTTGGTACTGAGCATTGTACCGATCTGACTGTCGTTGAACCTTATCTGCTACCAAGAGTAGCCAAGGTTTAGTCCTATAGTTACCTCTTTTATAACCTCCCCTGCCTTCATGATAAGCCAGGTATAAAGCTCTAGCATTAGTAGTTTCTATACCTAATTCTTTATGGCTTTTAGAGTTATACCATCCTACAAAATCTACTGCATCTTCAAAATCATTTCTTTCAGTAAACCATCCACCTCTTTCTTTTATATAAAGGTCCCAAGTTCCATCAATGGCTTGCGCATATCCTTTCGCTGAACTTTTTCTTTTCCAAGGAATGAATCCTAACAATCTTGTTCTTGGAGGTTTAGCATCAGCTACAAAGCTTGATTCTTGTTTAATAAATGCCATGGAAACTGAAATAGGTATTTTCCACCTTTTTTCAGTTTTCTTAGCTGCTCTGTACCAAGATTTTTTTTCTTTAAATATTTTACAAATATCTTGAGTTGTCGATGGTGGGGAAGTGGCACAACTAATCAAGAGAGAAAGAATTAAAAGAAATATAGAATAAAATTTTATCATCAGAATAATTTAGCCTATAAGCTCATTAACTTCGTCCTCTTCCATCAATGAAATGCCTAAATCTCTTGCTTTTTGGACTTTTGAACCAGGACTTTCTCCTACTAAAAGTATATTAGTTTTAGCTGATATAGAAGAAGAAACCCTTGCACCTAAATTAACTAATTCTTCTTTAAGTTGAGTTCTTGTGTACTCACTAAAAGTCCCAGTAATAACTATTGTTTTTCCGCTCAATTGTTGATTGGTAGCTTCATCTGGAGGAGGTGCTATCTTTATCCCAGAGGAAACTATTCTTTCAAGAATTTGCAGGGATTTCTTGTTTTTAAAAAATTCCTTTATAAACCTTGCAGCTACTGGCCCAATATCTTTGATTTCTAGAAGAGTTTCTTCTTCAGCAAGAATCAATTTATTTAAATCTTTAAAGAATAAGGATAAATTTAACGCCGTAGACTCACCTACTTCCCTTATACCTAGAGAATAAATAAATCTAGATAGCGTGGTATTTTTACTTCTTTCAATTGATTCAATTAGATTTGAAGCAGATTTATCTGCAAAACCATCTAACTGCTTGAGCTGCTCTTTGGAAAGTGTATAAAGATCAGAAATATCCTTAATAAGTTCTAAATCTACAAGCTGAGTGATAATTCTGTCCCCTAAACCTTCTATGTTCATGGCATTTCTTGAGACGAAATGCTTGATGTTTTCTATTCTTTGGGCTGGACACACATCAGAAGAAGTACATCTCAGAACACTTTCTCCTTCTTCTCTAGTAAGGGCATTACCGCAAGAAGGACAAGCTGTAGGAGGTTTAACACGAGGGCCTCTTTTAGTTTTCTTTTTTAGTTTAACTTCAGTTATTTGAGGAATGACATCTCCTGCTCTCTTAATAACTACCTCATCACCTACTCTCACATCAAGTCTTTGTATTTCATCAAAGTTATGTAACGATGCATTGGAAATCACCACTCCTCCCACTTTTACAGGTTTTAGCTCTGCAACAGGTGTAATACTGCCAACTCTACCAACCTGAAAAGAGATAGATTCAATAAAAGAAATACCTATTTCAGCTGGAAATTTCCTTGCAATTGCCCACCTTGGAGCTCTTGCAATATTGCCGATATCTAATTGTTGCTTGAAAGTATTTACTTTGAACACTACTCCGTCAATCTCATAAGGGAGCTGATCTCTGTCATGTTCAATCTTCTTAAAATAATCAATACATTCTTTAATCCCCAATACTGAATCATTTTGAGAATTTACTGGAAGACCCCATTCAGACAATAAATTTAACATCTCAAACTGAGTGTTAGGTAATAGTGATTTATCAGGTGTAATTGATCCAATACCATGAACAAAAAGCTTTAGAGGTCTGAGGGAAGTAATTCTTGGATCTAATTGTCTTAAACTTCCTGCTGCTGCATTTCTAGGATTAGCGAACACTTTATCTTCATCTCTCTCCAGCTTTTTATTAAGGTATTCAAAATCTTTTGTTTCTATATAAACTTCTCCTCTAATCTCAAGTAATTCAGGTAAAACTTTGTCTCCCGAATCTAAAACTAGAGGTAATGAAGGAATAGTTTTTATGTTGTGAAGTATGTCTTCGCCTTCTTTACCATCCCCTCTCGTAGCAGCTTTAGTCAAACTACCTGTCTGGTATAACAAATTGACTGCCACTCCATCAATCTTAGGTTCACAGCAAAATTCTAATACTTCATTTTCCTCAAGACGGTCTCTTATTCTTCTCTCGAAATCTTCTAGATCTTCATCTGTAAAAGCATTTTCTAGAGATAACATAGGTTCTAGGTGTTGAAGTTTTTTAAATCCTTCTGCAGGTTGAGAACCAACTCTTTGAGTAGGAGAATTTTCTGAGATTAAATCAGGGAAGTCTTCTTCCAATGACAATAATTCATTAAAGAGATCATCAAATTCCTCATCAGTAATACTTGGATCATTTAAAACGTAATATCTATGAGAATTCTTATATACTAGTTTATGAAGTTCTTTTATACGAAGTCGTGCTTCCGATTTTGATACCATATCTATATAAACTAAGAAACCTTAGGTATTCGTTGTCTTTGGTATTCTTGAGTTTGATATCTTAAATGTTGTTCCATTTGCCTTGTAAGTAAATTTCTATTTTCATCTAAAACATTACACTGGGCAGTCTCAGAAAGATGATGTGCTACTGAAAACAGAAGATCAAGAGCTCCAACGGGATTAACTGAATTGGTTAAATCTAATACAAGTGAAATATCAGGAGAAGTATTTTTATTTAGAAAAGTCCCCGGTTTCCTTCCATTTAGTAGAGAGAATAAGACAGAATCTTCTGAATCTCTAAAGATAAAGAATCCCTTTTCTTCATAGTATGGATTAAATAAAGAAAGATTCTCTGATAGAAAGGAGTAGCTAAAAATTTTTTCTTCTTCTGCATTAATGTTAACAATGATTAACTTATGCTGATCAGATGTTTCTGAATCTTGGGAACTGTTTAAAGATTCTTCAGAAGAAGGATAAACCCACTCAGAAGAATTTTCTAATACCTTTTCTTCAATAAAAGTTTCGTCTTCACTTAAGATATTCTTGATCTGACTTTCTTTATTCCTTTTTCTTATTTTGTTAGCTCTTCTAAGGCCGTCCACTAAAGCTAAAGAAAGTATGGCGCCAATTAAAATTGTGATAATTTCAGCAAGATTTAACATACCAAGGGGCTTTAATTAGCAGCTAATCTAAAAGCTTCTTCAACATCTACTGCAACTAATCTCGACACCCCAGGTTCTTGCATAGTTACACCCATTAAATGCTTGCTTTTCTCCATAGATATTTTGTTATGAGTAACATAAATAAATTGTACCTTTTCAGACATTTCTTCTATCAAACCAATAAATCTCATAGTATTTAGGTCATCTAATGGAGCATCTACTTCATCTAACATACAAAAAGGTGCGGGGTTCAGCTCAAAGAAAGCAAACACTAAAGCTATCGCTGAAAGAGCTTTTTCACCACCAGACAATTGAGCAATCTTTGTATTCTTTTTCCCAGGAGGCTTGGCTATGATGCCTACACCGGAGGTTAATAAGTCATCACCTAAAAGAACTAACTCGGCGTGACCACCACCAAATAACTTTGGAAAAAATTCTGCAAGCTTAGAGTTTAAAGAGTCAAAAGAATCTTTAAAAGTCGTCCTAGTCTCTTTATCTATCTTATAAATAGCTTTCTCTAAGGTTTCAAGCGCATTATTTAGTTCCTCATTTTGGGCATCAAGATGAAGTTTTCTCTTTTCTTCTTGGGCATATTCTTCCATCGCAGCTAGATTTATTGCTCCTAACCTTGAGATCTTTCTTTCTACAGCTTCAATCTCTTCTTTGAGTACTTCGATAGTAGTTTCTTCAGATAGTTCTAATACTAGCTTTTCAAGATCTTGATTGTTTTCCGAAACTAATTTTTCTATATTAGTTGCTTCAATATTTAAAGCTTGAAGTTCAAGACGTAACTTTTCTAGCTCTTCCCGCAAAGTTAAAGATAACTGTTCCTTCTTAAATTTTTCTTTTTCTATTGAGCTAATAGCTTCAACACAATCTTCAAGTAACGTTCTATTCTTTGTTAAATCTCTTTCTACTTTTAACCTATCCTCTAAAAGAATTTCTAAAGATTTTGTTGCTTTTTTCTGAGGATCATCGAGAACAAAAATCTCTTCTTCAGAGGAGGAAATTAAAGTTGTTATTTCTTTTACCTGTAGGCTTAAGTGGTTTTGCTGAGAAGCATTAGTTGCTAGTCTTGCTTGTAAATCTGCAAACTCTTTTGTTTTATCAAGTAAACTTAATCTTTCCTCTTTCTCTTGTGAGCTCTCAGAAAGGAGACTGCTCATCTGAGAAGTTAGTTGAGCTGGTTTTTTTGAATAAGACTCTAGATTAACTTTTATTTCTTCTAGCTTTGAAAAGATCTCTGGATGAGCTCTATCAATAGGTATTTTATGATCAAAAGTTTGTAGGGTTGTGGCTACCCTTTTTATTTCTTCTATAGATATTTCAAGATTTTCTTTAAGATCAAGCCAATGTTTTTCTATCTCCTGATGATCAACTAGGGTACTCTGAT
Organism: uncultured Gammaproteobacteria bacterium; assembly: GCA_913045055.1. Lineage (GTDB taxonomy): Bacteria > Pseudomonadota > Gammaproteobacteria > Magnimaribacterales > Magnimaribacteraceae > CAJWPI01. The sequence goes on along the minus strand of CAJWPI010000011.1, from coordinate 36,139 downwards.
CTATTAGTTGTTTTTCTCTCAAACTATCTAATATTGGGAGAATAGATGATATCTCTGCATCGATACCCTTCTCTTGCTCTTTTAATCTCTCTAAGTCATTTTCTTTAGACTCTAATGTTTGTTTATTAGCAGAAACTTTTTCTTTTAAATCCTTTAATTTTTCTTTGTAAGTATCTAATTCTTGTTCAACCCTTGAAATGTCAGCTCCTACGCTATAAAACCGTTGTTGCACATTATCCATAGCAGATTGTAATTCTATTTGCTTAGCTCTTTGCTCTTCGATTTTTGAATCAGAAGTTGTCTTTACTGTATTAATTTCCTCAAATTTGATCTCTTGATCTTTTATTTCTTGTTCTTTTTGCTTTATTAATTCAGAAACCTTTGCCCATTGAGTTGCAGATAATAGGCCTTTTAAATGTTTTTCTTCTTTCCTTAATAGAGAATATTTTTCTGCAGCTTTTGATTGTTGCTTTAATTTAAAGAGCAACCTTCCTATTTCTTCTCTAAGATCTTCTAGTCTACTAAGATTCTCTTTTGTGCGTTTAATTCTAGATTCTGTTTCCTTCCTTCTTTCTAAGTATCTAGAAATTCCTGCAACTTCTTCTATGTAAGCTCTCATTTCTTCAGGTTTGGAACTTACCAACCTTTCGATCATTCCTTGCTCAATAATTGCATAGCTTCTGGGACCTAAACCTGTTCCTAGGAAAAGATCTGTAATATCTCTTTTTCTGCAACTGGTTCCGTTCAGGTAATAATTTGACTGTCCATCTAGGTCGAGAGTCCTTCTAACTGAAATCTCATTATAACTAGCAAATTCTCCACCTATTCTGCCCTCTTTATTATCAAATATTAGTTCCACTGAAGCCCTAGATACTGGTTTTCTAGAGTTAGAGCCATTAAATACTACATCTGACATTGACTCACTTCTAAGATTTTTAGCTGAACTTTCTCCTAAAACCCACCTAACAGCATCTATAACATTCGATTTTCCGCATCCATTAGGACCCACTATTGATGTTATTTGAGAAGGGAATAATACTGTTGTTGAATCAACAAAAGATTTAAAACCTGAAAGTTTTACAGACTTTAGCTTCATGATCTCAGTTTAATTAGAGGGTAGGAAGCCTCCATCCAGATTAAGGATGATGAAGAAAGACCAGAATATCTTCCCATTTATAGGTCAAGTCTAGACTATTTGTAGGTAGGAAACTACTGATTTTTTCTTAAATATAAAGAATTTATAGCTTGTTCCAAAGCGGCCCTTTGGTCTTCATCTGTCATACTATTTAAGGCTTTATCCCAATATCCTTTTGCTATTTTAGGCTTTCCAGACTGGAATTCCTGGATTCCCTTAAGAGTAAGCACAGCTGGGTTTAAAGGTGTCTTTTCATATGCTTCTGATATTGCTGTTTTCACTCTAGGGGTAAACTTACTTTTATCTAACATAAAAAGAGTCTGAGCATAATCAGAATAAATATCTATAGAAAGATCTTTAGGAGAATCTTCTATTAGATTTTTGTATATACTTGAGGACAAATCGTATTCTCTTAAGTCATTTAATCGTTGAGCTAAAAGACTCCATCCTATAGAACTAATATTCTTTTTTTTGAAGTACGATTTTAAAATTCTTAAAATCTCATTTCTAGATTCTTCATTTGAAATTTTAGACTCTGTTAAGAAAATATCTAACTTGATCCTATTCTCTACATCATCTGATGAACCTAGAGCAAATGGTTTAAAATAGATAGCCAAAATACTCATTAAAACCATTAACGAAATAAAACCAATTTTTAGAGTTGATTGAGGAATGATCTTTAAAGATGCTTCTTCAGTCAGTAAGTCGTTAGAAAGAGTTGTTTCGCTTTCTTTAGCTACAACTTCAGATATATCACTAGACATGGTCTCTTTATTGTTAAGTTGAGAAATATTGTCTTCGAATAATTTTCTATTTCTTTCTTCCCTAATCTTCTTACTATTTTTATGCTTAACATTTATAAGGATAAAAAAAAGAAAAACTGCTATAAAGAAAGCACTAGAAAAGATAAGAAAATTACTCATTAGTTTTGGTAAATATTTTTTTGTATAGGCTTATCTCAAATCTTTTGAATTCTTGAATCTAGTTCTAGACGAAGATCTAAGATAAAACAATATAGCTAAAATTAGTAATAAGAACACAAAAGGTCCCATCCATAAAATTAAAGTATTTACTTCTAAAGGAGGTTTATAAAGTATGTAATTACCGTACCTACTTGTAAGAAATTCAGTTATTTCTTTATCTGATTTGCCTTCTACAATGAGATTATAAACTTCTAATTTTAAATCTTGAGCAATTGGGGCATTGGACCCAGAAAGGTTAGAAGATTGGCATTTTGGACACCTAAGATCCTCTAATAAATTAACAAACCTTTGCTGGTCTACTGGGTCATCAAAATAATACCTCTCTTTAAAATTATCTCCTGATATAGAATTACAGAAAATAAAAATACTAAGGTAAATAAAAAAGGCTTTCATTGGATTATTTCTTTAGTAAAGCACTAAATTTTTCTTCCCAAATATCTGCTGTTAAAGGACCCACATGTCTAATTTTGATTAACCCATTCTTATCAATGAAGAATGTTTCAGGAGCTCCATAAACCCCTAGATCTATGGCTAGTTTACCTTTGGGATCAAAGAAACTGAATTCGTAAGGATTGCCAATCCTACTTAAATGCTTTCTAGCTTTGTCTCCATTATCTCGTTCTTTATAATTCAGACCATAAATAGAGATAATTGATTTGTCTTTCAGTTCCATCAAAAAAGGATGCTCTACTCTGCACGCAATACACCATGTTGCCCATACATTTATCAAAGCCGGTAATTTTTTGATACTTGTCTGATCTATATAAACATTCGGATTCTCTAGAGTTGAAAGAGAGAAAGAAGGAAAATTCTTTTCAATCATTACAGACTTAAGTTCAGCATTGTCTTTTCCCAATAAGAAAAAAAGAGTTACAACCAAACCTGCAAAAAATGCTAATGGAAGCAAGTTAAGTAATTTTTTCATTTCTCTTTCTTTGTCTATATGCTGATAAAAAAGTTCCTATAGCTACCATGAGGGCTCCAAACCAAATCCACCTTACAAAGGGCTTAATTTGTAATCTAAAAGAATATTTTTCCCCAAGTTCGTCTCCTAAAGTGACATAAAAATCTTTAGTGATAAGTGTTTTAATGCCTGCTTCAGTCATCATTTGATTTGCAAAAGGATAATATCTTTTCTCCGTTATTAAGTCGTATGAACTATTGTTAGTAGAGACAGAAAGCCTTGCTTGGGTAGAATTATAATTTTGTTCCTTTCTAGTCTTTATTTCTTTAAAAGTAAATTTTGAATCACCTAATTTGAATTCTTCACCAGGGGCAAGTAAAACCTCGGTCTCCATTGAGTAAGCAGAGACTACCCCAACTCCTAGAATTAAAAAAGCTGTACCCAAATGAGCAAATATCACCTCTGCTCTGTAGTACAAGAAATCTCTAATCTCTTTTGAAGTTTTAGAGTTGAAGGGTTTATCTAGAATAGTTCCTGATAAGATCCAGCTAAAAGCTAAGATAGACAATAGAAGATAGAAATTTCCTTCTCCAAATAAGAAATAAAGAACTAAAAAAATGATTATCATAATAGTAAAAGTTTCAACCAATAATCTAATCAAGAAATTAAAACTCTTTGTGCTATGCCAACCTAAATAAAGTCCTAAACCTTGTAGAAAAGATAAACCTAGTGCAAAAGGAATAATAAGAAAGTCAAAATAAGGAGCTCCAACAGATATTTGCCTACCGTTTATAGCTTCATAGATTAAAGGGAAAATAGTTCCAAATAGTATAGATAAGGCAAGAACGACTAATAAAATATTATTTAATAGGAAGCCGAATTCTTTAGACAAAATGTTATAAGTTGCTTCTTCTCTAATTTTGCTATTCTTAAAAAAATAGATTAGTAATGAACCACAGATAAAATAGAAAAATATTGCTAATATAAAGACCCCTCTTTCTGGATCTAAAGCAAAAGCATGAACAGAAGTTAGGATTCCTGATCTAACTAAAAAGGTTCCAAGTAAGCTTGTTGCAAAAGCCAGAATACTTAATAACAAAGACCAATTCCTATATAAGCCTCTTTTTTCACTTGTGATAAGTGAATGAATTAGAGCTACAGAAACAAGCCATGGAACAAAAGCCATATTTTCTACTGGGTCCCAAAACCACCAACCACCCCATCCAAGTTCATAGTAGGCCCACCAGCTGCCTACAGATATTCCTAATGTTAAAAAACCTGAAGACAACAATACCCAGGGTCTTGCAAATCTGCACCAAAGTGAATCTGTATTGCCTGTAAGCATTGCTGCAACTGCCATAGCAAAAGGAACTACTAATCCTGAATAGCCTAAATACAACAGAGGTGGGTGAATAGTAAAAGCAAAATCTTGAAGTAGTGGGTTTAAATCATTTCCTTGTATAGGAGATAAAGGCAAGATTCTTTCAAAGGGGTTTGAAGTAAATAAAGTAAATGCAATGAAAGTAAAAACAACCTGATTAATAATAGTTAAAGCTATGATATTAAAATTTTCTTCGCTTCCATTTCTGCTTAAATACAAAACTTTCCAAAGCGCAATAAAAAATATCCATAACAATAGAGAGCCTTCATGTGCTCCCCAAGTTGCTGTCAATTTGTAATAAAAAGGGAGATTTGTATTAGAATTTGAAGCAACATACATTACCGAGAAATCATCTACTAAAAAAGAGTAAATGAGACAAATTAAGCTAATGGAGATTAAAAGAAAACTGAATTTAGAAATTGCAAATACATAGTTAAAAAAGATATGCCTTCCTATTACTGCACCAATATAAGGAAGAAAACCAGTGACAAAAGTTAAAACCAAAGCACTGATCAAAAAAAGATGCCCTAATTCTGGAATCATTACTTATATTTTAGAGTTTTTGCAACCTCTGGAGGCATATAATTCTCATCGTGCTTTGCTAGCACTTCACTAGCTTCAAAACTACCTTCTTCGGTTAACATACCTTGAACAACTACTCCTGAGCCCTCAGAAAATAAATCAGGCAATATACCTTTATAAACAACCACAATACTTTCATTAAAATCTGTTATCTCAAAGCTCTTCATGAGGGAGTTCGTGTGTTCAGTAAAAGAGTTGTCCTTAACCATCCCTCCTACTCTAGCTAACTTATTAACTTCTAGAAGATTTTCTTTAATTACTTGGGTAGGTGTATAGAAAAGATTTAGATTTTGTTTTAGTCCATTCAACACAAGAAATATAGCAACAGAAACTCCCAAAAGAATTGCGACCAAAGCGTACACTCTTTGTTTTCTTATAGGGTTCAATTTTTTCCTCTTTCTGAAATATCAGAAAAGTCTGTAGATATTATTTTTTGTAATTTCTTATAAGGTATATATAAATTCCATATTAGTACAAACAATAAAACTACGAATACAGACCATACAAACAGACCTTGTCCATCCATAAATAATAAATTATATAAAGTTAAATTGTTCATATTGATCAAGAATAAAAATCCTTTACCCAATTAGTCGATCTCTCTCTTTGTACAATCTCTAATTTCATTCTACTCAATACTATAACTAGAAAAATTAAATAAAAAGCTAATACGCAAGACAGCAATGGTAAATACATATCTGCTGTCATTGAAGGAGACGAACTTAAACTGAAGGTAGAGCTTTGATGAAGAGTTTGCCACCAATCTACAGACTTTTTTATTATAGGAATGATCGCAACACCTACCAAAGCTAAGATAGAACCAGCCCTATCAGCTTTTTGTTTACTTTCTATAACAGAGAAAAGGGAAATAATAGCAATATATAAAAAGAACAATATCAAGGTAGAGGTTAATCTTGCATCCCACACCCACCAAGTCCCCCAGGTAGGTTTTCCCCATATGGAACCACTCACTAATGCTAATAAGGTAAAGCTAGCTCCTACCGGTGCTATTGACCTTACAATCATTCCAGCTACTTTTACTCTCCAAACTAAACAAATAAAACCAAATACAGCCATAAAAATATATCCTGATTGCCCCAAAATAGCTGATGGGACGTGAATAAAGATAATCCTATAAGCATCTCCTTGTTTATAGTCTGTCGGAGCTAAAAATAGTCCCCAAAAAAGAGATCCCATTAAAAACAAGATAGAAAAAAAGAAAAGCCAAGGGAAAATAGTTGAAATAAACCTAAAGATACTAGGACTAGACCCCATGGAGATCATCCATTTTTGTAAATTTGTTAGAAGATTATTCATAGTTTAATTTTATTGCTTCTACTGTAGCTAAAGAAAGTCCTGGGATCGCTAAGGATAAAATTGCTCCCATATAAAAAAGATAAACAGAATAGTCTGAATAGTTTATAGCTGAGAAAACAGTTGCAGATCCCAGTAACAGTATTGGGACTGATAAAGGCAAAACTATTATTGCAGACAATATTGCACTTCTGCCTAGTGATAATGCTCCTCCTAAAGCACCTAATAAACTTAGCGAGAAAGAACCTAAAAAGAGACTTATAAATAAAGATATTATTATGTCCTTTGACATAAATAAAATTAAACTACTTAGTAAAGCAGCAATCAGCAGGGGTACGCCAGTTACCATCCAGTGACCTAAAACCTTTATAAATATCAAGATAAAAATAGGTTCTCCGCTGATAAAGAAATAGTCCAAAGTCCCATCTCTATAATCTTCTTGAAAGATACTTTCTACTGCTAATAGAGAAGCTAACAATGCTGTCACCCAAATAATGGCAGGAGATAAAGTAGATAATAAAGATTTATCTGGTCCCAAAGCTAAGGGAAACAAGGTCACTACTATTAAAAAAAATATCAAAGGTGTCATATAAGTTGCTGCTCTTCTATAAGACAATAAAAGATCTTTCTTTAATATAAGCAACATCCATTGAGTTAAATTAGATCTATTATTCATCGGTATCACCCAGATAAATTTTATCGGATATTAATTCCGATTCTCTATGCCCAGTTACTAAGAAAGAACTTCCTCTGTTATTAAGCTCTGCTATGATAGATTGAATCAAATCAGTCCCTTCATTATCAAGAGCAGTAAAGGGTTCATCAATGAGGTATAAATCAAAATCACATATCAATAATCTAGCTAAGGCTATTCTTTTAATTTGTCCTACAGATAAGTTAGAAGATACTCGATGCATTAGGTCAGATATACCAACTTTCTTTGCTGCTGAATAAAGCTTCTCTTTTTTAGATATTAATGGAAAATTGGGATGTTTGAGATTTTCTAAGACTGTTAAAGATTTTTTAATTCCTAGTTTATGGCCTTGATAAAAACAAGATTTGTAAAAATTATTTTCTACCTGCTTTATGTTTTTCCCATGCCATAATATCTCTCCTTCTGTTTCGGGAACTAAACCAAGCAAAGCTCTAAGAAGAGTAGTCTTTCCTGAACCATTAGATCCTATGACTTCTACATTCTTACCCTGAGGTATTGCAAAATTTAAATTATTTATGATGATCTTTTCAGATCTTTTACAAGTGAGATTTTTTGTTTTGAGCAATTCTGACACTACTTTTACATAATAATTCCTTTATTTTAACAAAGTTTATTGCATGTCTATATGTAAGGTACATATTAAAGGTACATATACTATTAACCTTAAACCCTATTTAATTTAGAATATTGCCTATAAATCATGAGGAAAAGAAGTTGAAAAAATCTATTTTTGCACCTAGAGAGAATATTTATCAAGTAGAAGAAGGGGAGTTACTATCTCCAAAATTCGACCAAAAGGGTTTAATACCTTGCATCATTACTGACTACAGTTCTAAAGAAGTTCTAATGCATGCATATATGAACACTGAATCTTTAGAGAAAACAATCAAATCAGGTCAAGGTCATTATTGGAGTAGAAGTAGAAAAAAACTTTGGAAAAAAGGATCTTCTAGTGGAATGATACATAAAGTAAAAGAAATTTTAATAGATGATGATCAAGATGCAGTTTGGCTAAAGGTAGAAGTACAAGGGCTAGGAGCAAGCTGCCATGTTGGATATAAATCTTGTTTCTATAGGGCTGTAAGTAAAGGGAATAAATCTTCTACTAAACTAAAATTCTTAGAAAAAGAAAAGGTGTTCGATCCAAAAATAGTTTATGCTGGAGAAACTAATCCTACCCAAGTTTAATCAAATAATTGCTTCCATCTATGAAATATAATGTTAAAGAAGCCCCGTTAGCTCAGTCGGATAGAGCGCTGGATTCCTAATCCAGAGGCCTCAGGTTCAAATCCTGAACGGGGCACCAAAGAAATATGAATTGGAAGAAAGAAACAGATGAAATAAAGCTAAGAAAGAAATTAGCAAAAAGGCAAGGAGGAAGAGAAGCAATTTCTCTTCAACATGCAAAAGGCAGGCTGACACTAAGAGAAAGAATAGATAAATTAGCTGATAAAGGCTCTTTTAGAGAACAAGGAGAAATAGCTGGTTACTCAGAAAAAGATGAAAAGGGGCAAATAAAATCAGTTGTGCCTGCTAATTTTATCTTAGGATTCGCTAAGATAAACAAAAGACAAGTAATTATTGGAGGAGAAGATTTTACTGTACGTGGAGGTTCTCCTAACCCTGCAGGATTAAGAAAAAGTGTTTATACAGAGGAATTAGCTATTAATTATAAAGTGCCTCTTATCCGGTTGCATGAAGGTGGTGGAGGCTCGGTAGCTGGAACTAGTAAGAAAAAAGGTGGTTATGGAGGGGATCCAGTTTTTTCTAAATCTAGATTTAAATCTATTGCAGATAGCCTCCGAGAAGTTCCTGTTATATCTGCGGCTTTAGGTCCTGTTGCTGGTTTACCTGCAGCCAGATTTGTTTCTTCTCATTTTAGGATTATGACTAAAAAAACAGCCCAAATTTTAGTAGCAGGACCAGCCATAGTAGAAAGGGCATTTGGGAAAAAAATAACAAAAGAAGAACTAGGTGGTTCTCATATCCACAGCATGAATGGAGTTACAGATAATGTAGCTGAAACCGAAAAAGACGCATTCATGCAAATTAAAAATTTCTTGTCTTATTTTCCTCAGAGTGTTCATGAGTTAACTCCAAGAGGTAAGGCGTATGATAATAAAAAAGATAACCAAGACATCCTTATGGATATCATTCCTAAGGATAGAAAAAAATCTTATGAAATGAGAGAAATAATTAACTCGATAGTAGATAACAACTCTTTCTTTGAAATGACTAAGTTCTTTGGAAGGGGAATAATAACTGGATTTGCGCGTATAGATGGCTATGCTGTTGGAGTCTTAGCAAATGATTCTAATTTTTATGCTGGATCTATGTCAGCTCAAGGTGCCAGGAAAACAACTAGATTTGTTAAGCTTTGTAACACTTTTCATTTACCAATAATTAGTCTGGTAGATGAACCGGGATTTCTAATAGGATCTGATGCAGAACTAGAAGCAACTATACTTCATGGAGCAGAGGCTGTTCTTGCTGTAGCAGAGACTGAAGTGCCTTGGGCAACCATAATGATAAGAAAATCTTTTGGAGTTGCTGCAGCAGCTCACTACGGACCAAATGGTTACGTATTAGCATGGCCTTCAGCAGAATCTGGGCCCCTACCTCTTGAAGGAGGAGTAGCTGTAGCATTTAAGAAGGAAATAGAAGCCTCGGATAATCCTGAAGTTAAAAGAAAAGAAATAGAAAAAAAGATGAGTAAACAGCAGAATCCTTTTCCAAGAGCAGAAAGTTTTTCTGTTCATGAAATAATAGACCCAAGAGAAACAAGTGCTTATCTAAGGGAATGGGTTGAAAGAATACAACCTCAATTGAAAGCTAAAGTTTTGACAGCTAAATAGAGACAGAACATACTTTGCTAGATATACTTGCATCATATTTTTGTTTTTTTATTAAGGAGTAAGAAACATGAAGACTTATAATCAATTTTACATAAATGGTGAATGGGTAGACCCTGTAGAAGGTGTAAATTCATACGAAGTTATTAACCCTTCAAATGAAGAAGTCATTGCTAAAATAGCATTAGGATCTTCTGCTGATGTTGATAAGGCAGTATCAGCTGCACAGGAAGCTTTTAATTCATTTAGTGTGACTTCTGTAGAGGATAGACTTGCTTTACTTCAAAAAATAGTTGAGGTATACCAATCAAGATATGATGAAATAGCAGAAACAATTTCTAATGAAATGGGCGCTCCTCTTTCACTCTCGAAAGCAGCACAAGCTGCAACTGGGTTGGGTCATTTTTCTCAAGCAATTGAGATACTTCAAAACTTTGAGTGGGAAGAAACTAAAGGTAAAACTTTAATAAGAAAAGAGCCAATTGGAGTTGTTGGAATGATAACGCCATGGAACTGGCCTATAAACCAAATTTCATGCAAAGTTGCTCCTGCTTTAGCTGCAGGATGCACTATGGTTCTTAAACCAACTGAAATAGCGCCTTTAAATGCTATCCTTTTTACAGAAGTACTCCATGAAGCAGGAGTTCCAAAGGGAGTTTTTAATATGGTAAATGGTGATGGCCCTACTGTGGGAGAGGCTATGTCTTCCCATGCTGGTATAGATATGATGTCATTTACTGGTTCTACTCGAGCTGGAATAAGTGTAGCTAAAGGGGCAGCAGATTCAGTTAAAAGAGTGTCTCAAGAATTAGGAGGAAAATCCGCAAATATTATTCTAGATGATGCAGATTTTGAAGCTGCTGTTACTGGAGGAGCTAGTCACTGTTTTTTAAATAGTGGGCAATCATGTAACGCTCCAACTAGAATGCTGGTTCCAGAATCAAGACACGACGAAGCAAAAGAAATTGCTAGAAAAGCAGCTGAGTCTACTAAAGTAGGTGATCCTTTTGGTGAAGATACAGCAATAGGCCCTGTTGTAAGTGAAGTTCAGTTTAATAAGATTCAAGGCCTTATAGAAAAAGGAATAGAAGAAGGTGCTGAACTTGTTACAGGGGGTCCTGGAAAACCAGATGGATTGAATGCTGGATATTATGTGCGACCAACAGTCTTTGCTAAAGTTAATAATGATATGACGATAGCTCGAGAAGAAATATTTGGACCAGTACTATCTATATTACCCTACAAAGATGAAGAAGAAGCGGTGACTATTGCTAACGATACTGACTATGGTCTTTATGGTTATGTATCTTCTGGAGATACAGAAAGGGCTAAGAAAATTGCAAACAGAATAAGAGCAGGAAGTGTTTCAATTAATGGAGCCCAGGCAGACTTTACTGCACCCTTTGGAGGATATAAACAATCTGGAAACGGAAGAGAATGGGGACCGTTTGGTTTTGAGGAATTCCTAGAAACTAAGGCTGTTGTAGGCTATTCAAACTAAAAAAAGGGTCGCAACAGCGACCTTTTTTATACAAGGTTAATGACCTCTCTACCTGCCTGTATTCTTTTTATATTTTTTAAAAATAAATCTACAGCCCTCTGAGGTGCTTTAGGACCCCATGCCGAATCATGAGGGGTAATAAAGCAATTCTTTAGCTCCCATAAAGGAGAGTTGGCTGAAAGCGGTTCTGGGTCAGTTGTATCTAAGGCAGCACAACTAATCTCACCCTTTGTCAAAGCATGAATTAGATCCTCTTCGTTAACTGTTTCACCTCGTCCTACATTAATGAACATAGCTGTCTTTTTCATTGTTAAGAATTGATGCAAAGAAAATATTTTGTTTGTTTCTTCAGTTGCAGGGAGACAATTAACTACAAAATCACTTTTTTTCAACATTTTATTTAAATCAGATGGCTTAAAAAGTTTATCAAGAAATTTAGATTTAACCTTGGTTCTTTTTGTAGCAATAACTTGCATACGAAATGCTTTAGCCAGTCTTGCTACTTCTTTTCCAATTCCTCCATATCCGGCGATACCAATTGTTAAATCAGTCAATTCTCCTGTTAAAAGTAACTGTTTCCATTCTTTGTTCTTTTGAAGTTCAATATGTTCATCAATTCCTTTTACATGACGTAGCATTTGTGAAAACACATAGTTTGCCAATGGAATTGCATGTAAGCCACCGCCATGTGAAAATTTCTTTGCACTACTAATAATTTGTTGAGCAACTTCACTTTCTATCCCAGCCCAACTACCCTGCACAAATTCTATACCGCTAATAAGAGACAAGAATTTATTTCTATACACTTCATCATGTAAACACTTAAACATAACCTCATATGATGCAAAAACTACCTGAGGCTTCTCACTACCTGAAGGGAGAGCACCAGATTTATCTATTAATAAAATATCATGTCCTTTTAGAGATTTAGTCAATAAATCCTGAAAGGATTGAAAAATAAATTCACTTACGCAAATTTTCATTTAACTAACTCTCTCAACTTAAATTTCATAACCTTACCGGCAGCATTTAAAGGTAATTCTTCTAGGAAAACTACTTCTCTTGGAACTTTATAATTAGCCATATTTTCTCTGCACCAATTAATTAATTCTTCTTCGGTTAATTTAGTACTTTTTTTAACAACTACAAAAGCTTTACCTACCTCTCCAAGTCTTTTATCTGTTATCCCGATGACAGCGCTAGATATGATTTCTTTATGTTTAGCAAGAATGTTTTCTATTTCAGCTGGATAAGTGTTAAAACCACCTACTATATACATATCTTTACTTCTATCTGTGATCTTTAAATAACCAGAGTCATCTAAAATCCCTATGTCACCAGTCTTCAGCCATCCTTCTGAATCAATAGTTTCTCTAGTTTGCTCCTTTTCATCTAAATAGCCTTGCATTACGTTATAGCCTTTAACAAAAATTTCTCCTGGTTTACCAGTATCCACTTCCTTGCCATTATCATCTAAACATTTAACCTCTACTCCTGATATTGCTCTACCTGATGTAGTCGCTATTATCTCTGGGTCATCTTCTGGAGAGCACATTGTTACCACTCCTGTACTCTCAGTTAAGCCATATGCAGTAAGAACTGTTTTAAATCCCATAATTTTTTTCATATCTAAAATTAACTGAACAGGTATAGAAGCAGCACCAGTGATAGCTAAATTTAATGTGGAGATATCAAAACTATTAAAATTAGAAGAAGACATAATGGATTGATAGAGGGCGGGAGGTCCAGGCAAAACATTAATCTTTTTTTCTTGAATCATTTTTAAAACTGAATCAGCTTCAAAAATTTGATGGGGAATAATAGTTGCTCCCCTCATCAAGCAAGACAGCCAACCTGCTTTATAACCAAAAGTATGAAAGAAGGGATTAACTATTAGATATCTATCTCCTTCTTTTAATCCTACATGATGACTCCAAGTCTCAAAGACTCTTAAATTTTGGTTCTGAGAAACAACAACACCCTTAGGCTTGCCTGTTGTTCCAGAAGTAAAAATTATATCTGCTATGAGATTCCCAAATGATCGATTGAAAGGTTTACTGCTTATATCATCAGATAAATTCATAAAACCTTTCCATGAGTCTTCACCTGAGCTTTTATCAAAAAAGATAATTTTTTCTAGAGACTGCAACTTTTCTTTATTTATCATCTGAGAGTAGTTGATGCCTAAAAAGTTTTCCATAGTAAAAAGAAATTTAATGGAACTTTTGTTTATTATGTAATCTGCCTCTTGACCTTTAAATCTAGTGTTTAAAGGAACTAAGATAGCCCCACATTTTAATACACCTAAAGCACTTACTATCCATTCGTAACAATTAGGGGCCCATATACCAACCCTATCTCCCTCTTTCAGTCCAAGAGAAATAAAACCATTAGAAGCCTTATTAGATTGTTCTTCTAATTCTTGAAAAGTTAACTGAACTTGCCGGTCTTCTATGGCAACTTTGTTACTAAATTTCTTAGCTGCAAGTTGCGTGAGTTCGGGTATAGACTTTGCTTGCGAAGGATGCATTTATTTTGGAAAGTAAAATCCAAGATAGAAATTTTTTAAAACTTACGTTGAGGCATATCTAAACCTTCTGGAATATTATCCCTATCTAAATAAAATTGGTTATACCATTTTCTTAATTTATGAAGAGGTCCATCACCAGAACACATTAGAGGTTCATCAACAAAAATCTTGTTATGCCAAATATCTACGTCTTGACCAAAAGCTAAAAGATTAGCGTCTACATAACTTTGAACATGTGCTTTATTCTCTTCTTCACTCGCATTAGGGTCTTTCTCTACCATGCAACCAAATTGGATAAGGAAATTTGTATGGTTAATAGGTAAATGGCTTACTAACAATCTACTTTTTGCTACATCTGTTTTCATTGTAGTAACCATATAGGCTGGTCCAGTATAAATTGCTTCTGACCAAAGACTTCCTCCTAATACTTCAGATTCTCCTGTCATAATTTGAATATAATGAACACCCTTAGCTTCATTATAAAAATCTACAGCAGGACAGCCATGGACAGGACCAAAGTGCCCCCTATCAGCCATATTATCTATGAGTTCTCTACAATTATTATTTATTAAATACTGTTCCATCCCCCAGTCAGACCAATTTTCATCATAGCATTCTTCAACTACTGGAATTGAATAGTCTGGCTCTAAGCCTTCATGATCATACCAACCAAAAACAAGATTATTTTCTTCACACACTGGGAGTAGTTTCGAATTTAGATTTGCTTTGTAGGTATCATCCTTTCTTTCAACTATAAGTTTTTCTCCAAAACAAGGGATAGTTTTAGGTTCTTTATCTAAAAAGTTTCTCCTGTGACCTAAAACATACCATCCTCTTGCATAACGTTCAGGTAAATTTGTATCTATCATTATTAATCTTCTCTACTTTTCATTACCAAACGAAGTCCATCAATCTTTGGATCTCCTCCATCACCATCATACCAAATAAATACATCTCCTTTCTCCTCTAAAGTTTGCCAAGTTCTTAGAAACGCTTTTTTAGGTAGATTATTAGAATATGGTATAAATTTACACTCTCCATCATCTCCCCATACCCAACCATGGAAAGGACAACTAACGCCTTTATCAGTTAACTCTCCACAAGCTAAATCTGCTCCCATGTGAGGACAAAAGGCATCAAACGCCACTAAAGCCTCATCTTTATTTCTCCAAATTACTAACTTTGAAGGAAATGAGTCTACAGAATAAAGTTTTCTTAATTCGAAATAAGAAGATTTGCCAATTTTATACCAACCTGTTTCAAATGAACCTAAATCCTTTGCCATTTGAGAAGGTAAAGATTCAACTAGTTTTAATTTTTTTAGATCTAGAGGCATGAAAATTATATTTCTATTTTTTTTTGGTTTTTAGCATATCTAACGCAACATCTACAATCATATCTTCTTGACCCCCCACCATCTTTCTTCTGCCGAGTTCCACTAAGATTTCTCTTGTATCAAGCCCATAGTTCTCAGCAGCAGTTTCTGCATGTCTTAAAAAACTAGAATAAACTCCAGCGTAACCTAAAGATAAAGTTTCTCTATCAACTCTAACGGGTCTATCTTGAAGAGGTCGAACAATATTCTCGGCAGCATCCATTAAAGAAAACAAATTGCATCCATGTTTCCAGCCTAATCTATCTATGGCAGCTATAAAAACTTCAAGAGGTGCATTTCCAGCTCCTGCTCCCATTCCAGCAAGAGATGCATCAATTCTGGTAGCACCATTTTCAACTGCCACTATAGAATTAGCTACTCCAAGTGATAAGTTATGATGAGCATGCATTCCTAATTGAGTCTCCGAAGAAAGTATATCTCCAAAAGCTAAAAATCTTTCTACTACATCTTGCATGCTTAAAGCACCTCCAGAATCGACTACATAAATTGCCTGAGCTCCGTAATCTTCCATAAGTTTAGCTTGCTTAGATAAGTTTATAGGGTCATTCATATGGGACATCATCAAGAATCCTACTGTATCCATCCCAAGCTTCCTAGAATACTCTATATGTTGTTTCGAGACATCAGCTTCAGTACAGTGAGTAGCTATTCTTACTGATTTAATGCCAACATCTTTAGCCCACTTAAGGTTATCTATAGTGGCTATGCCTGGTAAAATTAAAGTAGTAAGCTTAGCCCTCTGAATGGTATCTGCTACGGCTTCAATCCACTCTTCATCAGTATGCAATCCAAATCCATAGTTGAAACTCGAACCAGCTAAACCATCACCATGAGCTATTTCGATGGCATCAACACCTGACTGATCAAGAGCTTTTGCTATCTGACAACATTGATCAACTGAATATTGATGTCTTATAGCATGCATACCATCTCTTAAAGTTACATCTTGGATGTAGATTTTATCTTTTGAAGGATTAATCATGACTAACTAAACTTAAGTTGAGATAACCTTTCAGCTGTACCCAAGGCTGCAGATGTCATTATGTCGAGATTTCCTGCATATTCAGGAAAATAGTGACCTGCACCTGTCACTTCTAAAAAAACGGAACTCTTAATTCCTTCAAATTTTCCATATCCCGGAATTACACAAGGGTTATTCGAACCAAATCTTTCAAATTGCACTTCTTGTTTAAGACGATAGCCTGGTACATACTTTTGAACCTCTGTAACCATCTTCTCTATTGAAGATCTAATTTCTTCTTCGTTTGCTAAATTACAAAGTGTAAATACGGTATTGCGCATCAACATTGGAGGTTCAGCAGGATTTAAAATTATAATTGCCTTACCTTTTTCCGCCCCTCCAACAACTTCTATTCCCTTTGCAGTAGTCTTTGTAAACTCATCAATATTAGCCCGAGTACCAGGTCCAGCTGATTTAGAAGCTACAGAAGAAACAATTTCAGAGTATTTAACTTTTGAAACATCATTGATAGCAGAGACAATAGGAATTGTGGCTTGGCCTCCGCAAGTTACCAAATTTAAGTTTGGTTCATTTAAATGCTCTTCCATATTAACTACAGGTACTGTATACGGACCTATTGCAGCTGGAGTTAGGTCTATAATCTGTTTTTTATCCTTGCGTAAAATATCATCGTGATGCTTATGAGCGCCTGCAGAAGTTGCATCAAACACTATTTTTATTTCCTTGTAAGAGTCCATCTTCAAAAAGTCATTAATTCCTCCGTGAGTAGTCTCAACTCCTCTGTCTTTTGCAATGGAGAGGCCTTCTGAATCTGGCTCAATTCCTACTAAAGAAACAACTTCTAAATCGTTTGAAGTGTCTAGAATTTTTATCATTAGGTCGGTACCTATGTTACCTGACCCTATTATGGCCACTTTAGTTTTCATCCTTTTCTTAAATAAATTTTACCTCAGCAGAACCTACTCCTTCTAATTCTAGATACATTTCATCTCCAGTTGTAACTGGTTCTAGAGGAACCAAAGAACCGGAAAGTATAATCTCTCCTGATTTAAAAGGTATATCAAATTCTCCTAAAGTATTTGCTAGCCAAGCCACGGCATTACAAGGATGTCCTTGAACGGCTGAACCTTCACCCTGGCTAATAAGATCGCCATTTTTGTATACTTTCAATTTACAATTATCTAACTCTATATCTCGAGGATTTACTTTTCTTTCTCCTAAAATAAATACGCCGCAAGATGCATTGTCTGCAATAGTATCTTGTATAGAGATCTTCCAATCTTCTATTCTAGAATCTACAATTTCAAAACATGGGAAAATACTTTCCGTTGACTCAAGTACATCCTCAGGTGTTACTCCGGGACCCTTTAAATCCTTAGACAAAACAAATGCTATTTCTCCTTCAGCTCTAGGTTGTATAAGTGATTCCTCTATATTAACTACCGATTTATTTGGAATGTGCATGGCGGAAGTTAAAAAACCAAAATCTGGTTGATCTACCCCTAACATCTCTTGAACAACTCTTGAAGTAACGCCAATCTTTTTTCCTATTACCTTTTCTCCCTCTTTAAGCCTCTTCTCTAAAAGCTTTAAAGAGATGCTGTAAGCTTCATCAATTGATATTTCTGGATATCTATTAGTTAAAGGGTCTAAACAGTAACGTCCCTTTAGAGCATTAAAGAGTTCAGAAGCAAGCTTTTCTGTGTCTATCCTAACCATGGTTTAATCCACGAGAAGTTATTTTTTTACTAAGTACTGACTCATAGCAATGAGATCTGTTGGATCATCTTGAAAGTCTATAAACCTAGAACAACTCTCCATCATAAGTTTGTTGTTTTTTAACATTCTGTCTTTCTTTCCTTGTGCATCATAAAAAACCATTGGATCAAACATGGCAGACTCTTCAGAAAATCCCTCTTCAACAATTGCTGAATAGTGGGGGGCGTCTTTTGTTAGTGCTCTAACAATAACGTTTTGAATGTAGCGCACAGTTGATTGTGTGTCTATTGCTACTTGTGTATGAAGAGATTGCCAATTATAAAGCCATTCATCATATTCCTGATTAGAAGGTTTTTTTAGGAAGGCTACCTGATCAAATCCTGGAGTCCTTCTTACTGGCGAATAAGCCTGAGATTCATTTTGAAGCGGTTCAGATTCTGTAACAAGATAGCCGTAAACTGTGTTTGCATAACTAACAAGTGTAGCTTCCAGTTTCTCATTAAAAGATACTGACTTCACCCAAACTACAACAATACCGTCTGCTACAGGTTTTGATGGCATCAAACCTTCAGCTTCTTGGCCCACTCTAGTCAAACTAGCTTCTTTAACTCCACTATCCACAATATTAATTTGTAGATAATCAACTAAATGATTTATTTCTTTTGTGAATCCATTTATTAAACTCTCTTTAAATTGATCACCTGATTCGGAGTTTCTTTTTGTAATGATGTAGATTATTTTTTCCATAAACTTATGGGTGTTGACTGCTTACTGAAATTATTTCTCCAGTAAGGTATGAAGCATAATCACTTGCGAGGAATATTATAACATTAGCTATCTCCCAAGGTTCCGCAGCCCTTCCAAAAACTTCTTTATCTACCAGGCTGTCTATTAGATCTTTACTGCTTGTTTTAGCTAGATGCTCATGAATAGCTATGCTGGGAGCTACCGCATTTACACGAACTCCATATTTAGCTGCTTCCAGAGCGACTGACCGAGTAAAAGCCATAACTCCTGCCTTTGCAGAAGAATAATGTGACTGGTTTGCTTGTGCTCTCCAACCTAATACAGATGAATTATTAACTATAACTCCACTGTTTTCTTTTTCCATGTACTTAAGAACAGACCGAGTAACTTTAAAAGTACCGGTTAAAGAAGTTTCTATAACATTTAACCAGTCTTCATCGGAAAGATCAGTGACTTTCGAGTAACCACCAAGACCAGCATTATTAACTAGAATATCTATCTTTCCTAATTTAGCCTTCGATTCTTCTATTAGTTGGTCAGCCTGTAAAGAGTCTTTTACATCACAAATAAGAGTATGAGGAACAAACGAAAATTCTTTTTCTAAGTTCTTAGATGCTTCTACCAATCTTTTTTCATTAAAATCACTTATGAGTACTTCTGCGCCTTCTTCAATAAACCTTTTAGCTGTAGCAAATCCAATGCCTGTACCTGCTGCAGCAGTAATAACAGCTTTTTTTCCTGACAAAATATTATGGGATTTAGGGTAAGGAGGTGGTATCTTCAGGTTAGTCATTTTTTGTTATCTCCTCTAGGCTCTTTAGGCATTCCTAGTGCCCTTTCACTTATGATATTTCTTTGGATTTGATTAGTTCCAGCATAAATTGTGTCAGACCTCGTAAAAAGAAACATCTTTTGTAAAAAAGTAAGATCATAAGGTAGTTTATCACCAATTTCTGACTCCATCCCAAGAACATCCATAGCTAATTTTCCTAAATTTCTGTGCCAAGTTGCCCAATAAAGTTTTGAAAGCATAGCTTCTTTTGACAATAAACCATCTCTGGAATTACTCAACATCCTAAGTGCATTAAATCTCATAATTCTTAATCCAATCCATGCCTCAGACAACTGGTTTTTTATAGAAGGAATCTCTGAACTTCCATTTTCTTTAGCTATTTTTAATACGGTATTAAATTCTTGCTCAAAAGCCATTTGTTGTCCTAATGTTGAAGTGCCTCTTTCAAAACCTAAGGTACCCATAGCTACTTTCCACCCTTCACCTACTTCTCCAACAACATTTTCTTCTTGTGTCTCTGCATTATCAAAGAAGACTTCGTTAAACTCTGATTGACCTGTAAGCTGCTTTATAGGTTGTATAGTTATTC
The DNA here is from genome assembly GCA_913045055.1 of uncultured Gammaproteobacteria bacterium. Taxonomy (GTDB): domain Bacteria; phylum Pseudomonadota; class Gammaproteobacteria; order Magnimaribacterales; family Magnimaribacteraceae; genus CAJWPI01. The sequence continues at coordinate 16,016 of CAJWPI010000011.1, read as the reverse complement.
CTGGCTGAGACATGGGTACTAAAATGTATGATAAACCTTCTCTTCCTGATGATTTTTTTGTAGTTCTACAAAGCACAAATATCCAATCAGATTCTTTAGCAAGAGAGGTCCATATTTTTTGGCCATTTATTTTCCACTTCCCTTTGACTAACTCAGCTTTGGTTTTAACCGCAGCAAGGTCTGAACCCGCAGAAGGTTCTGAATATCCTTGGCACCAATATTCCTCCCCCAGCCTAATTTTGGGTAAAAATCTTTTTTGCTGCTCTTTAGAACCAAAAGAAATAATTGTAGGTCCTGCTAATGTCTCCCCTATATGACCAATTCTTCCAGGGCCGCCAGCTTTAGTATATTCTTCGTAAAAAATAACCTGCTCATTTATTGAAGCATTTCTACCTCCAAACTTTTTAGGCCAACCTATACAAGTCCAGCCTGATTTTCCCATATGTTTTTCCCACTCTACCCTTTCTTCCAATAACTCTGTTTGGTCGCCTGAACCTCCTCTTCCTACAACAGGTTTAAATTTGCCCTTCAAATTCTTTGATAACCAACTTGAAACTTCTTCTCTGAATAGTTCTTCCTTTTTTGAAAATTCTAGATGCATCTATATACCTAAAAAGTTTGCTATTTTATCTTTATGTAATTGTGGACTTCCAAAGGCGATTTCAGAAGATTTGGCCCTTTTAAAATAGAGGTGTACATCATACTCCCATGTAAAGCCTACCCCTCCATGTAATTGAATAGAATCAGAAGCACACTTAAAATAGGCCTCCGAGCAGTATGACTTTGCTATTGAAATTGCTTCATCTAATTCGTCATTCCCCTCTTTAACTAAACATGCAGCGTAATAAGCTGAAGATCTAGCGGACTCTACCAAGACCATCATATCTGCGAGACGATGCTTAATAGATTGGAAACTACCTATTTTTCTTCCAAACTGCTCTCTTTCTAATACATATTTACATGTCATATCCAAACATTTTTGAGCTCCTCCTACTTGATCTGCCGCTATACCTAAAGCTCCTAAACTTCTTACCTTATTTAATATCTCCCAACCATCACCTTCCTTTCCTAAAAGCTTGGACTCGCTTAATTTAAGATTAGATAATTTTAACTCAGATTGAGGTCTGGTCTGATCCATAGTAGTCAATTGATTAATTGAAATATTAGGGTTATCAGATCCAACTAAAAAAAGGCTTAAGTCTTTGGAATTACTATTATCTTTTTTTCTAGCAGCAACAATAATTAGATCTGAAGAATGGCCATAAGGAACAAATCTTTTAATACCATTTAAACAATACTCCGATCCTTTTTTTTCGAAAGTCGTTTCGATTCCTTCTGGTAACCAACTTCCACTTCTCTCTAAACAGGCCAGAGTAACTATAAGTTCTCCGCTAGCAATCAGAGGTAAAAAAGAAGATTTCTGCTCCTCATTACCGGCTTCAAGAAGAGAGCTTATTCCTAAGCAAACTGTCGGATGAAAAGGGCTACACAATAAATTTTTACCCATTTGTTCCATCAAAGTTACTAACTCAACCCAGGAGAGACCTATACCTCCATAATTTTCTGGAACCAAAATGCCCGTCCATCCCATTTCACTAGCCATTCTTTTCCAAAGAACAGGATCAAATCTTAGATCTGACTCCATAGCTTTTCTAATACTTTGTGAATTGGAAAAATCTTCTAAAAAAGAATTAGCTGTATCTCTTAATATCTCTTGTTCTTCTGTAAGTGAGAATTCCATTGATTTTCTAGCATCTTTCTAGAATGGTTACATTGGCTTGTCCTCCGCCTTCACACATGGTTTGTAATCCATATCTTACTTTTCTTCTATGCATTTCATGAAGAAGAGTTGTCATTAATCTTGATCCTGTTGCTCCTAAAGGGTGTCCTAAGGCTATCGCCCCTCCATTGACATTTATCTTATTCATATCAAAAGAAGTTTCTTTCTGCCAAGCCATGACAACAGAAGCAAAAGCTTCATTTATCTCTACTAGATCAATATCTGATAAAGACATTCCAGATTTTTCTAAGGCGTATTTAGTAGCTCTAATGGGAGCTGTTAACATCCATATAGGATTATCTGCTCTAACACTCATATGATGAATTCTTGCTTTTGGTGTTAACTCATACTCTTTTAAAGCTTTCTCGGAAACTATTAATATGGCTGAAGAAGCATCACAGTTTTGGCTTGATACAGCTGCAGTTATGGCGCTACCTTCACTCAAGGGTTCTAGAGAAGCCATTCTTTCTAGTGAAGTATCTCGACGAGGTGTTTCATCTTGTGTAAATTCATCTAAAGATATTATTTCGTCGATAAATTTCCCTTTATCGATAGCATCAATAGCTTTCTTATGGCTTCCCAAAGAGAACTTTTCCATCTCTAGTCTTGAAAATCCCCATTTCTCAGCAATCATTTGAGCTGAATTAAATTGGGATACCTCTCCCTTTCCATACCGTAATTTCCAACCTTCTGAATCATTAAAAGGATCTGAAAATCCATACTCCTGTCCTGCTAACATAGCTGAAGATATAGGTATTTGGCTCATATTCTGCACTCCTCCAGCAATTACAATATCATTGGTATTACTCATTACTGCCTGTGCAGCAAAATGTACTGCTTGTTGCGAAGAACCACACTGTCTGTCAACAGTTGTGCCAGGTACCTCCTCAGGTAATCCAGCAACAAGCCAAGCTGTTCTAGCTATATCACCGGCTTGTGAACCAATTGTATCCACACAGCCAAAAATAACGTCCTCCACTAAAGATGGATCTAAAGAAGTTCTATTTAACAATCCCTTTAAGGCATGCCCTCCTAAATCTGCTGAATGAATCCCAGCAAGGCTTCCTCCTCTCTTCCCAATAGGAGTTCTAACAGCATCTACTATAAAAGCTTCACTCATAACGATACTTTAAACGAAAGTTCCTCCTGGGCCTATTTCTGAAGAAGGACTTAATATTTCTTTCTCCAACCTTTTTAGGTGCCAAACGCTACTTCCCCACATAACATCTAGAAACCATATTCTTTTCATAAAAATTTGTAAATCTGATTCCCATGTATATCCAATCGCTCCATGACTTTGAATTGCTGTTTTAGATGCAAGTTTACTTACTTGGGAAGAAACTATCTTGGCATAAGAGACATCTCTATATCTTCCTGAACTATTTGACGCTAAAGAATATGCGGCTTTATAAACAACAGGTCTTGCAAATTCTAATTTCACCTGGATATTTGCTAAAAGATGTTTAACTGCCTGAAAAGATCCTATAGCTCTTCCAAACTGCTCCCTACTTTTTACATAATCTACTGAAAGGTCTAATACTTTCTGAGTTAAACCTAAAAGTTGAGCAGATGTGAACAAAGCTCCTCTATTAAGAATTTCTTGCCAAACTTCTACGCTTTCAGACCTATGCATCAGCCTCTTAGATTTTTTAGGTTTCCATTTTATTTCGAAAATAGGTTGTGAAGGGTCTAATCCATCTCTTTCTATGATCTTTGCTTCTTCTTTTGTAGCGAAATAAAGACCATCCCCATCTTGAAGAAAAAAAGCATCAGCAAGATCTGCATTAGGAGTAAATTTATTAATTTCATGACAAGTTAATATAAAAAAATCACCATTAGCCAATCTAGCTTTCCAGTTTTCTTCATTATTATTTGGAATATATTTTAATATTGAACCTGATAATGCAACTTCCCATAAAGGCTCTGGTAAAGCGTAATATCCTGACTCCTCAGCCATCAAAACCAAATCTATATCAGTTAAACCCAAACCACCTTCATCTTTCTCAATAAGCGACCCCACTACTCCGAGATCAATAAGTTTAGACCATCTAGCCTGGTCTAACCTTTCCAATGAATTCCATAAGGACCTTATAGAGCTTGTTTTACAAGTCTCTTCACAAAGTTTCTTTAAGGAATCTCTAAAAGAGATTTGCTCTTCTGTAAATCTAAAATCCATTATTTAGGTAAGCCCAGTATTCTTTCAGCAATAATATTCCTTTGTATCTCATTGGTTCCTGCATAAATAGGTCCCGCTAAAGAAAAAAGAAAACCCTTAATCCACTCTACAGCTTCAGATGAAATTTGATCATTTATACCTAAACTACCTTCTGCTTCTAAAAGAGAAATAGCTAATTCATGCATTTCTGAATCTAGCTCAGACCAGAAAATTTTATTTGTGCTAGCTTCAAAACCAATTTTTCCACCATGTATCAATTTACATGCCGTCCAATAAGTATTAAGAGCATAAGCCTCTGCATCAAGACAACATTGGATCACCTTTTCTCGAATACCAGATGAAGCATTTTTCTCTTTATTTAAATAAAGGTTTACTAACTTTCTTGCAGTAAGTTGGAATCTTGCTGGACTTCTTAACATTAACCCTCTTTCAAAACCTGCTGTGGCCATAGTTATTGACCAACCATCTCCTTCATTTCCCACTAAATTTTCTACAGGTACCTCAGCATTTTCAAAAAAAATCTCTGCAAACCCTTGTTCTCCATCTAACTGACTTATAGGTCTTATGGTTATTCCTTCTGCATTTAAAGGGAAAAGAAGGAAACTTAGACCTTGGTGTCTATTTGAATTAGGATCTGATCTAAATAGACCAAAAGCCCAATCAGCAAAAGATGCTCTAGAAGACCAAGTTTTCTGACCGTTTATTATATATTTGTCTCCTTTTCTTATAGCCTTACATTGCAAGGCAGCTAAGTCACTTCCTGCGTTAGGTTCTGACCAAGCTTGAGACCAAATTTCCTTACCACTAATCATTTCAGGTAAGAACCTTTCCTTCTGCTCATCAGTACCGTATTCAATTAAAGTAGGTCCTAATAAAAAGATTCCATTTTGATTAACTCTTCCTGGTGAATTAGCTAAATAATACTCTTCTTCAAAAATCAACCACTCTATTAGGTCACAATCTCTTCCTCCATAAATCTTGGGCCACGTTATCGCTGTCCACCTTCCTTCGGATAATTTTTTTTCCCAATTCCTGTGTTGTTCAAAACCTTCTTTAGTATCAAAAGAGAGAAGTTTTTCCTTAGGAACATTTGACTTGAACCATTTCCTTATTTCTTTTCGGAACGATTCTTGTTGCTTGGTATAGCGCAAATCCATATGCTCTTTATGTGCCTTTATTTATTTTTAAATTTAGCTTCCCTTCCTTCAAGAAATGCTTTTCTTGCTTCAGAAGAGTCTTCAGATTCATAAAGCTTTAAAGTAAATTCTTGTTCAAGAAGATAACTTGCATCAACATCATGTGGTTCAATTGCATTAAGAGATTCTTTAGCAAGCCTAACTGCAATAGCACTTTTATCAGCTATCTTTTCTGCAAGGCTTATTGCTGTATCCATTAATTCATCTTTAACTACAACCCTTTCAATAGCGCCTAGTCTATAAGCTTCCTCTGCATCAATTGGTTCGGCAGTAAACATCATCCTTCTTACCTGTTGCAAAGGAAACATCCTCGCTAAATGTGAAGCTGCTCCTAAGGCACCTCTATCTATTTCTGGTAAGCCAAAATAAGCATCCTCTGATGCAATGATAATATCACTAGACCCTGCTATACCAATCCCTCCTCCCAAACAAAACCCATGAATGGCAGAGATTACTGGTACCGAACAGGACCTTATAGATTTAAAGGTGTCGTAACAACCCTTATTAACTTCTTGGATCTTATTAGAATCCTCTGCTAGTTCTTTTATGTCTACTCCTGCACAAAATCCCTTACCTTCCGCATGAACTATTAGAACTTTCAAATTCTTATCTTCAGATATCCTACAGACTTCTTCTGATAATGCCTTCCATCCCAAGCTATCAGGGGCATTGACAGGAGGATGTGATAAACAAAGTTGAGCTATGCCTTGATTGGTGATATTTGTTTTAAAAGTCATTGTTTATTGAGTTTAGGGCGTCTTCTATTAAAGAGTTAATAAGGTCCTTACAACTAAGCAAATTATTTATTTCTCCAGCTATAAGACCGGTTGGCATAGCACCTTCATCTGGCAGGCCCTCTACCATTGCTTTCTGGATTATTACTGGTGAATTTACAGCCATTAAAGCTTGTGCAGGTTTAAGAGGATCTTGTTTTAATAAAGAAAACCCAGATTTTATAAGATCTAAATAACTAAAACCGATCATATTTTTGTATCTTAAACTATTTTTTAAAGCCATTAATAATAATCTTGTTGCAGAGCTTCTTTCTATTTCTTCAATAAATTTGTTTCTAATTAAGCGGTGAGACAATCCATCAAACTTATCTGTTACAGTAATTTGATTTTTTGTAACCTCTAAATATTTACTTAATGTAGATTCAGGAACAGGACTGTCAGTTGTCATCATAAACCTTGTGCCCATAGCTATTCCTACAGCCCCTCGCTCCAAAGCTGAAATTAACCCCTTTCCATCCTTAAAGCCACCTGCTGCTACTACAGGAACTGAAACTGACTCTAGAACCTCTTCAAGGAGTTCATCTGTTGGAATCTTGCCTGTATGACCGCCTCCTTCGCTGCCTTGAATTACAATAATATCTGCACCCAATTCTTCTGCTTTTAAGGCATGATTTACTGCCCCCACAGTAGGAATGCACAACACACCTGCGTCTTTAAATTTCCTAATAGATTCTTTGTCTGGAGATCTACCATAACTTACTGCCTTTATTTCTTCTTTTATAACCAAATCTACTATTTTTTGAGCATCTGGCTGAAAAAAGTGAAAATTAACTCCAAAATTATGATTACTTTGTTTTTTTATTTGCTTGATGCTTTGTTCAATTTGAGATACCTGCATTACGGCTGCAGCTAAAAAACCAAAACCTCCTGCATTGATTGTAGAAACAACAAGGTGTGGAGTTGAAACCCAACCCATAGCGGTCTGAATTATTGGATATTTACAACTTAGAAGATCACATAATTTTGTATGTAAAAAATCTGGATCTTTAGACATGATTTACTAACTTTTCTTTTTATCTTGATCTTCAGATTTTTCTTTTAATTTCTTAGCATCAAAACCAGATAAATACTCTCCTTGCACTAAATCATTATGTGTATGAGCAAAGTGATGATATCCAAAAGTTGCATCCATACCCGATCGATGTCCTTGAAGGTCTTGTATATGGTTTATTGATTGCTTAGTTAAAGTTAATGCTAAGGAAGGGATTTCTGCTATCTTATTTGCAATTTCCATTGTTTCTTTTTCTAACTCCCTTAAGGGGACAACCTTATTAAGCATCCCCATCTCATAGGCTCTCTTAGCTGAGATTTTTTCACCTAAGAACAAAAACTCTTTAGCAATTCTTGGATTAAGTTCAAAAGGATGGCCAAAATACTCTATTCCAGGTAACCCCATTTTTAAAGTTGGGTCTGAATAAAAGGAATCTTCGGAAGCAATTATTAAATCACATACCCAAGCTAAAGCTAAACCTGCTGCTATACAAGCTCCATGCACCATTGCTATTGTAGGTTTAGGTATATCTCTCCACCTTCTGCACATTCCCAGATAAATCTCCTGCTCTCTAGCATAATAGAATTCTCCTCCCTCTTTCTTTGTATGGTCATACCACATAGACTTTATTTCATAAGATTTATCTAAATCTCTATCAGGAGTCCCGATATCATGACCGGCACAAAAGTGTTTACCTTCTCCTTTTAGTATTATTACTTTTACATTATCGTCATCCATTGCTTGCCTAAATGCATCATCAAGTTGATAAGTCATAGCGCCATTCTGAGCATTACTATAGTCAGGTCTATTCAAAGAAATAATCGAAACAGGTCCTTTGACAGTATTTTTAATATAATTATTCTTTTTCTTATTCATAAAAGTACCTCTTGCTATTAGCTCCTATCAGGTAAAGCCTTTTCTCTTAAATTTTCAGGATCTAAAAATTCTCTGATAATTAAAAGTTGCTTATCACTAGGAAGTGGTGTTTCAGTTATATTTTCTGAATCGACAACTAGTTCAAAACCAGTATTGTCTTGAACTTCTTTAAGGTTAACATTGGGGTGAAGAGATTTGATCCTTATCTTATGATCAGGACCTTTAAAGTCTAGTACTGCTAAGTTAGAAACTATAATCTTTAAATTTATAAAATCCTCTCTCATCCCTTTCAATCTTCTAGAAGGGTTATATCCCACTCCAGAAACCATATCAACTTCTCCTTCTACAAAGCTTCTCCTGTCATGTCTGGGAACGAACATGCTATTTGAATGATTAATTGTATTTCCTGGGAAACCTCTTGCTCCAAGAAGTTGGGCTTTTGGTTTGTTGCTATTATGACCTATAAAACTTATATTTGTTTGTCCATATTTATCAATCTGTACTGGGCCAGTCATTGCATGTCTATGCCCTTTCCAAAGATTTAAAAATACTCGAGAATAATTCATATATCCTTCAATCTTAGGGATGTAATCTCCTCTTCTACCAACTGGAACAGGTTCGGAAACTAAATAAGCCTCTCCATCAGTCATCATAAGTTCTGGGCTATGAGTTAATTTTGCTAAGCTAGCAGCTAATCTAGGGATTATTCCTATCCCAGTTGCAAGAACTTCTCCATCATCCCTCCAAGCCTCAGATGCAGCACAAATACATAACTCTGATAAAGTGAAATTTTTCATGATTAAAAAACTGGTACCTCTAGAGAAGAAATAAATTTTTCACCTCCGACAGCTTGGACATATTCTGTATTTTCTATATTTATAAAAGTATCAAAATATTTCTTCCAAGAATCAGGTTCTATCGAATTAGAATACTCTTCAAGATGAGCTTTATCGAAACCATAGTCAGGGGCTGCGGAAGTGGGGTGAGCTCCAAACTTAGCTTCAACTATAGTACTTACAAGACTTCTTTCAAATCTATTCCAAATAGTTTTCTCGGTATTTATCTCTTCGGTTGGTATTATCCTTTCTGAAGAAATAATTACCTTAGAAGCTGCCCTCGCGAATTGCTCGTCAAAAAAAGGGTCTGGGCCAAAGATAAAAGAGTTGCCTAAAGAATCGGTTTCATGGACATGAAGTAAAGCTATATCCAAAGGGATAGCAGGCATGGCTACGAGAGTTTCATCTGAATAAGGAGACTTAATAGTTTTAATATCAGGGTTAAGTTTGAGTGCATCAGTACCAAGTCCTGCTCGGGTAACATTGAAGGGCAAACGCATACCTGCAGCAGTTAACCCTAAATTCATCATACCTTCATCTATTTCCATAATATCTATCTTCCCTTCTTGTCTGGCTTTTCTAAAATGAGGTTCAAGAGGAGAAGTCTCTAGCGTTACAAACCCGAAAATTAATTTTTTTACTTTTTCTGCAGCACATAACATGCCAACATCAGGACCACCATAAGATACTAGAGTAAAATCTGTCTTATCTGTCTTTATCAACTCCCTAATTAAACTCATAGGTTTTCTTCTGGAGCCCCATCCCCCTATACCTATAGTCATACCACTTTGAATTGTGGAAATTGCTTCGAAAGCACTTAAGACTTTATCCATTCTAGTTAGAAAAATTTAATCTGGTGCTTGAAACTTATGCCCCCAAATTGAGGGTAAATGGCTTACTGTGGTTGTAAATTCTTCCCAATCTACCTGCCACCCCCCACAACCATACTCAATAGCAAACCCACTTGGGGAAATCATGTAAAAAGATATCATGCGGTCATTTGTGTGCCTTCCAAGGCTAGACTGTAGTGGTATTTTATATTCATTAACCCTATCAAGTGCATATCCAACTTCATCTATATCTGGAACCTCTATCATTAAATGGACAAGACCATTTGGATGAGGAGCTTCAAACAGGCCTACTGTGTGATGACGTGGATTATTACAATGCAAGAAATGTAAACCTGCACTAAATTGTTGGTCACCTTCGCCCATATCAAATTGCATAAAGTCAGTTTCACCAAATCCCAAAACTTTTGTATAGAAAAGATGATTAGCCTTTAAATCTGTAGCTGGTAACACAATGTGCCCAATTCCCATCTCACCAGTAACAAAAGAAGAAACCCCAGCTGGAGATATAAATCTTTGGTAATCTAAAGATCTTCCATAAAATAATTCAATTTGGGTTCCTATTGGATCAGATAAAATAATTAACTCTTCTACCTCTCTAAGCTTGGCTTGTTTTTTATTACCAAGAGTGAACTTTATTTTTTTCTTTTTTAATTCATTTTTAGCTTCTTCTAAAGCTTCTTTATCATGAAGTTCAAATCCAGCATACTGAAGACAATCTTTATTTCCTTTATGTACCGCTATCCTGTAAGGTCTATCATCCATTCTAAACTTCAACAGATTATCTTCATTTGATTCTGAAAGCATTAACCCAAGAACCTTTGTACCAAAGGTTCTCCAAGCCTTTAAATTCTCTGTTTCTATACCAACATAAGCCAAGTTCTGAATTTTCATCTAACCACCTCCTATTAATTAGCTAGTCTAACAGTATTATAAGTATTTTCATTCAAGAACCATTCATTAGCAAAAGTCATAATTAATTCTTTTTCATACTCTTAACCCTCTTATAAGGTATAAGGATAGAGCCGATTAGATAGCCCGGAGATTTAGCTAAATCAAATAACAATCCCATAAAGCCTACTTCTATCCATTTAAAGGGGAATAGATATTCACGATTTACTTCATGTTTTAGAGGAAAATAGAGACCTCGATAGACTAAAGAAGCAATCAAAAGAGATCCAATATAAATTTTTGTTATATTAGGTACATACCAAACAGAATCTTCAACCCATCCAGCAATTACTGCATTCCACTTATAAACTGAAAAGGAAAAAAATAAAAAGATAAGTGTCTTGAGTATATTAGAAAAAAAGGAATTAGAAATTTTCTTAAGAAAAACTCTGTTAACTAATAAAGTAGAAATAAACAGGACGACAAGGGCAGAAAGGTAGATTTTGGTTATGTTTGGCATATATAAAGGGCTTTTTTCCCACCCAACTAAAGAATTCCATTTTGGAATAATAATAGCAGACAAAATTAATGCTAAACCTAAATAAATATCCTTAACTGTGTTTTGAATATTTAGAGTGGCTCCGTGCATCTGATATATAAAAAACTTTCTCATTGCAGAGAAAAAATGTGTTGGAAGAGCTGAATAAGTAAGATAAATTTTCTTGGGAGTTTTGTCCTTATATTTGCTTGCTTTTATGCGTTCTCTCCATTCAATATCTCCACCTGAACGAACTCCTTCAATAATCTTTCCTGAATCTATGAAATCCTTTTTTTTCATTAAACTTCCAGGAGCTGTTTCATGACCTATAGCTCCATAAGTAGAAGCTCTAAGGACTTTTTGAAATCTAGTATTTGCAACATATTGGGTTACACCAAAAATAACTTCTTTATCAGTATTTTTTATAGTCTCAATGTAGTCCTTTAACCAAGTTCTTTTTGGAATAGTGGTGACGTCCAAAAAAGCAAGCCACTCATAATTCGCTAATTCTGCTCCCCTGTTAGTTGCTTCATAGGGAAAAGCCTGTCCTATTCTCTTATAAACAACTGGAACTCTAGAATCTAAATCTTTAACTAAGGTTTCAACCTCATTGTTTTCACTAGAATCAACTAAGATAATCTCTGAAGGAAGGAAGGCTTGTTGGTTCAAGCTTGATATTACTTCCTTTGTAGAAACAGCATCATTTAGAACAGGAATAACTACACTTACGCGGAATTTATCTTTCACTTTACAATTTTAACTTTTATTTAAGAATATTTCTGAAAACTAGTAGAAATGAACAATTCTTTTAAAAACACCATCTTCTTAATACTCGAATCTCAACCTAGAAGAAACTCTTTAAAATATCTATAAAGCTGTTTTTTAACTAACTGGGATGATAATCCAAAATTCTCTAATTCATACCTGTGTTTGCCTTCTTTTAATTGAGAAGGTTTAGATAAGAAAGATTCCATAGCACTTTTGCCTTCTTCAGAAAAATCATAATCAAAATGAGAATAAATGCTTTTTACCTGTTTTAATGGATCGGTTATTAAATCCGAATATTGGATATTAAAGATCTTTTCTTGGGATATATTATTCCTGTCATTTAAGTGCTTATTTAAAGCATTATCCCAATAGTTTAGAGTACTATTTCCTATCTGTAAGTTATTAACTTTATTAGAAAACCCAGATCTAACTTTGGAAGTTATGCTACATATTGATCCAATAGATTCTATTGGATCCCTATGGATATGCACAAAATTGGCTTCTGGATAAATCTTGAGTATTTCTGGTAAATGCTCAATATGATTAGGGTCTTTAAGTAGCCAGCGTACTGGTTTTTCTTTACTCTCCAATACCTTCAGAAATCTAGAGTGCCACAAGAAACCAGAAGTAAAATCAGCATTCATCAAGTACTCTTGATAGGAAGGTGTATTCGCTACATAAATGTAGCTATAACTTTGCAAACCTAGAGCCGTTAAAAGAGTACATTCTTCAGGAAAGTCAGAGAGTATAGGATGAACTAGCCTCAATTCAGGCACTAATCTGTTAACTAAACTTAATTCTAGGTTTGTTCTTCTTATTACGTTCTTCTCTCGCATCGAATCTTTATAACTAAAAGGAGAAAGATGAAGTATCTCCCAAAAACAAGGGCTCCTGTGATTAGGATCATTGCCTAGTAGATGAAATAAAAAGGTGGTTCCTGATCTAGGTAAACCCATAATAAATAAAGGAGGTGAAATTGTTTGAGGTTCATTTTTCTTTAAATATTCATTTACTCTAGATCTCGTTTTTAGTTGACTGTTCAATAAATAGGTAACTGCTAAAGATCCAAATACAGTAAGGTTTGCTTCTTCGTTTAAAGATTTTGTAAGAATATTTAAAGGTTCAAAGTAATCTCCCTCCCCGAGATTCTCTCTCGTACCTAATAAAATTAGTTTTTCTCTTACTAAAGAATTCATTAAATTTTTTATGCAAAATAAGATTTTATCAGTCTAAATGAATCTTTGATAAACTTAGTACGTTGAGTAAAGTCAGCCTGTAACTTAGATATGTTGTTTAATAACTCTTATAACAAACTTCCTGAAGATTTTTTTCAAAGAATAAACCCCATACCTGTTAAAAATCCTCAATTAATTACCTTCAACACCAAGTTAGGAAAAAGGTTAGGAATAGAAAAAAAGTCTAACGAACAACTAGCAAAAATATTCTCTGGGAATGCTTTGATTAAAGGCTCTTCTCCAATAGCACTTGCTTATGCTGGGCATCAATTTGGATATTTTGTTAATCAACTGGGTGATGGTCGTGCGGTATTACTTGGTGAAATAAGTACTCCAAATAACATAAGATATGATATTCAATTAAAGGGTTCAGGACAGACAAAATTTTCTCGTCAAGGAGATGGCAGGTCACCTCTTGGACCTGTTATAAGAGAATATCTAATTAGTGAATCTATGAACTCTTTACGAGTTCCTACAACCAGATCATTGGCGGCCGTGACAACAGGAGAAGAAGTAATAAGAGAGACTAAACTTCCTGGGGGAGTTCTTACAAGAGTAGCTGAAAGCCACATTAGAGTGGGAACATTCGAATATTTTGCTGCTCAAAATAAGATTGATAATCTTCATAAGCTTGCTGACTATACTATTAATAGGCATTTTCAAGATATAAAAGACTCTTCTAATAAATATCTTTCTTTATTGGAGGTTGTTTGTGAAAAACAAATACAACTAGTAACCAAATGGATGGGGGTAGGTTTTATTCATGGCGTTATGAATACTGATAATACTTCAATAGTGGGAGAGACTATAGATTACGGTCCTTGTGCTTTTATGGATGAATATGATCCTGCAGCGGTTTTTAGCTCTATTGATACCCATGGAAGATATGCATATGGAAATCAACCTTTAATTGCTCAATGGAATATGACTTGCTTTGCTAATTGCCTCATACCTTTAATAGACAACAAAATACAGAAAGCACAAGAAAAAGCTCAGGAAGTAATAAATAATTTTCCAAAAAAAATGAATGATTCCTTAATGAAAGTAATGTGTAAAAAAGTTGGATTAGACTTTAAGAAATCCGACTCAGATAAAGTGATAAAAAAATTATTGCAACTTATGCATTCTAATCAATCAGATTTTACTCTTACTTTTTCTTCCCTAAGTAAAGTTATAAATGATGAAGACTCTTCTGTCTTTCTTAGACAATTTAAGGAGAATAAAAAGATAACGGAATGGCTAATAGAATGGAAAAAGAATATCAAAAAACAGAAGTTATCAAGCAAAGAAGTTCTTAAGATTTTGCGATCTTCTAACCCTAATTTTATACCTAGAAATCATCTCATAGAGAACGCAATAACACTAGCTACTAAAGATAATGACTTTACTGAAATGAAGAAACTTCTTTCTATCTTAACTAAACCCTACAGTAACCAAAGCTCAAATAAAGACTATATGAGATCTCCTAAACCTGAAGAAAAAGTATCTCAAACTTTTTGTGGAACTTGATCAATGATAAATTATGGAGAGAGGGATTCGAACCCTCGAAGGGACCCAGCGGTTTTAAGGTCATCGCAAAAACTGTCCCAAATTTTTGTGCTTTCTAATTCAAAATCGAGTATCTCTTCTTTATCTGTCATAAATTAATTACATCTGATCTGATATGAAAAGTCATATCACCTAAATTTTCAATATAAATTTTCCTAAGTTTCAAGTACCAATTTCCCTCTAGAAGGAATTCATCTTCATATCTTCCTCCAACAACTATCTGGCTTTTAGATTTAATAGTCTGATAGACAGTAAAATAACTTGAGACATTTGCTGATGTAATATCAGCATTAAATGAATACTGGATATTTGTATTCAAATGTTTAGTTTTAGGTGAGCACTTTAAACGATTGTACTCAACCTCATTGTCCTCATCGTCATAAAAAATAATAGCTGATTTATAGGTATTAAATACTTCAGAATAACCCTGGTAAATATTTCCAGATGAATGAATAGCACCTTTGGTAAAAATTTTTGCAGTAGATTCAAGATCTCCAGAATCTATGGATGAAGTGTAATGGAACAAAATTGATTCAATTTCTAACCTAGCTTTGATTTCTTGCATATTAAATTAAATTAAGAAAATTCTCCTTCAAAAAAAGCATAACTAGATATAGCCTATAAATCCAGTCGTATAGGGTTAAAAAAAATATGGCGGAGAGGGAGGGATTCGAACCCTCGAAGGATTTTAGTCCTTACTCCCTTAGCAGGGGAGCGCTTTCAACCACTCAGCCACCTCTCCTAGTCAATGTTTATAAGGCTTTCAGCGATTCGTTGCCTAAGAAATAAAACTTGAGTACTGCATATATACGGCAAACACCTTCTATTTCTCTCGATTTTTTACCTTAAAAAATCCTATTTTAATAACCTAACGCACTTTATTAAATGGTCGAGGGTACACGCATGAGACAGCCCCCACCCATACCACCTATTAATATAGTACAGCTACATTTTAACCTAGAAAATCTTGTAAGCCAGTATGGTAAGATTTAATAGTCAGGAGATTGGTTATGGGAAAGTTAATTCTAATTACAGTAAGTCTATTAATATCTAGTGTTGCCTATGGAACGCAATTAATTTGTGAAAAAAAAGAATTAGAAGATTATAACTACAAGATTGAATATTCTTTTGTTATTTCTGACAAAAATTTAAAAGAAGGTCTTGGGGTTAGAACTCATCTTGAATACCAAAAGGTGAAAGGTAGGAGTAGAACAGACCTTCCTATGGTTGCGGTAGATAATACATTTTTTTTTGAGAGGTCAGATAAAGGGCGAGAAGGTGGAATACCTTTTTTATATATTTACACCGTAATTTACGATAACGCAGAAAGAGATGTTTTTTACTTTCATCCCAAGTCTATGAGAGGAGGCAGAGTAGGAGGTATTAAGAATTTAAAGTGTCGATACGCGTGATGAAAGATAAGAATTGGTTAGTGCTAATACTCTCAATCATCGTGCTTGGTGGTGCTGGTGGTGTTTATGCAGATGAACTTTTTTGGATTTATAAATAAAAAAAGTATTTAGTGCTCTGTTACAATTT
>CAJWPI010000010.1 GCA_913045055.1 uncultured Gammaproteobacteria bacterium | reverse complement strand
TGTTCTAGATATAAGTCATTATTCATCTTTTAAATCTCTCTTTAATGTTTCTATTTTACCCAATCTACTCATGAGTTATAAAATTAAATTCTTATACTTCTTTCTGGTAGGACATAGAATTTTTGTTTAAGGTAATCTTCGTGAAAGAGAGAAAAGAAATAATTAAAGAAAAATGCATATTTGTTGAAGCCAATAAAAGGTATTCTTGGTGTAGCTGTGGTCTTAGTAATAAAGAACCTTTGTGTGATGGATCTCATAAAGAAACAGCTGGTAGTTTACCCATTCGCATGTGGTTTCATAAAGATCAAAAGATATTTATCTCTAGAGAAAATGGTAAGCTACAGCTTAGGATTGAGGAGAAAGAATAAGATGACTGACGATGAATCAAAAAATAAAATTAATAAAAAACCCTTAGCACCTAGGTTTTATCCTACAAGTAAATTTATGTTTAGGCTTTTCACTCGCTCACAGGCTTTTATTTTTAAGCTTTCCAGAGGTTATTTATGGAAAACTATAAATGGTTCTGAGATTTGTGTTATTAAAATGAAAGGAGTAAAAACAGGAAAAATTAGATCTATTCCTTTAATGCTTGTACCTTTTGAAAAGGGTGTAGTGCTCGTAGCCTCTTTAGGTGGAGCAGATATTCATCCAACTTGGTATTGGAATCTAAAAGCAAACCCAGAGATTATTGCCTATGTAGGTTCCAAGAAGTTATCTTTAGTTGCTAAACAAGTAGATGATGAAAAAAAATCTGAGCTTTGGCCGCTCATATGTTCCTGTTATCCCGATTACGATAAATATCAGAAGAGAACTAAAAGAAATATACCCGTATTTAATTGTCAGCCAGGATAAAGAGATATTATGGAAAAAATTGATTTTCAAACAGTCAGCACTAATGGAATAAATGTTAGGTTGGCAACAATAGGAGAGGGTCCGTTAGTTATTTTTTGCCATGGCTGGCCTGAGAGTTGGTACAGCTATCGTCACCAACTTCCTGCCTTAGCAGAAGAAGGGTTTAAAGCAGTTGCTTATGATGTTAGAGGATATGGTGAGTCAGATAAACCCCACCCTATAAAAGAATATACGATGCTTAATATGGTTGCTGATGTTATTGGTATTGTGAAAGCATTAGGGTACGAGAATGCAATAACAGTCGGTCATGACTGGGGAGGACCTATTGCATTAACTACCGCAGCTTTACATCCAGAGGTAATCTCAGCCACTGGAACTATGTCTGTTCCTTATATGGGTAGAGGACCTATGCCAGCCATAGATCTTTGGAAAGAAATCTATAAAGATAAGTTTTTCTATCAACTTTATTTCCAAGAAGAAGGAGTTGCTGAGGCAGAATTCGAAGCTGATCTACAAAGATTTCTTAGACTTTGTTATATCAATAGTGATGGAAGGGGTATGGCAAGAGCTTCAGAAAAAATAATGAGTGGTGTTAGCCCTAAAAAAGGTCCTGATTCAACTTTTCTAGAGGGTATGGAAGATTTTGATGAATTACCCGATTGGTTGAGTCAAGATGATATTGACTACTTTGTTAGTCAATTTGAAATAAGTGGAATGAGAGGTCCTTTAAATCGATATAGAGCTCAAAATATAGATTGGAATGAGTTATCTCATTTACCTAAAACTATTTCTCAACCAGCTTTTTTTATTACAGGCAGCCTAGACCCAGTTAATTTCTTTGTACCAAGTGAACAAAACTTAATAGACAGAATAGGTTCAAATTACGATAACCTGTTAATTGCTGAGGAACTTGAAGGAATAGGTCATTGGACTCAACAAGAAGCACCAGAGAAAGTTAACAAAATAATTTTAGATTTCCTTAAAAAATTAGACTGAAATACAAATGGATAAGAAAGGAATACCTTGGGGACCCTTTACTTTAAGAATTCCTTTAATTCATACAAGGTTTAGTTGGTCTGAGTATATTCAAGGGGTTACAGCTGGGTCTGCTGCTGCATTACTGTTTTTACCTATGCTAGTAAACTGGTTTGGCCTAACAGAAGATGAGGCCTTAGCCTTTCTTTTCTTAAGCACCTTTCTTACAGCTTCTTCACCCCTTATCTTTGGAGAAAATCTAATGGTGGGGCTCATGACACCAGTTTTTCCTTTAGTAATAGCATTTTTTACCCCAATGGGGTTAGGTTCTACAGGTGATAATCTTGCTATGATGATAGCTTTATCTTTAGACTTTGCTTTAATCTCTTTCTTTTTAGGCATAAGTGGATTCGGCCCTAAAATTATTAATTCCATACCTAATGCATTAAAAGCTGGAATAATCTTAGGTGCTGCCATAGCGGCTTTGAAAGCTGTTTTTATTGATCGCCCTGAATTAATGAATGAGCAGCCAATTGCTATTATAACAGCTCTTCTTTTAACTCTTTTCTTATCCTCTTCAACAATTTTTCAATTTTACGCTAAAGATCGATCATTTCTTTTAAGAATAGCTTCACTAGGTCTAATTCCAGGAATGGTAGTAGCTGGCTTTCTTGGTTATGTTCTAGGTGAGATAGAATTTTTTCCTCAATGGAGATGGGCTGAGATAGATTTTATTTCTTTATTTCATAAAGTATCTCCTATTTCACAAGGCTGGCCAGATTTAAGTTTCTTTCTGCAAGCAGCTCCACTAGCACTTATTGCTTATATTATATGCTTTGGAGACATTATTACTGGTAATGAAATAACAAAAGAGGTCATGGAAGAAAGGCCTGATGACCCTCAACACTTTGATATTAATAGAACAAATTTATCTATGGGGATTCGTAATGCAATTTCAGCTATTTTTGCACCATTCTTTAGTTATCAAGGCATTTTAGCTACAGGACCTCATATTATTATTGTTGATAGATGGAAAAAGGGAAAAAAAGAAATGAACTCTATTTTTGATGGCATAGGTTCATATACTTCATTTGGATTTCCTTGGTTTTATTTTGTTGTTCCTCTGATGACATTTCTTGTATCCTTACAAGGTATTATTTTTACACAATTTATGGTTCTGACTGCTATTGGGTGTTGCCAAGTTGCAATGTCCCTAGTTAAAACCTCTGCAGAACGCGGGTCTTGTCTCCTTATGGCTGTACTTTTAATTTCTTTTCCCTTAGAACCAGGTAAAGCTCTAATTATAGGCTCATTAATTGTTTTAGTTATGGTGGGGTGGGGTGGACAATCTAACAAATCATTTGAGAGCAATAATGTCTAAGGTAGATGATTTTTTTGATCCAACGTCTAAAGAATTTATTCACAATCCACACCCTTATCTTGATAAATTATTAAGCGACTTTCCTATTGCTTGGTTTGAAAAATGGCAATGTTGGTTAATAAGTGGGAATAAAAGGATAGCAGGATGTTTGCTTGATAGGAGATTATCTACAGATTTTAATTTATGGGAATATGCTCCACCTAAAAAAATGGATAAGGAGAAAACTCATTTTGAAAAATTAATGGATAACAATCTTTTTTTTCTTAGTAGACAAGACCATTTGAGGTTGCGGAAGTTGGCTTTACCAGCTTTTTCTCCAAGAGTAATGGATTTCATGAAAAAGAAATTTGCTAAATTAGTTAAACAACGATTAGAAGAAATAGGAGAAGTTCAGAAGTTTGATTTTTCAAAAGAGGTTGCAGAGATTATCCCCTCTCAAGCTATTGCAAGCTTAGTGGGAGTACCTGAAGAGTATTTTGATATTTTTGATAACCTTGCATATGGTATTGTAAGGGGAATTAATCCTATGCTTGATGATGAAGAAAGGGGGGAAGCTACCTCCGGGATTGAAGAAGGTCTTAATATGCTAAATGACCTAATAGAAGAAAGGAGAAAATTACCTGGAGAAGACTTTTTATCTGCTTTAATTCTTGCAGAAGAAGAGGGGGATAGGCTTAATAATTGGGAAATGTGTGCCCTGATAGGCTCTGTGTTAGCAGCAGGTTCTGATACGGCAGTTGATCTTCATTCTTACCTAATTAAAGCCCTCTTAGAGCACCCCGAACAACTAGATCTAGTCTTGAAAGATAGAAATCTTATTCAAAATGCTATTAGTGAAGTTTTAAGACATCAAAGCTCAGGAAAAACTGGTTTAGCTCGTTATGCAACTGAAAATATAGTGTTAGAAGGCAATAAGATTAAAAAACATCAAATGATACAACTTATAACTTCAACAGCAGGGAGAGACCCAGAAGCATTCGAAGATCCAGAAAAATTTAACATTCTGAGAAATCAAGAGAATAATATAAGCTTTGGTCAAGGACCTCATTATTGTATAGGTGTTACTTTGGTAAGGTCACAAGTAGAAGTTATGTTTAATGAAGTATTTTCTAGGTTTCCATCTTTAGAACTAACTGACGATATTGCTTATGATTATTTTCATCATAATGCGCGTAGAATGAATAAATTTATCTTAAAAACAAATTTTTAATCCATTGGAGAAGTGTAATGACAAAAGATACAAACGAAGAATCAAGACCTCAATCTAATCCAGGAGAGATATTCAATTGGCCAATGTTAAGGTTAACCTACAAGACTAACAAAGATAAATTAGCTGAATTACTTCCGCCAGGAATTGAGGCTATGTCAGATTCCTTAGTAACAATAACTATTTATAATTTCCCAGTAAATAATGAGCCAGAATATGGAGTAGTTGTTAATGCATCAGCTAAATATCAAGATATTGAAGGGGACTACACTCTAGGAATAGGTATTAACCAGGAGGCAGCTATTTACACCAGTCATGAACATTGGGGTCAGCCAAAATACTTAGCAGAAACTCATTATTTTAGAATGGGAGATCACGTAGACGCTAAGGTGATTCATCAGGGTCATACTTTTGTACAATTTAGTGGAGAAGTTGTGGGTCAAGCTCCTAACCCTCCAGAATATGAACATAATGAATGGTGGATTAAATGTTTACGCTCCGTAGATATGAGCCCAGGAAAATATGACTTTCCCCCTCATGTTGTCAGGGTTAAAAGTACATACGGAACAAGTTTTATGGAAGAATTAAAAGGAGATATTGTCTTAAGAGAAAGCCCTTGGGATCCTATTGCTACTCAACTCCCAATGGAAGAACAAATCTCTGCTTATCTCTGGACACCAATCTTTTTAGGAAGAGAGATAACCCTTGAAGGAGAGCTAGATGGAGAAGGATTTTGGCCTTTTTCTGATACGATAGGAGGGTCTAGATGGCCAGGTTTAAATGGAGGACCTAAACCTTAAATGAAAACATTTAGAGACAAAGTAGCCGTTGTTACTGGAGGAGCAAGTGGTGTAGGCCTTGCTATAGGAAAAAAGCTTTCTCTTGAAGGAGCTAAAGTAATGTTAGCTGACATAGAGCAAGAAGCTCTAGATAACTCTAGAGATAAATTACAATCAGATGGAATTGAAGTTGCTATTAAAAAAACAGACGTTACAGACATAGATTCTTTAAAGGAGCTTGCCTCTGAAACAAAAAAATTATTTGGTAAGGTTAACCTTCTATTTAATAACGCAGGAGTAGCACCTCAGGAAGCTTCATTTAATTTATGGGACCTTTCTCTAAATGATTGGAAGTGGGGCTTAAGGGTTAACTTATGGGGAGTAATTCATGGAATAAAAGTTTTTGTCCCAATAATGTTAGATCAAAATGAAGAAGCAAGGATCATTAACACAACATCAGGTAATGGAGGTTTGATAACTTACCCATCTACCCCTATATATGCAACTAGCAAAGCTGCAGTTACTAGAATAACAGAAGCTTTATATTTTCAACTTCAAGCCCTTGAGTCTAATGTGAAGGTTTCTATTTTATTTCCTGGACCCCATACTGTAGAAACAGATCTTTTTTCTTCTAATAGAAATAGACCTGAAGATTTACCCCAAGAAAAAGAGCCTTCTTTCAAAATTGAAACCATTGAAGCAATGAAAGAAATGGTTCAGGCAATGGGGAAAGACTTAAAAACCACAAAACCAGATGAAGTAGCAGAATTCTGTTTAGAAGGAATTCTTAAAGACAATTATTGGTTACTTCCGCAAAATCAAGATTCTGAAACAGCTTATAAAGCATATGTTCAAAGCGTATTAAAAAAAGAAAACCCATCTCCACCAGAAATACTCTAATGGATATTAATGTAAGAATTCCTTTGCCTATACCTCATGGTTGGTTTGGTTTGTGTTGGAACAAAGATTTAGAAGCAGGTGACGTTAAAACAATAAATTTTTGTGATCAAGAAATAGTTTTATTTAGAACCGAAGAAGGAAAGGCAGTTGCCACATCTCCATTTTGTCCTCACCTTGGTGCACACCTAGGAAAAGGGGGTAAAGTTAAAGGCAGCAGTATCCAATGTCCTTTTCATGGTTGGTGTTGGGATGCTGAAGGTAAATGTACAGAAGTCCCTTACTCTGATCAAATTCCTAAAGCTGCCCTTAAACCAGCTTTAGAAACATTTCTTTTAGAAGAAATAAATGGAATGCTAATGTGTTGGCACGATAAAAAGAATAGACCACCTTACTTTGAGGTACCTCATATAGAAGAATTCAACCAACCCGACAAGAATTGGGGAGAACTTTTTACTTTTGAATATAAAATTGGAACATGTCTTCAAGAAATAGCTGAGAATGATGTAGATCAAGCTCATTTTCCTACTGTTCATCTTTCACCTTCTCTTCCAGAAACCGATACTGAACAAAAAGGAATATATAGAAAAACAGTAGCTGAAACTTTAATGGATCCTTCTAATAATGAAAGTGTTTCTGAAGAAAATAGAAAGTTGTACAAAGATCAGTTTGTAACAACCTTTACTAGGGAATCTTGGGGATTAGGAACAGTTCTGCTTAGAATGAATAATTTGCCTCCAAGCGGTGGAGAATTTGTTATGTTGAATGTTTCAACTCCAGTTGATAGAGAGAATTCTATTTTAAGATGGCAAATGCGTGTAACTAAGAATATAGAAGATGAGGTAGGTAAAGCTATTATAGATGGAATAGCTAATGGACTTTATGATGATATCCCTATTTGGGAAAATAAAACTTATCGAGAGAAGCCTGTTTTATGTGACGGTGATGGACCTATAAATAAATTTAGAATTTGGGTAAGCCAATTCTATAAATAGAATCATTATTGAGCTCTATCTAGTCCTGATTCGATAAGCCAAGATACTAACTGACGATGAGCATCAGTAGCAGGGTCTTTTCCTCTTTTCTTGACTATTTTCTCTATATTTCTTAAGGAGTTGTACGCAGCGGCAGCTGAAATCTCATCGTAATAATCTAAGCTCAGAATCATTAACAACCTTCTAACGTAAAAGGTTTGTAAATTTTGCCTTATGCTATTTACAGAAGTATTTTGATCTTCTAGGAAGATTGCATTTGTTAGATCAGTTAACATTTCGCTCGGGGAATAGTTGTTTCCATAAAGCTTGGTATCAGATAATCGGTACAAAACCCAACCATCAAGGAGGTGTCTTAATACAGCACCCTGAATACTTAATATTCTCCTGTGAATTTGTGGGTCTTCATGTTCTCTTCTTAGTTCAAAACCTCTTCTTTCTTTTTGAAGAAGCTTTATGACCTCACTACTCACTGGAAATGCTCTAGGTGAGAAGGCATGTTCTCTAAGAATTTCCATAGCTTGTTTCTGTATTTCGGTTGGTGTTGGTTCATATGGGTCTAAATTTGTTACCTGATCAGGGGTAGATCTATTCACATACACCCCTCCAATATACCTTGATACAGCCTCTAATGATCTACCAACTTCCCTTGTTAATATTTCATACGCATTTCTATATTCTTCCCAAGTATTAGTCTTCCCAGTTAATATTTTAGGAAGATCTAGCATAGTCTGATTTACTAAAGCAATTCGTTGACTTGCATATTTAATAGGTTCGCTTGACATGTCATTTATCATAGCTCTTGGATCTACTCCCTTACCAGGAGCTCTCATATCATCTGCGTCGTTTCCAAACATTAGTTGAGGTTCTGAAGATCTAGAAAGCAATTTCTTTCTTTCCTCTTTAGTCATTAAAGGTTTATAACCAAACTCTATCGCCCAATCATCATAGGGACCTGGTATCGTGTCGTAGTAATCACCTTGACTCATTCCTATTGGGGCTAGGTTTATTGCAGGATATTCCATAACAGAAGAAGTCACTCCAACTTTGCTTGTTATTTCGGGGTTGTGCACTGTTATAGCATCATGAAGATAACTAGCCTTAAAGTTATGATTTAAACCCAAAGTATGACCTATTTCATGAAGGGTTAACCTAACAAGACTCTGTTGCAATATTTTGGGATCTTTTGATAAGGACGTATTTGAATTAACTATATTGCCAAGCATATTACCTTCCTTAGCCAAAAAACCAGCAGAGCAAAAACCTTCGTTACTTGGAGGAAAAAGATTATTTACAGTTAGTCTATTTGTTACATATACCCATTCCAACATAATATCAGCACCAATAATTTCTCCAGTTCTAGGATTAACAAAACTAGGTCCGTAACCACCAAAGGGAGGGTTAGGGGAGGAAGTCCATCTAATTACATTATAACGAATATCACCTGCATCCCACTCTGCATCATCAGGTTGCTCTTTTATCTCAATGGCATTTTTAAATCCTGCTTTTTCAAAAGCTTTATTCCAAGCTAAGGCACCTTCTTTTATGTAAGGTCTAAGATCTTTAGGAGCAGAATTTTCTATCCAAAAGGTTATGGGTTTTACAGGTTCAGAAAGAGACTTCTCAGGAAATTTCTTTTTTAGATCCCACTTATGTATTAAATCTATATAAGGGGTAGCATCAACAGAAGTTAAATCTGTAACATCGGTTGTAAAAAAACCTACTCTTTGGTCTGCTATTCTGGATTCAAATTCATTGTTCGGCATTTTAATAAAACTATATCGGAGTGAAATGCTTATATTTCTTGGGTCAGCAGCATCTTTCTGCTTATAGTCTCTTGAAGGAGGGTTTTCTATTACATGTTCTATTTCTATGTCTGTATTATCTGGGTAGTTGTAAGTGGCTATCACCCTTGATTTTTCTTTACTTAGTTGACCCCATTGAAATTTATTATTAGGATTTTCTGGATAAGGAATAGGTTTGATAGGCGTTAATGCTTCAGATAAAAAAAGCTCAGTAACATCAACTAGAAATTCATTCTCTTTTTCACTTTTAGCAAGAATTGGAAGTATTTTAATTACAGCATCAGAAATATTTGCTCCTGAAGATCTAGATAATTCTGAACCTTGGTCAAAGGAGTAAGAAGTGTTAATCCTTTCTATTCTCAAAGTTTCAAAATGTCTTTTAATTTTCAGTACACCATTGTCAAGATAACTACCTCTTGGTCTGCCAGCAGCGACCACACCATCTCTAACATGTGCAAAATAGATAAATTCTTTGTCCAGCAAGTCGTTATTAACACTAAGGTATATTGAGCTAGTCTTGGGATCTTGGTATAAATCTATAAAACCCTCTTGCTTCACAAAGTCCTTAGTAAGATCACTGATCAGATTTATTTTTTCTTCAGAGGAAGAAGCTTCCTCAGCATTTTCTTCAGCAGAAATATTAAGGAACAGAGAACTAAGAATGAAAAAAGAACTTATTAGAAGTGCTTTTTTAAGTGGGAATATATATCTACTTTGAATTTTTTTCATAATTAGCTGAAAATTAACCGCCAGAAGATTAGACTAAAAATATCTAAAAGTCATTAAAGTTTAGATTTTTTGTCTTAGGAGTTATTATGGAAATGTTTAGTAGAAAGGTTTTATGTACGATCTAATTATTAGAAATGGCTTAATCTATGATGGGAACGGAGGTCTTCCTTTTAAAGGGGATATAGGAATAAAAGGGAAAAATATACAGGAAATAGGAGAAGTACTAGGTAAAGCCAGAAAAGAGATAGACGCAACAGACCATATAATAACTCCAGGGTTTGTTGATATTCATACCCATTACGATGGTCAGGTAACTTGGGATCCTTTACTGATACCCTCCAATTACCATGGAGTGACTACTGTTATTATGGGTAATTGCGGAGTGGGTTTTGCTCCTTGCTCTCCTAATAAAAGAGATTGGTTAATAGGATTGATGGAAGGAGTGGAGGATATACCAGGCGCAGCTTTATCCGAAGGAATAAAATGGAACTGGGAAAGTTTTCCTGAATACATGGATGCAGTTGGAAAAATGCCGAGAGCTATAGATGTCGGACTTCAAATACCTCACGGAGCTGTTAGAGCTTATGTAATGGGAGAAAGGGCTGAAAACCTAGAACAAGCTAACGAGAAAGATATTACCTTGATGGGAAATATCGTAGAACAAGCTCTGGAGGCAGGAGCCATGGGGTTCACAACTTCCAGAACTTTTAAACATAGAGATAAACATGGAAAGCATACACCTACTTTTGAAGCTGATGCAGCAGAACTGCATGGAATAGCACATTCAATATCTAAAGCAAATAAGGGAGTAATTCAGTTGATTTCTGACTTTTATGAATTTGAATATGAATTTAATTTAATAAAAGGAATGGCTGAAATCTCTGGCAGACCCCTTTCACTTACGATTGAACAGGATGATAGATATCCAGATATATGGATTAATCTTCTAGAATCTATCTCTGGGGAAGCGGAAAAGGGTCTAAAAATTAAAGGGCAAGTTCCTCCTAGACCTACAGGCATTCTTCAAGGATTGACTGCAACATTAAATCCTTTTTTATTGCATAAAACTTTTTCAGAAATTATCTCTCTTCCATTAGAAGAGCAAGTAAAGAAATTGAAAGAAAGTAACTTTAAGAAAAGGCTTATTGATGAAGAACCAACTTATAACCAAGATTCAGATACATCTAGACTAATAACTTTCTTATTAACATCTTTCGATAAAATGTTTGATATAGGTGACCCCCCTAATTACGAACCAGATCCATCTGAAAGCATAGCAGCTATAGCTAAAAAGGAGAGGAAAAACCCTAAGGAAGTAATACTAGATAAAATGATTCAAAAAGAGGGTAAAGCACTGTTATATTTTCCTCTTTTTAACTATTCAAAGGGCAATTTAGAAGACGTAAGATTCATGTTAACTCACGACCACACTACTTTCGGTCTTGGAGATGCTGGAGCTCATTGCGGCGTGCTTTGTGATGCCAGCTTCCCTACAACCCTGCTAACTCACTGGACAAGAGAT
This sequence comes from uncultured Gammaproteobacteria bacterium, assembly GCA_913045055.1. Taxonomy (GTDB): domain Bacteria; phylum Pseudomonadota; class Gammaproteobacteria; order Magnimaribacterales; family Magnimaribacteraceae; genus CAJWPI01. The sequence goes on along the minus strand of CAJWPI010000010.1, from coordinate 44,502 downwards.
AGAAAAAGAGGAAAAAAACTTCCTTTAGAGTGGGTCATAATGAAACAAACAAAGAATAATGCTGAATGGGTAGGCCTATCTGATAGGGGAGTTCTAGAAAAAGGGAAGAAAGCAGATATCAATATTATAGATTATGAGAATCTAACTTTAAGTCACCCTGAAATTGTCTATGATTTACCTGGTTCAAATAAAAGGCTAATACAAAAGACAAAGGGATATAAATACACTTTAGTTTCTGGAGAAGTTGCCTTTTGCAACGGTCAATCTACAGGAAGTATGTTAGGAAAACTTTTAAGAAGTTAATTTTTTATGTCCCTTTTCACATTAGATCTTCATGGGGTTAGACATCACGAAGTAGGTTTAGAGGTAGAAAATTTTATTTTTTTGAATCAAGAACATGCTCCTCTTATCATTATTTGCGGAAATAGTGCGAGAATGATTGAGTTAGTTTCTAATTTTTTAGATAAACACAAGATCGAATATTATCCAGGAAAAGGTTTTGATTACGGAAGAATAACTATTTTTAAAATTTGATAGGTATAGGTTATGAAATTAAAAGGTAAGGTAGCTCTGATAACAGGAGCAGGTTTAGGGATGGGGAGAGCAACAGCTCTATTATTTTCTCAAGAAGGTGCTGAAGTAATTATAAATGATTTAAATAAAGATGATTTAGAGACAACTTTAGATATGCTAGAGGGAAATAATAACTCTAGTTATATAGGAGATATTTCAGAAAGTGATATTGTTAAGGATATGTTTAAGGAGATTGAAACTAAATATCACAAAATAGATATAGTTGTTAACAACGCTGGAATAGGAAGGTTCTCTGGAGATGGGGAGAATGGGGAAATACAAGAAATGGAGGATGTAGGTTGGAAAGGTGTTATGGGAGTAAATTTGGATGGAACATTTTTTGTTTCTAGAGAAGCAGTTAGATTAATGTTAAAAAAAGAAACTAAAGGTTCTTTAATTAATATTTCTAGTACTTCTGCTTTTTCGGGGGAGGGCCCTCTACACTATTGTACTTCTAAGGGAGCACTATTATCCTTTACTAGAGCTCTAGCAGTTGATCTTGGTTCTAAAGGAATAAGAGTTAATGCAATATGTCCTGGTCCAACAGCAACAAGGATGCTTGAGGGAATACCAGATGAATGGGTAGAAAGTATGGTTTCTGCTATTCCTTTAGGAAGAGTTGGACAACCTGAAGAAGTTGCTAAAACAAGTTTGTTTTTAGCCTCAGAAGACTCAAGTTTCTTTACTGGCCAGACTTTAGCTGCAAATGGTGGGTCTTTTATGATTTAGTATAAAAATGAATTTAGAAGGAAAGAACATAATTATCACTGGAGGTAGTTCAGGTATAGGAGAAGCTACAGCTATATCTTGTGCCATGAATGGTGCGAGAGTAGGAATAATTAGTAGAACAAAACAAAGACTAGAGAGGGTAGTTAATAACATTAAAGATAAGGGAGGAGAGGCTGAATATCATGTTGCAGATTTAGTTAATGAGGAAGAATTAGTTTCAGGAGTTGAATCTTTTATTGAACAATGGGGTTCTGTACAGGGTTTAGTCAATAATGCAATGTCCATTAGCCCATCCCCAATATCTGATCAAACTATAGATTCTTGGAAGAAAAACTTTGCTGTAACTTTAGATGCAGCATTTCTTGGAACCAAGACAGTTTTACCATCGATGAGAAAAAATAAGGAGGGCTCAATTGTTAATGTATCTTCAGTGGTTGGTCTTCGAGGTACAAGCTATTTAGCAGCCTACGGAGCAGCAAAATCTGGATTAATAAACTTTACTCAAACATCTTGTATAGAAGGAGCACCTTATGTAAGAGTTAATTGCGTTGCACCTGGAGCAGTTCTCACTCCAGCTACTAAGGAAGCTTTACCAACCAAAGAGTTAATAGAATCTACCATAAATAACATCCCTCTAAAACGTATAGCAGAACCAGAAGAAATTGCTTCTGTTATCAATTTTTTGTTATCCTCTCAATCAAGTTACTTAACTGGTATATGTATAGTTGCTGATGGAGGCAAAACTTCTGATTTAAATGCTGGTTTATCTATGGAGTAAAAAATGGAAGAAATAAATCCCAAAGATAAGGAGTGGTTCTCGCAAATTAAAGAACCCGTTGTGTTAAAAAGTATGTCTAGCGTAAATTGGGATGAAGAAGCTGATATTGCAATTATAGGATGCGGAGGTGCAGGTGTTGCAGCAGCATTAGAAGCTTCCGAACAAAAACAAGATGTTCTTGTCTTAGATAGATTTTTTGGAGGAGGTGCCACTGCAATTAGTGGTGGAGTTTTTTATGCAGGCGGAGGAACACAGATTCAGAAAGAAGCAGGAGTGGAAGACTCTCCTGAGGAGATGTATAAGTACCTGCAAATGGAAGTTAAAGGAATAATCAAAGATTCTACTTTAAAAAAGTTTTGTGAAGATAGTTCAAATAATGTTGATTGGTTAATGAAACATGGAGTGCTATTTAACTCTTCCCTTTATAGAAAAAAGACTTCATATCCAACAAGTGAATATTATCTTTATCATTCAGATAACTCTCTTGTACCGGAGTATGCTGCAAGAGCAAAACCCGCTGCACGAGGACATAGAGGATTCATTAAAAATAGTCTTAGAGTAACCGGTCTAGGAGGTTCTATTTTTTATCCCCTTTTAAATGCAGCTAAAAACAATGGTGTCAGACTAATGCTTCAGACAGAGGCAATAAGATTAGTGCAAAACAGAAACGGTAAGGTGGTAGGAGTAGAAGTTTTACAGATTCCACCAAACACAAGCGCCGCTAGAAAACATATGAAATTTTCAAAACGTGCTTCAGCTTATCAAATGTTAATAAGACCACTAGCAAATTACTACAGAAAAAAGGCACTTCGTATAGAAGAAAAAGAAAGGGTCTCTAAATTTATCAAAGCAAAGAAAGGGGTAATTATTGCTGCAGGAGGCTTTATCTTTAATAGAGAAATGGTTAGAAGATATATTCCCAAATATGAAAATGGATTTCCTCTAGGAACAACAGGAGATGATGGTGCTGGAATAAGATTAGGTCAATCTGTGGGGGGAGTTGCTGCACACATGAACAGGGCTACAGCATGGAGGTTCCTAAATCCACCTGTCGCTTGGGGACAGGGAATAGTTGTTAATGCTCAAGGTGAAAGATACTGTAACGAGATGGTTTATGGATCAATCTTAGGGGAAGCAATGATCGAAAATCATAATGGTAAGGGAATTCTTATAATTGATAGTCAATTAAGAAAGGAGACATTGAGTCAGTTAGGCCCTGGTAAGCTTATGCCTTTTCAAAGAAATCCTGTTATCTTAAATATGCTTTTCAAATCAAAAAAAGCAAAAACTATTGCAGGATTAGCAAAAAAGTGTGACATGTCCCCTTTGAAATTATATGACTCCATAGAGAAATATAATTTAGCAGGAGAAGGAATTGCAAAAGACCCTTTTGGAAAACCTACTGATGATTGCAGGGGTATAAGAAAGTCACCTTTTTATGCAATAGATGTTTCTCTAGAAAATAGTCTTTTTCCTTGTTCGGTAATTACTTTAGGTGGGCTAAAGATAAACGAAGAATCAGGAAACGTCTTAAATGAAGAGGGAAAGGACATAGAAGGTCTTTATGCAGCTGGAAGAACAGCAGTAGGAGTTTGCTCTAATATATATGTGAGTGGTTTGTCTATAGGAGACTGTATCTTTTCTGGAAGAAGAGCAGGTCTTCATGCTTCAAGTTTATAAATATAAAACTCTCCTTTTAAATTAAATATGAAGGTTAAGAAATTTAAACCTTTAGGCGCAGAATTAACTAATTTTGTTTTTAACAATAAAACAACTGAAGAAGAGTTAACTAAACTAAAAAAAATATTTTTGCAAAATTCAGTTTTAATATTGAGAGGATTAGATTTAAATGCTAAAAATCTTTTATCTATAGCTAGATTATGGGGAAAACCACAAAAACATACTAATTTCAGTGGCATAGAGGGTTATCCAGAAATTATTAAAATTCAGAACTACGGTAAAAAATTTCATACAAACGATCATTGGCATTCCGATGTAACTTTTGAAGAAAAGCCCCCAGACATAACTTTCTTATATGCTTTAGAAGTTCCTCTAAAGGGAGGAAATACTCTTTTTTCTAATCAGTATTTAGCTTATGAATTCCTTCCAATAAAGATAAAAAATAGGTTAGAGGGCTTTAGAGCCAAGCACAGCAATATAAGAATATTAAAAATGATGGGGCAAGATAGCAAAAAAGAAAAATATGCTTCTCACCCTATCTTTAGAATTCATCCTGAAACTAACAAGAAAGCACTTTATGTTACTGAAGCTTTTGTGGAGGGTATAGAAGGTATGGGGGAAGAAGAGAGCAGTAGAATTTTAAAGGATCTATACCTAGAATCTAGTAAAACTAAATATCGTTTTGAACACAGATGGATAAAGGGAGATCTTGTTATGTGGGATAATAGGTGTGTTCAGCATTATGCTATTCATGATTATGGTGATGAAACAAGAAACATGTACAGAATTACAATAAATATTTGAATTCATATGGCAGAGCTTACGATAATCAATTCTAAAGTAGTAAATGAAGGCAAGGTTCAAGAACTTGATGTCTACATCAAAGATGGAAGAATTGAAAATATTTCTGATGGCCTAGAAACTAAAGGTGAAGTAATTGATGCTTCTGGTTTATATCTATTACCAGGGGTTATAGATGATCAAGTTCATTTTAGAGAACCTGGGTTAACTGAAAGAGGAGATATAAAAAGTGAATCAAGAGCAGCTGTTGCAGGAGGAACTACTTCATTTATGGATATGCCTAATGTTATTCCCCCAACCCTTAATCATGATCTTTGGACCAAAAAGAATGAAATTGCAAAGAAGAATTCATTAGCTAATTTTTCTTTTTACATGGGTTCCAGCAATAATAATATCGAAGAAATTAAAAAAATTAATCCTAAAGAAGTTTGTGGAGTGAAAGTTTTTATGGGCTCCTCCACCGGTAACTTGTTAGTAGATGATGAAAGTGCTTTGGAGAATATCTTTAAATTTAGCCCCGTTCTGATAACAACTCATTGTGAGCACACACCTTCAATTACTGAAAATGAAAAGAAAGCTTTAAAAGAACATGGGACTAAGATTCCTATGCATCTGCATGAGACCATAAGATCTAGAGAGGCATGCATGTTATCTACTGAAAAAGCAATAGATTTAGCCAACAGGAATGATGCAGACTTACATGTTCTTCATGTTTCTACGGAAGATGAGGCAAAAAGATTTTATTTAGAACATAAGAATAAAGGTCAACCCAGTTTTGAAGATAAGAGGATTACTTGTGAGGTTTGTATACCTCATTTATTTTTTTGCTCTAAAGATTATAAAAGTAAGGGCAGTCTAATTAAATGCAATCCTTCGATAAAAGATGAATCGGATAAGAAATGGTTAAGAAAGGCTTTAAAGCAAGGTTCAATAGATTATGTAGCTACAGATCATGCACCCCATCTTTTAAGTCAGAAACAGAATGACTACCCTGACTGTCCTTCAGGAATGCCCTCAGTTCAACATTCTTTATTAACAGTATTAGAAATGGTACATGAAGGTGACCTAGAGCTTACTGATGTTCCTAGGGTTACTTCTCATAATGTAGCTAAAAGATTTCAAATTAAGAAAAGAGGATTTATAGAACAGGGTTATTGGGCTGATTTAGTTTTAGTAGATATGAATAAATCACAAGAAGATAAGAGAGAAAATCTATTTTATAAATGTGGATGGTCACCATTTGAAGGGTATACTTTTAAATCAACTATTATTGAAACCATAGTGAATGGAGAAAGAGTATTTCGTGATGGAAAAATTATGTCAATTAAAAATGGAAAAAAGTTAGAATTTACAAGAGGTTAGAGATGGGATTTAAAGAATATAATGAATATGATGCTTTAGGTCTAGCTGAATTAGTTAGAAAAAAAGAAGTATCTGCTGAAGAGCTCCTTGATGAAGCTATAAATAGAAATGAGAAAGTAAATGATAAAACTAATGCTGTAGTACTAAAACATTATGATGAAGCTAAAGAGATGATTAAAAATGGCTTACCTGAAGGACTCTTTACAGGTGTTCCTTACCTACTTAAAGACCTTCATGTGTTGCTCACTGGAACTAAAACAACTTTTGGAAGTAAATTCTTTAAGGATTACACAGCAGATCACAACAGTACATTGGTAGATAGGTATTTAGCAGCAGGGTTAGTTATTTTTGGAAAAACAAACAGTCCTGAGTTTGGATTAACTGTCACTACAGAACCAGAACTTTATGGTCCAACAAGAAATCCCTGGAATTTAGACTATTCAGCAGGTGGCTCTAGTGGTGGTGCAGCAGCGGCTGTAGCCTCAGGAGTTTTACCTATGGCAAATGCAAGTGATGGAGGAGGTTCCATAAGAATTCCCGCTTCTTGTTGCGGTTTAGTTGGTTTAAAACCAACAAGAGCAAGAACACCTATGGGTCCTGATAGAGGGGAAGGCTGGGCAGGTCAATCTATAAGTCATTGTGTTTCAAATAGTGTGAGAGATTCTGCAGCCCTTTTAGATGCAACTACAGGCATAGCTGCGGGAGACCCTTATACAGTAGCTGAAGAACCTGAAGGATTCTTGTCCGCTACTAAAAAAGATCCAGGTAAATTAAAAATAGCTCTTAATCTACCAGATGATATAGAAATGGATGCAGAAGTTATTTCTTCCATTACGAAGACTGCAAGTGTGTGTGAGAGTCTTGGTCACTCTGTAGAAAGAGCGGCACCAAAAATTGATAGCGAAGCTTTAGCTGAAGCTATAGGAATAATTATCTCGGCTAATGTAACAGTTGCATTAGATCAAAGAGCAGCATCTCTGGGTTCTTCAGTAACTCCTGATGTAGTAGAAAATATTACCTATAGAATGTATGAGAATGGGAAACAATTTTCTTCTGATCAATATGCTAAGGCTACATTAGCAAACCATCAAGCTGGAAGAATATTAGGAGACTTTATGGAAAAATTTGATCTTATCCTAAGCCCAGTTTTAACAACGCCTCCTGTAAAAATAGGACAAATTGATATGTCCTCTCAAGATGTTGCAACTTATATTCAAAGACTTTCCTCATATTCTTGTTTTACAGGAATTTATAATCAAACTGGACAACCAAGCATCTCTCTTCCACTTGGTTTTAGCTCCAATGAACTACCTATTGGTTCAATGTTTACTGCAAAATTTGGAAATGATAGTTTATTAATTTCTTTAGCCTCCCAGATCGAAAAAGAAGATCCATGGATAGACAAGAAACCTCCAGTCTATTCAAATCAATAACTAATGGAATTAGAAAAGCATCCTTACAACAAAAATTTTAGTTGGTCAGTCCCTAATGGGCCATATTCATATCTAAATAGCGGTCAAGTTGAATCTTTTAGCAAGGATGGTTTTATAATTCTTCATAAAGTCTTTGATGCGGACTTTATGAAAAAAATAATATCTATCATTGATCCTTTTGAGGCTCAAATAACAGAAAACTTAAAGGAATTTAATGAAGGTAAGTTTTTTATCTCAAGATCAGAAGAAATAACATTTACTACCCATTTGGTAACTCAGTCAAAAGAGTTAAAAAAGTTTAGTAAAGATAAAGTATTTTCTAGTTTATGTTTGGATTTAATAGGAAAGGATGTTCGTCTTTATTGGGATCAAGCGGTATATAAAAAGGGTGGTACTAAAGATGAGTTTCCTTGGCATCAAGATAATGGCTACACCTTTCTTGAACCGCAGTCTTATTTAACTTGTTGGTTAGCTCTAACTGATACAGATGAAACAAACGGCTGCCCATGGGTTGTTCCAAAAATTCATAGACAAGGGACCTTGAAACATAAAATAACAGATTTAGGTTATGAAATACCCTTAGATTCTTCTCAAGCCATACCCATTCATTTATCTGCAGGAAGTATGGCAGTTTTTTCTTCCTTAACACCACATCGCACTGGTCCAAATATTACTTCTCAAGTAAGAAAGGCATATATACTGCAATATGCTCCAGACGGAGCAGTTAGAAAAATAAATGACTCTGTAACTGAGCTAGCTAGTGAAGAAAATAGACAGTTCTTAATTGTAGAGAAAGGTAAATCAATCAATTAATATAAAATAGTAAAAGGAGCCAGAATGACTATAAAAAGCAGAATTTGTGAAGTTTTTGGAATTAAATACCCAATTTTTTTAGCAGGAATGGGTGGGGCTGCAAATCCAAAACTAGCAGCAGCAGTTTCTAATGCAGGAGGATTAGGGGTGCTAGGAGCAGCAGCTTGTACACCGAACCAAATGAGAAGATGGATACAAGAAACAAGAGAATTAACCGATAAACCTTTTGGGGTAGATACTTTACTTCCAATGTCTGTGAGGGGGGGAGGAAACTTAAAACAAAATCAAGGTAAGAATCCAGCAGACTTAGTTGAAGATTATCAAGAGATGGCTAAAGAATTTATGAATGAACATGGATTAAAGATGATAGAAGCTGACAGAAAACCCACTGAAATAGAAAGTGTTGGCTTGTTTACAAAAGAGTTTTTTGAAGAACAAATGGAAGTAGTTATAGAAGAAAAGGTACCAGTATATGCAGCTGGATTAGGTAACCCAGCTCCTTGGATGGAAAGATTAAAAGCTAATAATACTAAGACTATGACAGTAGTTGGTGCGGTAAGACATACAGTGAAAGTCTCTTCTGCAGGAGTGGATGCTATCGTAGCTCAAGGACATGATGCTGGTGGTCATAATTCTCCTATAGGAACTATGGCATTAATTCCCCAGGTAGTTGATGCTGCTAATGGAATACCAGTATTAGGCGCTGGAGGTATTTCTGATGGAAGAGGAATTGCCGCAGCTCTAATGTTGGGAGCTGAAGGAGTTTGGATAGGTTCTGCTTTTTTAGCTTCCGAAGAAGCAGGTATATATAAACACCAAAAACAGGCCATAGTTGATGCAACAGAAGAGGGCACAGTAATTTCAAGATCTATTACTGGGAAGCCTGCGAGAATTATAAGAAGTGCATGGACAGATTTTTGGGAAAGATCTATACACGATCCATTACCCATGCCTTTTCAATCAGCAGTTGCCGGATCAGTCTTAGCTTCTGCAGATGCTGATGAACGTCAAGATATAAATCCAGGATTTGCGGGACAAGGAATAGGCATGATTAAATCTGTTAGACCTGCAGAAGAAATTATGTCAGACCTTGTTGAAGGAATGGAGAAGACCTTATTGGAATCAAAGAAGTGGCTTTGATAAAAGTTAAGCACTTACTTAAGAAATTATTTATCCTATGTCTAAAGATTTAGAGGCACGTTTAAATAGATTAGAGTCCAGAGAAGAGATAAGGGAATTAGCTTCTAAGTACGCCTTAGCTTTAGACACCAGAGATCTAGATTCCTTAGTTAACCTATTTCCAGAAGATGTAAGAGTAGGGAAGAAAGAAGTGGGTAGGCTTGCTCTTAAACATTGGTTTGATGAAACTCTAAGAAATCAATTTACAGGCACTTCTCACCATATTGGTAATCAAATTATTGAGTTTGAAGACGATACTAATGCTATTGGTATTGTTTATTCTAAGAACGAACATGAAACTGAGAATGAATGGATAATTATGCAGATGATGTATTGGGATAAATACGAAAAGATTAAAGGAACATGGTATTTTAGAAAAAGATTACCTCTTTATTGGTACGCAACTGATTTAAACAAACCTCCTTTAGGAGATCTAAAAATGAGATGGCCTAATATCGATAACTACGAAGGAGAGTTCCATTCTTTATGGCCAACATGGAAAGAGTTTTGGCTTTCAAAGACAGTAAGAGATGTTTCAAAACCTGCACCTATAGGCAAATTTTTAGAGCAATTAAGAAGCGGGACTCCAGACCCAGATATTAAAGTAAGATAAAATAAAACAAATTTTATAATGAAAGAGCTTTTTTCTGATTTTTCCCCATATTTCTATAGATTTTATATTGTCTTTAATAAAATAAGAGCAAAGAATGAATAACACAGAAAAAGAAAAGAAGTGTTGGGTTTGTGATCATGCTATATCACCCTTTATGTCTTTTGGGGATATGCCTATAGCCAACAACTTCCTAAACAAAGAGGATTTCAAAGACGAATATTTCTTTGAGATGGAACCGGCTTTTTGTGAGAACTGTAAAAGCTTCCAATTAATCAATCAACCAGAGCCAGAAAAGATGTTTCATGATAACTATGCTTTTTTTTCTGGAACTTCGGTTCTAATGGATAAGCATTTTAAGAAGTTCTCAGAGTCAGTACTTCAATACATAGACCAAGATTCTTTTGTAGTAGAAATAGGAAGTAACGACGGCATTATGCTTAAGAATTTTGCAGAAAGAGAAATAAAGCATTTAGGTATAGAACCTTCTGCAAATGTTGCAGCAGTCGCAAAAGAAAGAGGAATAAACACTTTGGTCAGTTTTTTTAATAAAGAACTTGCTGAACAAATTGTCAAAGAAAATGGCAAGGCAAAAGCTTTTATTGCAGCAAATGTTATGTGTCATATTCCTTATATAAACTCTATTGTAGAAGGTATTGATACTTTAATAGATGAAGATGGAATTGTAATTTTTGAGGATCCTTATTTAGGAGATGTAATTGAGAAGACAACTTATGATCAAATCTATGATGAACATACCTTCCTTTTTTCTGCACACTCGGTAAAGAATTTGTTTGGAAAATATAATATGGAATTAATAGATATAGAACATCAAGAAACTCATGGAGGTTCTATGAGATATTATCTATCGAGAAAAAATACCAGGCCTATAAATAAAAGAGTAGAAGAAGTTTTTCTTAAAGAAAATCAACTTGGCTTAACAAATCATCTGACTTTTGTTCAATTTAAGGATAATTGTGAAAGATACAGAAATAATTTACTGGAAATCCTGAAAGATATAAAAAAAGAAGGAAAAAGTATTGCAGGCTATGCTGCTACTTCCAAAAGCACAACAATCACAAACTACTGTGGTATTAATACTGACTTAATTGATTGTATATACGATACAACTCCTTTAAAGCATGGAAAATTTAGTCCAGGAACTCACATACCTATAGTACCGCACGAAGAGTTTAAGGATAACTACCCTGATTATGCTCTACTATTTGGGTACAACCATTCAAAGGAAATCTTTGCTAAAGAGAAAGAATTTGAAGAGAAAGGGGGTAAGTGGATTATTTATGTCCCAGAGATAAGAGTTTTAGGATGATTAGATGTGCTAACCCCTTAGAACAATACAATTCTTATAAGGAAGAAATAGATACTGCTATTTCGAGCGTTTTAACTAAAGGGAATTATATTTTAGGAGATGAAGTAAAGAGCTTTGAGCAGGAATTTTCTGACTTCATCGGGGTTGATTATGGCATTGGAGTAGGAAACGGAACTGATGCTCTACTAGTGGCTTTAAAGGCATGTGGAGTAGGGCCTGAAGATGAGGTTATAACTGTTTCCCATACAGCTGTAGCAACTGCAACTTCAATAATAATGTCTGGAGCAAAACCAGTTTTAGTAGATATAGAGCCCAATTTTTATTCAATAGATTTAAGTAAATTAGAATCAGCAATAACAGAGAAAACTAAAGCAATAATACTAGTTCATTTATATGGATGCCCTGCAGAGATTGAAAACATTAAGAAGATAACAAAAAAACATAACATCTTTCTGATAGAAGATTGTGCTCAGGCCCATGGAGCTGTTTATAAAGACAGCAAGGTAGGAAGTTTTGGAGATTTAAGTTGCTTTAGTTTTTATCCTACAAAAAATTTAGGAGCTATAGGTGACGGAGGCATGGTATTAACTAAAGATGATTCTCTGGCTGAAAGATGTTTTGAGCTTAGGGAGTACGGTTGGAAAGAACGGTATAGTAGTTCAACTTTTGGCTGGAATACAAGATTAGATGAAATTCAAGCAGCCATTCTTAGGGTGAAACTCAAATATCTTGATATAGATAATAAAAAGAGAAAAAGGATTGCTCAAATGTATAAGGAGTTACTCGATGATTCAATTATAGAACTTCCGAAAGAAAGAAAAGAATCTTCTCATGTCTACCACCTTTTTGTGATCCAATCTGATAATAGAGATAGTTTGATGGAATATCTTCACCAAAAAGATATTTTTGTTAATATTCATTATCCCCTACCTATACATTTACAGCCTTTTTATAAATCTATTTTACAAACTAAGGAATTGAAGATTACTGAATCTATTGCAAAAAAAATTCTTTCTTTACCAATGTATCCTGAACTTCTGGATGAGGAGGTAGAAGAGGTCTCTGTGGCAGTTAATAATTTTGACCTGGGTTAATATATGGATGGTTTTAAGGGAAAGAAAATACTAATAACAGGAGGCTTAGGTTTTATAGGCAGTAATCTGGCACATAGTTTAAAAGGTGAGGGAGCTGAAGTAACCATACTAGATAATTTTGACCCTGAATCTGGAAGTAATTCTTTCAATATAAGTAATATAGAATCGGATATTGAGATCCTAAAAGAAGACATAATTAATTACGATACAGTTCTTGGTGCTGTTAAAGGAAAAGACATTGTGTTTAATGCTGCTGCTAGTACTTCTCACTCAATTTCTATGAAGAAACCTTGGGAAAATTTAAGAACTAATACCTTAGGAGTTCTAAACATTCTAGAATCAATTAAGACTTTAGAGCCCAATATTTCTTTTGTCCATATTGGTACAACTACACAAATAGGACCTATGAGGTCTTCACCAAGTGATGAATTACACCCTGAATTCCCTACCGATATGTATTCAGCAAATAAGGTAGTTGGAGAAAAATACACTCTTTTATATGCCAAGGCTTATGGATTAAGATGTTGTGTAGTTAGACTGCCTAACGTTTATGGTCCAAGAGCTGCTATCCATAGTCCAAACTTTACTTTTAATAATTTTTTTATCGGTTTAGCTCTCCAAAAGAAGAAAATCACTGTATTTAAACCTGGAGATCAACTAAGAAATATTATTTTTGTTGATGATGCTGTTAATGCTCTAAACTTAGCTTGTTTATCAGAAAATTCTCAAGGAGAAACTTTTATTGCCTCTTCTGACGATCATTTTTCAGTTAAAGAAATAGCTGAGAAAACGGCAGAAGTAATAGGAGGCGGAGTTTCTATGTTGGACTGGCCTGAAGATAGGGAAACCATTGAGGTAGGAGATGCAGTATTTACAAATAAAAAGATTAAATCTATTTTAGGATGGAAAACTTCTGTTGATTTAGAAGAAGGCCTTAAAATTACCAAAGATTATTATTCACAATGTCTAGAGTACTATTTAAATGACTAAGAGGATTCTTATTACAGGTTCGTTAGGGCATATTGGATCTAAGTTAATTCATAGCTTAACAGGGAGTGATTATAGTCAAGTCACCATGATCGATAACTTATCAACTCAAAGATTTTCTTCTCTTTTTAATTTACCTTCTGATGTTAATTTTCATTATCATCAAGAAGATATACTTGATGCTGATCTTAATAAGTTATTTAAAGATATAGATGTAGTTATTCATTTAGCAGCTTTAACAGATGCTGCAACTAGTTTTGAAAGAGAAGATGAAGTAGAAGCAGTCAATTATCAAGGAACTCTTAAAGTGATATCTGCTTGTGAAGCAAATAAATGTAAATTACTTTTTCCTTCAACAACAAGTGTTTATGGAAGCCAAAAAAAAGAAGTAGATGAAAATTGTTCAAAAGAAGATCTATTACCCCAAAGTCCTTATGCTGAAACAAAATTAATGTCTGAGCAAAAAATAATTGAAGCAGTCATTAACAACAGGCTTAAAGCTGTTATTCTCAGATTAGGAACTATATTTGGTTCTTCAAAGGGCATGCGTTTCCATACCGCTGTAAATAAATTTTGTTGGCAAGCCACTTTAGGAGAGTCATTGTCAGTGTGGAGTACAGCCCTAGATCAGAAGAGACCCTACCTTGGTTTAAATGATGCAGTGAATGTCATTAAATTTTTCATTGAAAAAAATATTTTTAATGGTGAAATATTTAATGTTGTTACTTCAAATTGCACTGTCAAGGAGGTAGTAAGCTGTATTCAAAAATATATCAAAGAGGTCAAAATAGATTTTGTGGACACTGAAATTATGAATCAGCTATCTTATGAAGTCTCATCTAAAAAAGTTGAATCCTTGGGTTACAAATTTAGTGATGATTTAGAAGAAGGCATAAAAGAAACAATTCATCTTTTAGGAGCAATAAAAAACTCAGAAATCTAATAAATTAACTAAGGTATACAGAAAGTACAATCAATCCCACAGTTACAACTCCTATTAAACTAAAGAAAACACCTAGAGTAATTATCGTTTTTTTATCTTCTTCCATTATATATTCCTAAATATTATTCATATTATTTACACAAGATGAGGATAGGTCAAAAAGAAATTAATAAATCTGCTTTTAGTTGGGCAGTATATGATTGGGCTAACTCCGCTTTTGCAACTACTGTGATGGCAGGTTTTTTTCCTTTATTTTTTAAATCTTATTGGGCTTCCGATCTTTCAGATGCTGAGAGTACTTTTGTTATAGGTTCAGTAAACTCTTTTGTGGGATTATTAATTGCAATCAGCGCACCTGTTTTAGGAGCTTTTGCTGACTCTGGAAGTTCTAAAAAAAAGTTTCTATTTGTTTTTGCCTTTCTTGGCATAATCTCAACTGGGTACCTGTTTTTTATACCTGAGAGTTCTTGGAAAGTTGCTGCAACTTTCTACGCTCTTGGGGTGATAGGATTTTCTGGCGGAAATATTTTTTATGATTCTCTTTTAGTTTCAGTATCTAAAGTGGATGAGAGAAATAACATTTCTTCTCTGGGTTTCTCTTTAGGGTATTTAGGGGGAGGGCTGTTATTTCTTCTAAATGTTTTAATGTTTTCATTCCCTAATTTATTTGGTTTAAATTCACAAACTGAAGCAGTTCTATGGTCTTTTCTTTCAGTAGCTCTATGGTGGAGTATCTTTGCTACTCCTCTATTCATGAATGTAGATGAACCCAATCTACAAGATAAAAGAAAACCTATTTTTAAAATTATTTCTGATGGATTTAGCAGTTTATATGAAACAGGAAAATCAATTAGGCAATATAAGAGGGTGGTAATCTTCTTGATTGCTTATTTTCTTTATATGGATGGAGTGGATACTATCATAAGAATGGCTACTTCTTATGGTTCTGATATAGGCCTTTCAGCTCAATCAATGATTAGTGCATTACTCCTAACTCAATTTATTGGTTTTCCAGCTACTTTAATCTTTGGTTTTTATGCAGATAAATTTGGACATAGAGAGTCTCTTTCTTTTGCAATAGTAATTTATATTTTTGTAGTAATCTTTAGTGCTCAAATGGACTCTGCAGTTGAGTTCTTTATCTTGGCTTCAGTAATTGGTTTAGTTCAAGGAGGTGTTCAGGCGATTAGTAGATCTTTCTTTAGTACCCTAATACCATCAGAGAAAGCAGCAGAATTTTTTGGATTTTATAATTTTATTGGGAAATCATCTGTTTTTATAGGCCCATTTATGGTCTCTGGCATAGCGTTAGTAACCGACAGTCCTAGCTTAGGTATTTTAAGTTTACTAATACTCTTCATACCTGGCTTAGTCTTACTACGAAAAGTGCCTAGGAATTAAATAAACCCTTCTTTTCCATAAATCTTTTTAATACTGAAGGTTTATCAGTCATTAACCCATCCACCCCTAAATGAAACAAACGTTCCATCTCTGGTTCATCATCAATTGTCCAAACATGCACAAATTTATTTAATTTATGGGTATTTTGAATAAATTTCTTGGTTACAATCGGTATTCCCCATTGTGAAATAGGCACTTGTGCGCACTCGCCTTCTGGAATTTCTAAATTTAATCCTAGACTATTTATTATTAACTTAACAATATCCATTTGACCAGAAGAAGTGCATAAACCTCCTCCTGCTATCTTTCTAATTTTTTTCAGTCTTGAAGAAGAGAATGAAGCAAGACAAACTCGATTTAAGCTTTTATGAGATTTTATTAGCCTTACTGTTTCTTCTACTGCATCTTCAGTTTTAATATCTATATTAAATCTTAAATTAGGAAATGAACTCAAAGCATCAGATAAAAGCGGTATTCTACCCCCATCTCTAAGTTCTATTTTTTTGATTTCTTGAAAAGAAAGGTCTTTAATTTGACTTTGAACTCCAGCCATTCTTTCAAGGTTGTCGTCATGAAAGATTACTATTTTTCCATCTTTACTTGTTTGAACATCGGTTTCCATAAAGATAAAACCTAAATCTGAAGAATATTGAAAAGCTTCTAAAGTATTCTCAGTTTCTTTTTCATTCCCCCCTCTATGTACAAAACCAAAAAAAGAAAAACCTTCAAAATATGGATGTACTCTATACATGTTCAAACTGTTTAATTTAGAATTCGTAAATTAATAATATCAACCAAATTTATTTTAGGTAATTATATTAAAAAAATATTTTTTATTTTCTTCCTTAGATCTGAAGTCATATGGAGCACTTCTTATCATGACATTACTTTTCCTAAATTACTCATATGATAAAATTAGCTTAAAGGTAAAAACTTGGCACAACAACTATTAGCGGAGGCAACCAATCTACTGTTATATGGACTAACAACAGTTTTTGTATTTCTTTGTCTTCTAATTTTATTAACTTCCTTGATGTCACAATTTGTTTTAAAGCTAGCTCCAATTAAGTCAATAGAAAAAAAGGATGCTCATCTTGAGCAGGCAGTTAAGGAAGCTGCTATTAAATTTCATAATAATAGAGGTTAATTATGAATTCAGATACTCCACTTGGTATAACAGATGTAGTTCTTAGAGATGCATCACAGTCTTTACTGGCTACAAGGGTAAGATTAGACGATATGTTACCCATAGCAGAAAAGCTAGATAGCGTAGGTTTTTGGTCGGTAGAATCATGGGGAGGAGCAACTTTTGATGCTTGTATAAGGTACTTGGGCGAAGACCCATGGGAAAGAATCAGGGAATTAAAAAAGGCGATGCCTAATACTCCGCAGCAGATGTTGCTAAGAGGTCAGAACATCCTTGGCTATAGGCATTATGCAGATGATGTAGTAAAAAAGTTTGTTGATACTAGTGTTAAGAACGGAGTTGATGTTTTTAGAATTTTTGATGCTATGAATGATACTAGGAATCTAGAAACAGCTATAAAATCTGTTAGAGAAAATGGTAAACATGCACAAGGAACAATCTCATATACTATTAGCCCAGTTCATTCCATAGACACATGGATAGATCTAGCAAAAGATATTGAAGACTTGGGAGCAGATTCTCTTGCTATTAAAGATATGGCAGGTTTATTAAAACCCTATGTAGCTTATGATTTAGTAACAAGATTAAAGAAAGAATTACAAATACCCATACACATGCAATGTCATGCAACTACGGGAATGTCTACTGCTACTGCTATAAAGGCAGTAGAAGCAGGAATCGATAATATTGATACATCTATTTCATCGATGAGCATGACTTATGGTCATTCTCCAACTGAATCTATCGTAGCTATTCTTCAAGATACTCCTCGTGCTACTGGTTTAGATTTAGGAAAGCTTGAAGAGATAGCAGCTTACTTTAGGCCTATAAGAGCAAAATATTCAAAGTTTGAAGGCTCACTAAAAGGGATAGACTCCAGAATTCTAGTTGCCCAGGTACCTGGGGGTATGTTTACTAACATGGAAAATCAATTAAAAGAACAGAAAGCTAGCGATAAACTTAACGAAGTTTTAGAAGAAATACCTAAAGTTAGAGAAGACCTTGGCTTTATACCTTTAGTTACACCTACTTCACAGATAGTAGGAACTCAAGCAGTTTTAAATGTTTTATCTAGAGAAAGATATAAAAGTATATCTAAAGAAACTAGTGATCTACTCTCGGGAGAGTATGGCAAGACTCCTTCTGATGTAAATAAAGAACTTCAGAAAAGAGTTCTAGGGGAGAAAGAAGCTATTACATGTAGACCTGCAGATTTAATTGAACCGGAATTAGAAAAACTACACCAAGATTTTAAAGAAAAAGCTAAATCTTTAAATTTTCATGCAGACTTGGAATCGGATGAAGACCTATTAACTTTTTCTATTTTTCCTCAAGTAGCAGAAAAGTTTTTTGTTAACAGAGAGGACAAAGACTTCTTTGAAGAAAACCCAGCTCAAGTAATAGAACAATCAGAGGGTCATTACAAAGTGATAGTAGAAAATGAAGAGTTCATAGTAAAAGTTGATGGATTTGATGCAACTCTGCTCTCTAATAAAGCAGAAATACCAAAGCAAACTAAGCAAGAAACTAATGATAATCAGGGCAGTATCTCGATACCAAGTCCTCTTGCAGGTAACGTTCATAAAGTGCTTGTAAAGGAAGGTGATCAAATTAATAAAGGTCAAGTAGTGCTTGTTCTGGAGGCTATGAAAATGGAAACAGAAGTTCAGTCGTTAGAATCTGGCATAGTAACAACTATTCATGTATCTGAAGGCGATGAAGTTGCGGTAGATGAGATAATGATCTCTCTCAGTTGAAAATGGAAATAACCGAAATTATTGGCCTTTTGAATATAACCTTAGGACAACTAAGCATGATCCTTATTTGTTTACTTTTGTTATATCTTGCCATTGCAAAGAAATTTGAACCCTTACTTCTTTTACCAATTGGTTTTGGAGGTCTATTAGCAAACATACCGGAAGCAGGTCTTGCTGACCCTGGAGGTATCTTATATTTTTTCTATGAGAATGGTATTAAAACTACTGCCTTTCCTTTAATTATATTTATGGGAGTAGGGGCTTTAACTGATTTTGGGCCTCTATTAGCAAATCCAAAGACTATGTTGCTGGGAGCAGCAGCTCAAGTTGGAATATTTGCTACGGTATTCGGTGCTGTGGGTTTATCTATAACAGGGTTAGTTGATTTCTCTATTAAGGATGCAGCCGCTATAGGGATTATTGGAGGAGCCGATGGACCAACAGCAATATATGTATCGAGTATTCTCGCACCAGATTTATTAGGGGCAATAGCAGTAGCTGCTTATTCTTATATGGCTTTAGTACCCCTCATTCAACCTCCTATTATGAAATTTTTTACAACTAAAAAAGAAAGATCTATACAAATGATCCAGCTTAGAGAGGTTAGCCAGACTGAAAGAATACTCTTTCCTATTCTTCTGGTTTTAGTGGTTGCTCTAGTTTTACCAGCTTCAGCACCTTTACTAGGTATGTTTTGTCTTGGAAATTTAATGAGGGAAGCGGGAGTTGTGGACAGACTAAACAACACTGTCCAGAATTCCCTAATTAATATAGTCACAATTTTTTTAGGATTAGCAGTTGGATCAAAACTAAAAGCTGACGGTTTCTTAGAAACAGAAACTTTGGGAATACTTCTATTGGGAGCTGTAGCATTCTCAATAGGAACAGCAAGCGGAGTTTTAATGGCAAAGGGCATGAATGTATTTTCTAAGACTAAAATTAACCCATTAATTGGTGCTGCAGGTGTATCTGCTGTTCCCATGGCAGCTAGGGTAGTAAACAAAGTAGGACTTGATGAAAATCCTCAAAACTTTCTGTTAATGCATGCAATGGGTCCCAATGTGGCGGGAGTGATAGGATCGACAGTAGCTGCAGGAATAATGATTACTCTTTTGTCATAGCTTAAAAAATTAATTTGATTCAAGACTTTGATTCAATAAGACCCTTTACTAACGAGGAGGTTGAGACTGAGGTAAATTTTCTTATTCAAGATCACCTATTCCATTCAGAGTTAGCAAAAATAAATTTCCCCACCTTATCTAAGTTGATTCCTTTGATCATTACAGGAATAGTAAAAAGAAAGTTTAGTTACTATTTTAAGGGAGTTAAAACAATTAAAGAGTTTCAATCATCATTGGCACCTTTAGTAGAATCCATGATTAAAACGACCACCTCTGGATTTAGCGTCTCAGGAGAAGAAAATCTCTTAAAAATACCAACGTTATATATAGGAAATCATAGAGATATTTCTTTAGATCCTCTGTTTCTAAATTACTCTTTATTTATAAGAAATATGAATACTGTGAGAATAGCTATAGGAGATAATTTATTAGATAAAAGTTTTGCTGAAAAATTGATGAGATTGAACAAGAGTTTTGTAGTTCATAGAAAGATTTCTGGGATGAAAGAAACTTATACTAAATTAAAAAGATTGTCTGCCTATATATACATGTCATTGACTAATGATCAAGAAAGTATATGGATTGCACAAAAAGAAGGAAGAGCAAATGATGGTAATGATTTTACTGAAGAAGCTGTACTGAAAATGCTCTACTTGGACTCAAGAAAAAGACATTCTTTACCAGAATGGGTATCGAAAGTAAATTTAACTCCTATTGTTATTTCTTATGAATTTGATCCATTAGACAAAGTAAAGGCAACAGGCTGGGAAGGATGGGAAAAATTATCACAAGAAGAAAATAATCAACGCGATATAAAAGAACTTGTTCAAGGAATAACAGGTTTGAAGGGAAGAGTGCACTTGCATATATGTAAATCCTTAAGAAATTTTAGTGGAGAGATGAACGACTTAGTTAGAGTCATTGATGACAAGATTACAAATAATTTTAAGCTTTGGCCAATAAACCATATAGCAGCTTTTGAACTTTCAAAAAAAGACAGTAGATATGAGATATATGATAAATCTGTTGTTACTAAAGAGGAAATTCAAAAAGTAACGCAACGATTTAATGGCGTAGAAGCTGACTTAAGAAAAAAAATATTAACTACTTATGCCGCTCCTTTATTAAATAAGTAAAAAGCCAGAAAACAATCTAGCTTTTTACTTTGCTTTAATTAATGGGAAATTAATTACATAGAGAAAGTTATAAAAAAACCATCTTCATCTAAAGATGAATCGCCATCTACACTAAGATCGCTATAACCTAGAGAAATTGCTAATCCAGCTAACTCCATAGGGAGGTCATAAGTGATAGAGTAGTAGTCACCTATATTATCGTACTGTCCAAATGTTGCTGCTAAACCTGTATCGCCGATTGAAAAAGATAATTCTAAATTGTCTTCTGCATCATCTTGACCCGCTGAATAAATGAGTCCAACAAAACTATACGATAGACCGAGATAAATCTCTTCAAAGTCTAAGTCTAGACCAAGAGCTGAGTCATGTTGTGGGTATGTATACCCTATATATCCAATGTCATAACCAAAACCATCTTCTGTTTCGTTAGAATAACCAAAATAATAATCTAATTCTGTACCTCCCGTTACACTCGCAGCCCATGTTCCAAAATATAATCCATTCTCTCCAGAAATATCAAAACCTCCTGAAATGGAAGGGTCTTCATTGCTTTGTGTCCAACCTCTCCATATATAATCTGAAGAAATAGCTACATTAGATTCAAAATCTGCAGCCGATATTGAGAGAAAATTTATTGAAATTAAGCCAATAAAAATTAACTTATAGGTTTTATTCATATTCATTACTCCTGTTAAAATTTAAATTCATATTTATACATGCAAGTTTTGTGCCTAATAATTGTTATCTTTATTGATGGTTTATATGACCATTCCTAATTTTTATGCTTTTAAATGGTGCAAATTATCTTTATCTTTTCTTTTTTGGGTGCATAAGGAGCAATATCCTTTTACTAGAGGTTTTTCTCGCTCTGTTTATCGTGTAATATGCAGCACCTTTGTAAAACTTAGTTCGGAGAAAAGGTGGATATTTCAGAAAAAGTAGCACTTATAACAGGAGGTGCATCTGGTCTAGGCTTAGCAACTGCAAAAGAACTTAGCAGTGCTGGGGCTAAAGTCATGCTTCTAGATGTCAATGAAGAAAATGCAACTAATGCATCTCAATCTATTGATGGGGAATCATCATTTTGTATAGCTAATGTTGCCGATGAAACTTCTATCAAAGAAGCTATAACTAAAACAAAAAGTGAATTTAAATCAATTCATATCTTAGTTAATTGCGCTGGTATTGGAAGTGCTAGTAAAACTGTAGGAAAGGATGGAGCACACCCACTTGATTACTATAAGACGGTTTTAGACATTAACCTTACAGGAACTTTTAATGTAACTCGATTAGCAGCATTAGAAATGGGTAATAATGAACCAGAAAAAGATGGAGAATGTGGAGTAATAATAAATACTGCTTCAGTTGCAGCTTTTGATGGTCAAATTGGACAGGCAGCCTACAGTGCAAGTAAAGCAGGTGTGGTGGGAATGACACTACCAATTTCTAGAGACCTAGCAAGAATGGGTATCAGAGTTAATACAATAGCACCAGGAATATTTGATACACCCATGATGGCAATGGCTACAGACCAAGTACGAGCACCTCTTATTGAAATGACCCAATTTCCAAAAAGGCTAGGCCTACCTGAAGAGTATGCTTCTTTGGTAAGGCATATAGTAGAGAATAGATTCTTAAATGGTGAAACAATTAGATTAGATGGTGCCATCAGAATGCAGCCCAAATAGAAGAGAATGATCGAATTACTAATTGATTACAGTTTCTTCTTACTTAAGGTCGTTACAATAGTAATAGTCATTATTCTGCCTTTATTAATAATTTCTAGTGCGAATAGACATAAAAAATTTGGAGAAAAAGGTCACCTCATAATAAAGAATCTTTCAGAGCGGTTAGATAAAATGGGTACGGCTATTTTGAGCTCAGAAATGGATAAAAAATCCTTTAAAAAATTTATCAAGGATAAAAATAAAAAGAAAAAGAAACAGAAATCTCCTGAGAAGCAATCAGTTTATGTTCTGAACTTCTACGGGGATATCCAAGCAACGGGCGTTAATAAATTAAAAGAAGAGATAAATGCTATTTTAAGTTCAAAATCAAAATGTAAGGAAGTTGTATTAAAAGTTGAAAGTGGTGGAGGTTCAGCATACGCCTACGGATTATGTGCTGCAGAATTAAAACGTTTAACCGATAATAAAATTTCTTTAACTGTTTGTATAGATAAAATAGCTGCTAGTGGAGGGTACTTGATGTCATGTGTTGCTAATAAGATCATAGCCGCCCCTTGGGCTGTTGTTGGTTCCATTGGAGTAATAGCACAATTACCTAACCTTCATAGACTTCTTAAAAAGAATGCTATAGATATTGAGATGCATACAGCTGGAAGATATAAACGTACCTTAACAACCTTAGGAAAAAATACACCCACAGGAAGAAAGAAATTTATTAAGGAACTAGAAGAACTTCATTCTGTCTTCAAAGATTTTGTAAAAGAAAATAGACCTGTAATAGATGTTAAAAAGGTAGCTACAGGAGAAGTATGGCAAGGGGACCAAGCTAAAAAAATAGGACTCATCGATGAGATAGCTACAGCAGATGACTATCTACTTAAATTATCTTCTAAGTTCAATCTACTTGAATTGGACTATTATGAAAGAAAGCCTATTGGAGAAAAGTTAGGTATAGCTACTCAAGATTTAATAGAAAAGACAGTACTAAAGCTTTATGAAATAATTAATAAGAATAGATTTTTTTAAATATGAGTAAAACATTTAAGGCACTTGAAGCTAGAGAGAATAACGGTGATTATTCTCTTTCAATTATAGAAAAATCTCTATCTAATCTTCCTGAAAATGATCTTTTAATAAAGGTAGAGTACTCTTCTTTAAATTACAAAGATGCAATGTCTGCAAAAGGGATGCCTGGTGTTACAAAAAATTACCCTCACACGCCAGGGATAGATGCAGCAGGAGAAGTAGCTGAAACCTCAACAAAAGATTTCAAAGAAGGAGATGAAGTTATAGTGACCGGATATGACTTAGGAATGAATACCTCAGGAGGTTTTGCAGAATACATAAGAGTCCCAGCTAGTTGGGCTATTCAATTACCTGAAGGTCTAAGTTCAAGAAAAGCAATGGCTTTAGGTACAGCAGGGTTGACAGCTGGTTTATCTATTCATGCATTAGATAATTTTAGAGAATATGCTGGATTTAAAGACACCAAGTCAGTTGTAACTGGATCTACAGGAGGGGTTGGATCTATAGCAACTATGTTATTAAGTGAACTAGGCTCGGAAGTTACGGCAGTTTCTGGAAAAAAAGATCAGTCAGATTTCTTTACTTCTTTAGGTGCATCACAAATTTTAAGTAGGGAGGAATTATTAGAAGTTACCAGAAGGCCTATTGGAAAGAGTCTTTGGGATGTAGGGGTAGATGTTGTTAGTGGCGATATTTTGAGTCTTTTATTAACTTCTCTAACTCCAGGCGGAGCTGTTGCATGTAGCGGTCTTGTAGGAGGTGCCTCTTTTGAGAGTTCTATTTTTCCTTTTATTCTTAGGGGTAATGCATTAATAGGTATAGATTCAGTTGAGATTCCCTTAAAAGATAAATTACATATCTGGGAGCATTTTTCTCAAAATTGGGCATTAGATAGATTAGATGATATTACAAAAGAAGTATCCCTTGAGGAATTAGGTGCAGAGATAGAAAGTATTTTATCGGGAAACCAAATAGGTAGAGTAGTCGTAAAGACTTAAGAAATAGCTATGGAAAAGGAAAACAAACCTTCAATAGAAGAAGATAGTAAAGCTGATGCAATAGCTTGGTTAGCAATAATTGCTGTTATAGTTACTGCTATGGTTTATTGGGTAGCTAACCAATAAATTGCATGGATCTTAATAACATTCTTGAAGAAAATTTAAGAATTCCAGTTATTGGAGCTCCTTTATTTATTATTTCCTATCCAAAATTAATTATAGAGCAATGTAAGGCTGGAATAATTGGATCTTTTCCTGCTCTTAATGCAC
This sequence comes from uncultured Gammaproteobacteria bacterium, assembly GCA_913045055.1. GTDB lineage: Bacteria > Pseudomonadota > Gammaproteobacteria > Magnimaribacterales > Magnimaribacteraceae > CAJWPI01. The sequence continues at coordinate 19,646 of CAJWPI010000010.1, read as the reverse complement.
GTCCTGCTGAACAGTTAGATGAGTGGTTACTCCAAATTAAAGAGGAATTAACAACTTATAAAAAAGAAAATCCAGAGGCGATAGTGGCTCCTTTTGCGGTGAACCAGATATGTCATCATTCCAATGATAGGCTTGAACAAGATATGGAAATCTGCGTTAAACATGAAGTTCCGATTGTTATAACTAGCTTGAGAGCACCAAAATTTGTTGTTGATTCTGTCCACAGTTATGGGGGTAAAGTAATGCATGATGTAATCAACATAAGGCATGGAAAGAAAGCAGTTCAAGAGGGAGCAGATGGGTTAATTTTAGTGTGTGCAGGAGCTGGGGGCCATGCTGGAACTTTGAGTCCTTTTGCACTTGTTCGTGAAACAAGAGAATTTTTTGATGGTCCTATAGCATTATCAGGGAGCATTTCTCATGGTGCTTCAGTCTTATCGGCTTTAGCGATGGGAGCAGATTTTGCTTATGTAGGTACAAGGTTTATTGCTACAAAAGAAGCAAATGCATCTGAGAGATACAAGGATATGATTGTACAAAGTTCTGCAAATGACATTATGTATACACCAACTTTTACCGGAGTCCATGGTAATTATCTCAAACCAAGTGTTGAAAAGGCAGGACTAGACCCTGATAACCTTCCTTATGCCGATAAGAATGATATGAACTTTGGTAGCAGTGGTCTTTCAGGAGATAATTCAAAAAAAGCATGGAAAGATATTTGGGGTTCAGGACAAGGAATCGGTACCGTTCATGATATTCCTACAGTTAGGGAATGTGTGGACTCTATGATAAATGAATATGAAGAAGCAAAGAGTGCTTTAAAAGAAAGGACTGTTGTCTAATCCCCTTTGTATTCAGGTACCCTTTTCTCAAAGAAAGACATAATAGCTTCTTTTCTATCTCGAGTTTCATGAGTTAATAGAGTTTGATCATAATCCATATGCATAATTGCGTCATCTCCAGAATAAGTTAACTCATTTACACTTCTTTTAATCATTTGAGCTGCTATTGGAGGTTTAGAGGCATACAAGTTAGCCATTTTTTTAGCAGCTTTCAAAAGATTCTCTTTGGGGTGGACCTCATCATAGAATCCCCATTTCAGCAGAGTTTCAGCATTCTCATTCTCTCCACTAATGACAATTCTTTTTGCTTTAGCTGGTCCTATCAACCTTACAGCTAAGGGCAAACCTAGCCAGTTTAAATTGATACCTAAGTTTATTTCTGGATAACCAAGCATAGAGCTATCTGAAGCTATCCTAAAATCACATGCAGAAGCAATACAAGCTGCACCTCCAAGGCAGTAACCATTTATAGCAGCAATTGTTATTTGATTTACTTCTAAAAAGGACCAGATAGCTGGTTTTCCAAAGTTTTTTCTCCAGGCTTCAAGTTTCGTCTTAGGTTTTTGTTTTTCTTTTAAATCTGCTCCTGACGAGAAATTCTCTCCAGAACCAGTATAAATTATTACCCTTGAATCTAAATCTTCGTTTAAAGAAGAATTAAACTCTGTTAATTCTTTAAGAATTTCTGTGTTAAGAGCATTTAAGGATTTAGGTCTATTTAAGTAGACCCAACATATATAACCTTCTTTTTTTATTTTTAAATATTTCACTAAACTTCAGATAAATATTTTTCGGCATCAAGGGCTGCCATGCAACCAGAGCCGGCTGAAGTGATAGCCTGTCTGTATACATGATCTGCAACATCTCCAGCTGCAAATATTCCTGGTTTACTCGTACTTGTAGCTAGACCTTCTAGTCCAGAAGTAATAGTTATATATCCATTATTCATTTTTAGTTGACCTTCAAATAAAGAGGTATTAGGGGTATGACCTATAGCTATAAAGACTCCATCCAAACTTAGATCCAATCTATTTTTAGAAGATACATTTTCAAGGTTTACACCTGTAACAATCTTATCATTGCCTGTTACCTCAGTTAAAATGTGATTCCAGAAGAACTTTATTTTTCCTTCTTTTTCTTTTTCAAATAATCTCCTCTGAAGAATTTTATCAGCTCTTAATTCATCTCTTCTATGAATTAAAGATACTTTAGAACAAAGGTTAGAAAGATATAAAGCTTCTTCTGCAGCAGTATTACCCCCTCCAATAACAGCTACTTCCTTTTCTTTATAGAAAAAACCATCACATGTAGCACAGGAACTAACCCCTTTACCTAAATATTTTTCTTCTGAAGGTAATCCAAGGTACTTAGCTGAAGCTCCAGTAGCAATAATAAGAGATTCGCATGCATAGCTCTTGTCATAACTCTGTAATTGAAAAGGAGATCCCTTAATATCAACCTTTTCAATGTGATCAACTAAGACCTCAACCTCAAGTGATTCAACATGTTTAAGCATTCGATCCATTAAATCGGGACCTTGGAGACCGTCACTATCACCCGGCCAATTTTCTACATCAGTAGTGGTAGTTAATTGTCCTCCCTGTTCCATGCCTGTAATAAGACAGGGTTCTAACCCTGCTCTAGCAGCATAGACGCCTGCCGTATAGCCTGCTGGACCTGAGCCTAAGATTATTAATTTCTTTTTTATAATGTCTTTCATAAATGTGAATTATAACTGGATTTTAAAATTACATATTAGGTAAAGTTAGAACAATAAATAATTTATCTATACAATAAGTAAAACAAACCTTTTTAAGTGGTAAAAAAGTCTCAAGCAACAAAAAGATCTAAAGATCAAGCAATTCCCATATCTCGGATTAGACTAAATAAATTATTGTTTGAATCTTGGCTTATAGTCCAAGGGTTTTTAGGTCTTTTTGCTCTTTTATCTTTAATTACTTATTCACCACAAGATCCTAGTTGGACAACACAATCTTTCAGTAGTGGGGTCATTGAAAATTCAGAAGAAATAAAAAACTCTATAGGCTATTGGGGAGCTTATTTTAGTGATTTTCTCTATACCTTTGTAGGATATGTATCTTTTTTAGTTCCTTATTGGTTGCTGTGGCCTTTGTTAAAATATTTTTTAATTTCTAATAAGCCTATTCAACCTTTGGAGGCTTATACAGGTTTTTTAGGCCTAAAAATCTTTGGTTGGCTTTTAGTGGTTTTATCTGGTACAACTTTGATTACTATTTTTATGCCTCCAGGAAGCACCTTTTTACCCCAAGAGGGCGGAGGCTTAATAGGGCAAACAGTTGCCGCTTATACTCTCAATCCGTTGAGCAAGATAGGTAGCAGCTTACTTTTCATTACTTTACTTCTACTTGGCCTAACACTTTCTTTAGAAGTTTCTTGGACCAACTTAATTTTTAGAATCCAACAATATCTGAGAAACTCTGGTGGCAATTTCGGTGAAAAAGTTAGCGAATTTATTTCTAACATTAGAGAAAAACAAAAACTAAAAAAAGAGAAAATTGAAAGACAACAAAAAGTTTTAGAACACACCAATAAGAAAGAGAAAACGAAACCTGCTGAAGTATTGAAGCCTAAAAAAAGTTTAGAACCAAGTAAAAGAATTCAACAAGAAAAACAAGAAGAATTATTTCAAAATAAAGAATCTATGAATCCACCAAAAATTTCTTTATTAGACTCGAAAGATGAAGAGTCCTCAGACGAGACATCAGAAGCTTCTCTGCATCAATTAGGTGAATTAGTAGTAAGTAAGTTATCTGAATATGGAATATCTGATGTTAGTGTTGAGTCAATTCAACCAGGACCAGTTGTTATAAGATTAGAATTGAGTCTTCCGAGAGGTTTAAAAGTTAATCAAATTTCTAATATTAATAAGGATTTGGCTAGGTCTTTATCTAAAACGAGTGTCAGAATAGTAGAAGTAATAGAAGGGAAAGATACTATAGGGATAGAAGTACCTCGTGAGGATAGACAGCCCGTCTTACTCAGCGAAGTTCTTTCTAGTCTAGAATACGACAACTCTAGCAGCCCTCTCACTATAGCTTTAGGAAAAGATATCAGCGGCTCTGCAATAGTAGCTGATCTAGGCTCCATGCCACATTTACTTGTTGCTGGAACCACTGGATCAGGAAAATCAGTTGCCTTAAATGCCATGTTAATGAGTATATTATTCAAGGCAGCACCTGAAGAAGTAAGACTAATTCTAATAGATCCTAAAATGTTAGAACTTTCAGTTTACGAAGACATACCTCATTTACTCTGTCCAGTAATTACTGACATGAAAGAGGCTTCTAGTGGATTGAGGTGGTGTGTAAATGAAATGGAAAGAAGGTATAAATTAATGGCTGAACTTGGAGTTAGAAACCTGAACGGTTATAACAAAAAAGTACTTGAATCTATTAAAACAAACAATCCGATTCAAGATCCAACCTGGAAACCAGATGATAACGAGGATAGTGAAGAAGTACCTTATCTAGAAGTATTACCTTACATTGTTTTGGCTGTAGATGAGTTAGCAGATCTAATGATGATTGTAGGTAAAACTGCAGAACAGTTAATAGCTAGAATAGCTCAGAAAGCGAGAGCTGCGGGCATTCATATGTTACTTGCAACTCAAAGACCTTCAGTAGATGTTATTACAGGACTTATTAAAGCAAATATATCTGCAAGAACTGCATTTCAGGTTGCTTCTAAGATGGATTCTAGAGTTATATTAGATCAAGGCGGAGCTGAACAACTATTAGGAAAAGGAGATATGTTATACCTAGCAGCCGGTACTTCTATTCCCCTTAGAGTACATGGAGCCTTTGTTGGCGATGATGAAGTTAAAAGAGTAGCTGAGGATTGGAGAAATCGAGGAAAAGTTAATTATGTTGATGAAGTAACTCAAGAAGAAGGACAGGTGACGGGAATGCCAGGCATTCCTTCAGATATAGACGGTCAAGAAAATGGAGAAGCAGATGAGCTATATGATGAAGCTGTAGCTTTTGTTACTCAATCCAGACGAGCATCTATTTCAGCCGTGCAAAGAAGATTAAGGATTGGATATAACAGAGCAGCAAGACTTATTGAAACAATGGAGTCAGCAGGTATAGTAAGTCCAATGGCTGCAAATGGAAATAGGGAGGTTCTAGCACCAGCTCCCCCTCAGGACTAAATTGCTTTACTACTTTATATTATATATCTCGCTTTTTTTCTCATTCTGTTTATCTTCAGAGATAAAAACAATTGATTCATTACTGGGCAGTAATAATTTCTTTTCAGGATCCTTTATACAACGCACTGTCTACCAAGAAAAAGAAAGGACAGTGAAAGGAACAATATTCGCAAATAGAAAAGGAATGTTTAGATTAGTCTACGAAGAACCTTTAAATGAACTACTAATTTCAGATGGTATAAATCTTTATAGATATGATAAGGATCTTGAACAAGTACAAATTCAGTCTCTAAAAGAATTGCCTAAAGAGATACCTATTAATCTTTTAACCTTAACCCCAAATAAACTGAACCAATTTTTTTCTGTGGACTCTTGTAAGACTATAAGAGATAAGACTGATTGCAGGCTTTATTCTATAGAAGAAGAAAGTTATATTAAGGAGATAGAGATGGGCACAACTAATAATTTATTAAGATTTTTAAGATATGAAGATATTCTGGGGCAAATCGTATCTTTTCAATTTACCAATATTTCTAATAAGAAATTAGATAAAAATCTTTTCACTTTTTCCTCTCCTCCTGGATTCGATATCATTCATTATGAAAGTTACAAAGACTAAAACTTATGATAGACCCTAAGAAAATACGTAATTCTCTAGACGAAGTAATAAATTTATTATCTAAACGCGGGTACTCTTTTAATAAAAAGAAATGGTTAAAACTAGAATCCTTACGAAGTGAGAATCAAAAAACAATAGAAGACCTCCAAGCTTCTTTAAATATTCTGTCAAAAGAGATTGGAAACTTAAAACAAAAAAAAGAAGATACTAGCCAAAAAGAAAAGGAAGCGACTGAAATCAGTGCTTCAATTAAGAAAGGAAATAAGATATTAGAAAAGGTCGTTGAAGATCTCAATGATCTTTTACTAGATATACCTAATTTACCTGATCATGATGTGCCCGAAGGGCAAAACGAAAAAGATAACAAAGAAATTAGAAAATGGGGAAAAATTCCTTTATTCGATTTTACTCCCAAAGATCATTTAGAACTTACCGAATCACTTTCTCAGATAGATCTAGAATCTTCTTCAAGAATATCAGGAACTAGGTTTATGGTATTAAATAAGGAACTTGCAAAACTTCACAGAGCACTTATTCAATTTATGCTGGATCTTCATACTGTCAGTCATGGATATCAAGAAGTCTATGTTCCTTATATAGTTTCAGGTCAATCTTTAATGGGTACGGGACAATTGCCAAAATTCGGAGATGATTTATTTAAAATAGAAGGAGAAAAAGATCTTTACCTTATTCCCACAGCAGAAGTTCCAGTAACAAACTTGTTACAAAATAGAATAATAGAGTCTAAAGAACTTCCATTAAAATGGGTAAGTCATACTCCATGTTTTAGAAGTGAATCTGGCAGTTATGGAAAAGATACTAGGGGTATTATGAGACTACACCAATTTGAAAAAGTTGAGTTAGTTCAGGCAGTAGAGCCTTCTGATTCAGAATCAGCTCTTGAAGAAATTACATCAAATGCAGAAGAAGTTCTCAAACAACTCGAGATTCCATATCGAGTTGTAACCTTATCTACCGGAGATTTAGGTTTTGCAGCATCTAAAACTTACGACATAGAAGCTTGGATTCCTTCAGAAAAAAAGTATAGAGAGATTTCATCTTGTTCAAATTTTAGAGCGTTTCAAGCAAGAAGGATGAAGGCAAGATGGAGGAAATCTTCTTCAGAGAAACCCGAGTTACTTCATACTCTCAATGGTAGCGGTTTAGCTATAGGTCGCACTTTAATAGCTCTTTTAGAGAATAAACAAAACAGAGAAGGAAATATTAAAATCCCTAAAGTTCTACAAGATTATTTTCAAAATGATCACATACAACTTAATGGTATTTAACCTTTTTTTAGAGCGATACATCACTTCATTAAGCTGAATAGGTCAGTCCTTGTTACTTTTTTGAAAATTTTTATATTTTCACTATTTTCAATTGGCCAAGAGGTGTATTATTGACTAAATTTTTTACTAAAAATAATGGTTAAAAATTAAACTAAATTTAATTATGGGGACAATTATGCAAACTACCTACCTCAAACGCATTTCTTTAATCTTTTTATTATCCTTTTTAGCTATTCCTGCTTTTACAGATGTTGATACAACTGCAAACTTAAAAGGAACTGTTAACGTAGGCGGAGCTTCTGTTGTTGTTAAACACAACCCTACAGGACTTAGCAAAACTACAACATCAAGCCCATCAGGTAATTTCTCTATTTCCTTCTTACCTGCAGGCGGACCTTATACAGTTAAGATCTCTGCTCCTGGATACGACCCTGAAAGTCTAGAAGGATTGTATCTTCAATTTGCAAAGACAGGCACTATAGAAGTAACTTTAAATAGAACTGAAGCTGAAGAAATTGTTGTAACTGCTCAAGCAGGAGATTCAGCATTTAGAGTGGGGACAGGCACAGTCTTATCTCGAGCAGAAATGGACGCGGTTCCAACTATCAACAGATCGGTAGCTGATTTTGCAAAACTTGATCCTAGAGTATCTATCAACAGCGCTTCGAGCAGAGATACCCAGATATCAGTTATGGGAGCTAATAATAGATTTAATGATTTCTCAATTGATGGCGTAAGCTTTAATGATCCTTTTGGTCTGAATGCGAATGGATTTGGAACAATGAGAAATCCTATTTCATTAGATTTTGTAGATCAGATTTCTGTAGATATTACTCCATATGATGTCTCAAGAGGAAATACCACAGGAGGATCTATAGCAGTAGTAACTAAGTCAGGATCAAATGATTTTCATGGAAGCGTTTATTACTCAGAGAGAAACGAAGATAATGTTGGTGAAGACCAGAATGGAAATGACTTCCCTGAATTTGAAGAAGAGATAACTACTCTAACTTTTTCAGGGCCCATAATTCAGGATAGACTGTTTTTCTTCATAGGATACGAAGATTTTGAAAAGGCTTTACCGGCTTTATATGGAACTGCAGACAGCAACGCACAAAATAAACTTGATTACGTTACTGCTGCAATAGCCGATGAAATAAAGTCAATAGCCCTAAACACTTATGGTTATGATGCTGGAAAATTAAATGGAATAACTTTTCCTGAGACACATGAGGAATATACAGTAAAAATTAATGCAATTATTAACGATTCCCATAGGGGTGTTCTCAATATATCCAGTAGCGAAAGTGACTTACCCCAGGATTATGGAGTAGGTCATTTTAGTAACAATTGGTATAGAAAGCCTGTTGAAATAGACAGATCAACAGTCACGCTTTACAGCGATTGGACAGATAAATTCTCAACTAAGTTTAAATATACTAATTACGAAATGGAAGAAGATGATGGGTCGATGGGTGATGATCTTTTTCCTGAAATCAATGTAGAAGTTTGTGATCCCAATAATAGTAGAAACTGCGACAACATCTATTTAGGTGGAGATAGATATAGAGGAGCAAACTTTATTAATGTTGAATCAGATTTTTTTACTTTCAAAGGTACTTATGATGCAGGTGAGAGTGAATATACTTTTGGATATGAAAGGGAAGAAACCGATGTCTATAATTTATTCATTGCTAGATATAACGGTGAAGTGCGATTTGATGGTGTTGATGATTTTCGAGCAGGGAGATGGGGTTATTTAAGATTTCAAACTCCATTAGCAGGAAATGCAGCTGTAAATTCAGTAGCAGCTCAATTTAGTATTGAAAAAGATACTTTTTATGCTCAAAACAAATGGTACGCAGCTGATGATTTAACTGTTACTTTTGGGTTTAGGTATGACAGTGTTAAAACACCTGATGTCCCTTTACTAAATCCAAACTTTTTAGCGAGAAATGGTGTTCCTAACAATGCAGCTTTCGATTTCGATCTAATTCAACCCAGAATGTCTTTCAATTATGATGCTACTAATTTATTTAATAGCGACAAAATTGCAAGTGCTACGATAAGAGGGGGAAGAGGGCTCTTTTTGGGTAGGATCCCAAATGTATGGTACTCAAACGCCTATACCAGATCAGGCGGTTTAACAGATTACAATAGGTTTAGGTCTTATAGTTCAACTATAGGCAATATGCCTGCTGCCAGTGTTGCAGATCCAAAATTTTTCTGGTTAGGTCCTACAAGTAATTATCAAGTAAGGTCAGCTTGGTTTGGAGATGCTCAAGGAACAGATCCTGATTTTCAAGCTCCAAGCTCTTGGAGATCTAACATAGCTCTAGATCTAATGCTATCAAGTGGTTGGGATTTATCACTAGAATATAATGTAGATGAAATAGATGAAGGTGTGTTCTATAGGGATTTAGGGCTAAGAAAGGATGCAACTCTTCTTGACGGTAGAGGTGTTTATAATACTTCTAGGTCAGACTATTGGCTAACTAACGACGATCAGGGTGATACAGAAGCCATAACCCTTTCAGCTTCTACTGAGTTTGAAAATGGAATTAAATTCATGGCAGCTTATACGCGCATGGATGCATCTGATGTATATGGGTTAACTTCTTCTCAAGCTGAGTCAAGTTATAACTATATGCCAAGATGGGATGGTGAAAATATGGATGCCGCTAGAACAAGCTTTATGAGTGAACATAAGTTTTTAGCTACCCTTGATTACACCGCCCAATTAATAGGTTCTAACGACACTAGATTCTCTTTAGTTTATATTGCTAAAAGCGGAGAACCTTATAGTGTTTTATTTGATGACCCTAATTGGTGGGTAGCAGATGGAATTAATGGAACTGCATTTTATTCAGATAATGCTTTAGCCTATATACCATCAGGTCAGTCTGATCCAAAAGTTAATTTCACAAGCCCAGCAGTAGCAGACGAAGTTATGGCGTTAGTGAATTCAACTGCCTTAGCTGCTTACAAAGGTACTTATGCTCCAAGAAATGCTTTTGATAGTCCGTGGTTAAGAAGGCTAGATCTTAGAATTACCCAAGATATCAATCTGTTCAATGATCATAAGGTTGTTGTGTATCTTGATGTTCTGAATTTATTAAATATGATTGATGATGAACAGGGTATAGTTAAAGAATATAACTACAATGCTAGTAAACAAATTTTAGTTAATGGCTCTACTGATGGTAAATTTAATATCTCAGGAACAGATCCAGATGATAATTTCTTTGTAAGAAACTTAGATGGACAATCTGCTTGGTCAATTAACTTAGGTTTTGCTTATAAGTTCTAAGATAATCATTTAAAGAAAGCGCCACTTTTTTTAGTGGCGTTTTTTTATATACGAGGGCCTCCAACTTGGCATACTTTAGTTGCGTAGTCTACAGCTTTCCTAAGTGCCTCTTCTGTTCTTATATTATCTATATTAGAGAGAAAAATACCGAGCAAAGCGTCTCCAGCACCATTAGTATTAACAATATCTATATTTGTTTTTGCTTTGATCTCTAATGAGTTAAATTTACAACCTTTAGAACCAAAAGAACAAAGAACATTTGTATTTTTAGGAATAAAATCTTTGAGTAGACTTATTTCATTTTCATTACCTGCAATTAAGTCTATCGACTGAGACAAAACCCACAATATCTCACTTTTATTTGACTCAACTAAATTAATATCTGCTAAACCAAATCCAATTTTTATTTTATTTTCTTTTGCAATATTTAAGGCGTATTTAGCAGTTTTGAATCCATTTTTGGTGCATACAGAGAATGCATCAAAAATTAACCAGTCGCTTTTGGAAAGAATATTTTTATCTATACAATCAGGAATAAGATCCTCGTTTGCTGATAAATGAGATGCCATTGTTCTTTCTCCATCTGGAGTTACAAAAATAAAGCAAACGCCTGTTGGTTTATCTGAAAGATTGTATTTAGTTTGAGTTAGCTTAGAATTAAATCCTTTATCAAATAACTTTCTTTCTAAATCAGGTCCTACAGAACTGCTAAATGAACAGTTAGAGAACTGGGTTGTAGCAGAATAGATAGTGTTCGCTATAGAGCCTCCAGGATTTTTACTAAGGATTTTATTTTCAAACATTTTTAGCCAAATATCTCTTTGCTTAACATTAATATGAACCATGCTTCCTTTTTTTATGTTTAAAGAAGTTAAATCCTCTTCTGATAGAATTACTTCTATGTCTATTAAGGCATTTCCAAAACCATAAATTTTATTCATATAACAAGTTTTTCTTTCTGATCTCGTATAGAATTTTAACCTTAATTGTTTAAGGTTGTTATATTGACTGAATCATTACCTATAATTTCTTTAAAACTCCAAATGGAGAACCCCTCCAGCTTTTCTTCTGATTTAGGTTCAGCCTTTGAAGAATTAGGTTTTTGTGGAATAACAGATCACACCATTGAAGCAGATTTAATTAATGATGTATTGATGATATTTAAATCTTTTTTTAGCCTGCCAAAAGAAAAAAAAATGGACTATTTTCAGCCTAATTTAGGAGGGGCCAGAGGTTATACTCCTTTCAAGATAGAAACTCCTAAGGGTGGACTTGAACCAGATCTAAAAGAGTTTTGGCAAACAGGAAGAAGCTTAGATAAAGGACATAAATTTAGTAAGTGGATGCCACCTAATGAATGGGTAGAAGATATACCTCTTTTTGAAGAGAAGATAAAAGCACTTTATAACCAATTTGATTTATTAGGCATATCACTATTAAGAAGTTTAGCTGTTTATTTAGACATAGAAGAAGATTACTTTGAACATTCTGCTCTAGAAGGAAATAGTGTAATGAGATCAATTCACTACCCACCTGTGCAATCTGATGAAAAGGGAGAAAGATCAGGAGCTCATGAAGATATAAATCTGATTACATTATTAATTGGTGGGCATCAGCCAGGGTTAGAAATACTTACAAAAAAAGATGAATGGTTATCTATAGATGTAGATAGTAGTATTTTAATCTGTAATATAGGGGATATGCTGCAAAGGTTTACTAATCATAAACTTATCTCTACAACACACAGAGTTAAGGCAATTGCAGAACAAAAAAACTCTTCAAGATTCTCCATACCCTTTTTTGTTCACCCCAATCCGGATTGGTTTATAGAAACTCTTCCTTCTTGTATAAGTAAACAAAATCCTAATAAATATACACAAGGTATATTGGCTGAAGATTTTCTAAAACAACGATTAAAAGAGATTAAACTGCTTTAAATTATGGAATATTTACAGTCATTTATTGGATTTTTTGCACTTTTGGCTTTAGGGGCAATATTTAGTGAAAATATAAAATCAATCAAGATTAAGTATCTAGTTAATGCCATAGTTCTGCAGATAATCCTTGTAATTTTATTAGTTAAGGTCCCTTTAATTACTAACTTCTTTGGTTATTTATCTTCAGGAGTAGAAGCTCTTAAGCTTGCAACAGATAAAGGCACCGCTTTTGTTTTTGGTTACTTAGCTCCAGGATCACCTGGTGCCCCTTTTGATATTTCTAACCCTGAGAGCATTCCAATTTTTGCATTTGGTGTTTTGCCTCTTGTTATAGTTATCTCAGCTCTTTCAGCAGTTTTATGGCACTGGAAAATAATTCCTATAATAGTCCGATTCATATCAGTATTATTCAAAAAGCCTTTAAACGTTGGGGGTCCAGTGGGTCTAAGCGCGACAGCCAATATTTTTCTTGGCCAGGTAGAAGCACCTCTATTAGTTAGACCATATCTATCCTCAATGACAAAACATGAACTACTCATATTAATGACTGTTGGTATGTCAACTATAGCAGGCTCTTTAATGGTGGCACTAACTGCAATGCTTTCTCCTCTTTATGAAGAAGGGTTAATAGGTCATTTTTTAATTGCTTCAATTATTTCTGTTCCAGCTGGAATTATGTACGCCAACATGATGATACCTAGTGACAAAAAAACTGAATTTCCTGAGTCTAATGATGACAGGCTTTACAAGGGAACTATGGATGCTTTAACAGAAGGTACAAGATCTGGATTAGAGATATTTCTTAATATAGTTGCTATATTAATTGTTGTTATAGCTTTAGTAGAGTTAATAAATATTGTTCTCTACACACTTCCGTTTATTAACGGAGAAGCCCTAACTTTGCAAAGGATTGCAGGATGGATTTTTTCACCTTTAGCTTGGTGTATGGGTATCTCCTGGACTGAATCTCAGTTAGCGGGGGAGTTGCTAGGACTTAAAACTATATTAAACGAAGTCTTTGCTTACATTAGTTTGTCTCAGCTCGATGCGAGTGAATTATCAGAGAAAAGCAGAATAATTATGTTATATGCTCTTTGTGGTTTTGGTAATTTTAGTAGTGTGGGTATCCTCTTGGGCGGTTTAGGGGCAATGATACCTGAAAGAAAAGAAGAATTAATTTCAATTGGGGGCAGGGCTCTATATGCATCTTTACTAGCTTCTTGTATGACTGGTTATATAGTCGGAATAGTCTATTAGTTAAGTTCTTCAGAATTAAAATGTGATCTACATAAGGGAATGTATTTATCATTTCCTCCAATCTCTATTTGCTTCCCTTTCTTTAAGATATTTCCTTCTTTATCTACTCTAACTACCATTGTTGCTTTTCTTCCGCACCAACATACTGTTTTAATCTCTTTTATATTATCAGCCCAAGCAAGAAGATATTTACTTCCTTCAAACAACTCTCCTTGAAAATCTGTTCTTATCCCAAAAGTAAGAACTGGAATATTCATTTTATCTACTATGTAGCCAAGCTGTTTCACTTGGTCTTTTGATAAGAATTGGGCTTCATCAATTAAAACACAATTAATCATTTCTATTTTATTTCTTTTTTTAACTTGCTCATATAAATCAGTAGTGGTTGAAAAGGGAGTAGCAATTTTTTTTAATCCTATCCTCGATACAATCATATTTTCTTCATATCTATTATCTTCTTTATAGGTAAAAAGAACAGTCTTCATGCCTCTTTCTCTATAGTTATGGTCTGCCTGTAATAGGGCAGTAGATTTCCCTGCATTCATTGAAGAATAATTGAAATAAAGTTTAGCCATAACTATTTTAGTTTAGAGAGAAGTTAGCTAATGGTCTACTAGTATATATGCTAGTATGCAGCACAATTTTATGGGACAAGATATATCAGAATCAGAACAAGCAGGTAAGCAACATACGGAAGTTTCTCATCCAGAATCTTTAAGTGTTTGGGGGTTGGCGTGGCCTTCTATTTTAAATAACTTATTATTTGCTAGTGTTGGACTTGTAGCGATAAAAGCTGTAGGGAATCTAGGCGCTGGACCTGTAGCAGCAGTTGGAACAGGACAGAGGATATTCTGGGTATTTCAAGCTTTACTTATGGCTGTCATGGCTGGTACCACCGCACTTGTAGCAAGAGCAGTTGGTTCTGGGAATAACTTAGAAGCATCCCAAGTAACCAGGGCCTCTATTGGAATATGCCTTCTTATTTCTGTCGTAACTGTTTTCTTTCTTTGGTTATCAGCAAATGAAGTAATAGGTATTTTTGGTTTAGATACGGCTACCAAAGAATTAGCTGTTACCTACCTCCAAATACTTATTTCTTTTACACCATTATTTTCTATATCTATGGTTATTTCTACAGCACTTAGAGCAGCAGGTGATGTAAAAACCCCACTTTATATTGGTGTAGTAACTAATGTTTTAAATATTTATTTATTACTAGGCTTGGTAAATGGAGAATACGGTTTACCTAAACTTGGGATAGTTGGAGCTGCTTTAGCTGGAGGAATATCATTTAGTGCAGGATCTTTAATATACCTGTACCTCTGGTATTCAAAGCATCTAGTTATTTCTATAGGAAAAAAAGGCTCTATGACTTCCACTAGAATGAAACAATTATTTGAAGTTGGATATCCTGCAGGAATGGAATCTTTTGTTTTTCAATTTGGGATGCTCGCATTTTTTTGGATAGTTGCTTTATATGGAACTTCCGCTGTTGCTGCTTACAACATAGGTGTAAATGTTTTGATGGTCTCTTTTACTGTGGGGTGGGGTTTTGCAATTGCTGGGTCTACATTGACTGGTCAGTATTTAGGAGCTAAAGATCCAGAAGGCGCTTATAGAAGTGGATATAAAGCTGCTGGCTTCACCATGTTATCTATGGGATTTTTAGGATTAATCCTTGCTATATTTTCTAGAGAGTTAGCTACTTTCTTTATCAACGATGAAGAAGTAGTCAATTATGCTGTTATTTTTGTTTGGATGTTAGCAATTATGCAGCCATTCATGGCTTTAGAGTTTGCTCTTGGAGGTTCTGTAAGAGGTGCTGGAGATACTAGATCACCACTTATAATTACAATAGTTGGATTAATTCTAGTTAGGGTGCCAATAGCATTTCTTTTCTATTACTTTGGTTTTTCCCTAGCTTGGATTTTTTCTGCTTTAATTGCAGATTATTTTATTAAAGGTGTACTTCTTATATTAAGATTTCGTTCTAGAAGATGGATGAAAGTGTTAAATCTAGATCCTAAATCAGACAACAACTAAAAGAAGGAAAATAACATGAAAGAATTTAGTGAATTAACAATTAAGTTAACTGACCATGTTGCATTAATTGAAATTAATAGACCTCCAAATAATTTTTTTGATTATATTTTAATTGGACAAATAGCTGATGCATTAACTGATTTGGATAAGATAGATGAATGTAGAGCAATAATTCTTTGTTCTGCAGGGAAACATTTTTGTGCAGGAGCAAATTTTGTAGGAGAAAGTTCATTACAAGATGACATAGACCCAATCAGTAAATTGTATGAAGAGGCAGTTAGGCTCTTTAAAAATAAAAAACCAGTGATAGCTGCAGTTCAAGGAGGTGCTATAGGTGGTGGATTGGGAGTCTCCTTAGTAGCCGATTTTCGTATAGCGTGTAATGAATCTAGATTTAGTGCTAACTTTTCTAAATTAGGTTTTCATCAAGGTTTTGGTACTACAGTAACTCTTCCAAGGGTAGTGGGAGCACAGAATGCCGCTTATATGCTTTTAACTGGAAAAAGATTCAATGGAGAGGAAGCCCTAAAAATGGGTCTTGTTGATTTTCTTGTTCCTCAAAAAGATTTAAGAAATAAAGCCCTAGAATTAGCTCAGGAAATAGCTTCATCTGGACCTTTAGCAGTGGAAGCAATTAGATCAACCATCAGGGATGGCTTAGCAGAAGAAGTAGAAAAAGTCATATCTTGGGAATTAGCCGAACAAAAGAGATTACAAGGAACAAAAGACTTTAAAGAAGGGATTAAAGCTTCCTCTGAGAGAAGAGAGCCAGTATTTAAAAAGGAATAAGAATCGATGAAATTACCATCTTTTGATTTAGAAAGAATCCAGTCTATTTATGAGAATTCTGTAAAAATTAATTTAACTGAAAGTGGTATTGAACCTTTCAGCTTAAAAGAATTAATGAGTAAATCAGAACTAGATGAGCTTATTAATTTACCTCTTGGATATGGTTATACACAAGGAAATCCTAAGTTGAGAGAGAGGATCTCTTCTTTATATAAGGGATTTAATTATAAAAATATTTTAGTAACTGCTGGTTCGTCAGAAGCTATATTTATAACAGCTCTTTTAATAATGTCAGAAGGTGATGAATTAGTAATGATGACACCTAACTATTTATCAATTAATGGTGTAGCAAGTTTTGTTAAAGCCAAAGTCTCTTATATCAAGTTAGAGGAAGATCTTGGTTGGTCGATAGATCTAGATAAGCTTAAAGAAATGGTAACTGAAAAGACTAAGTTGATCTCAGTATGTAATCCAAATAACCCTACAGGATCAGTAATGAATGAAAAAGAAATGAAAGAGATTGTAAAAATTGCTGATTCTGTTGGAGCCTATATTCATTCAGATGAAGTTTATATTGGTACGGAATTATCTGGTTCTGAAACACCTAGTTTTCAAAACTTTTATCATAAAGTTTTAGTTACATCAGGGTTATCTAAAACATTTTCAAATCCAGGAATTAGAATAGGGTGGTTGGCTGCAGAAGAACAATTAATAGAAGAAGGTTGGGCTATTAAGGATTACACTACAGTAGCAAGTTCAATTTTGTCTCAACACATCGCTTGTAAAGTTTTGGAGCCTATGACAATCCAAAAAATTAAGAAAAGAGCAAAAAAACTTCTCAACGAAAATTTAGAATATTTCGAAAAATGGATAATTCCATATTCGAATAATTTATCTTTTACTAGACCGCAAGCTGGAGGCTTTATTTATGTTAAATATAACTTAGATATAAATAGTACAGATCTAATTCATAACTTAAGGAAGAATGAAGGTGTTTTTGTAGTACCAGGAGATAGTTTCGGTATGGATGGCTACTTTAGAGTTGGTCTTGGTTCTGAACCAGAAACCTTTATTAAAGGCTTAGATTTAATTTCTACTGGACTAAATAGAATTTTTCCAGATTTAACTTAAAAAAATTTTTTTATTTATTTCACAAGGATCTTTTCCTAAACTGTAAAGATGGAAATTATTATTTTAGGTGCAGGAATATCAGGAATCTGTATGGCCATTAAATTAAAAAGGGCTGGAATAGATTCTTTTAAAATATTTGAGAAATCTTCTGGATTAGGTGGAACATGGTTTGATAACACTTATCCAGGATGTGCTTGTGATGTGCCTTCTCATTTTTATTCTTATTCATTTGAACTTAAAGCCAATTGGTCAAGAGTTTATTCAGGATCTCATGAAATAAGAGAATACCTAGAATACTGTGCTAATAAATACGATGTTTTTTCTCACATAGAGTTTAATACAGAAATTAAATCAGCTACTTTTTCTCCAAACAAAAATAAATGGTTATTAAAAAATACTCAAGGAGTTGAAACTGAAACTAAATTTTTAATTTCAGGTTTAGGTCAATTAAATTCTCCTAATATTCCTAGCATAGAAGGACAAGAAAGCTTTATAGGCAAATCTTTTCATTCATCGAGATGGGATCACGATTACGATACTAAGAATAAAAGAATAGCAGTTATTGGAAATGGAGGAAGTGCCGTTCAGTTCATTCCAAGTATCGGCAAACATGCCAAGAAGTTGTATGTCTTTCAAAGATCAGCTCAATGGTCTATACAAAGAAGAGATAAAGAATTTTCTAATATCCTTAAATGGATATTTAAATACATTCCATTTTCTTTAAGATTATATAGGTTAAGGATATGGATCCTTTTAGGGAGTAATTATTTTGCTTTGGTTAAAAGAACTTGGTATTCAAAATTTTTTGAAAAGACTTCAATTAATTATATAAAATCTATAATTAAAGATCCTAATCTAGTAAAAAAATTAACCCCCAATTACCCATTTGGCTGCAAGAGAGTCTTGGTAGTTGAAAATTACTATGAGACTTTAGCAAAAGAAAACTGTGAAGTTATAGATTCTCCTATAACTTTAATAGATAAAGATATGATAACTGATAGTAAAGGGGTAGAAAGAAAAGTTGACATGATTATTTATGGCACAGGATTTAGAACTTCAGAATTTCTAAGCCCTTTAGAGATCGTTGGTCTTAAAGAAAAGACTTTAGATGAAGAGTGGTCCGACGGAGCTGAAGCTCATAGAGGGGTTTGTATATCTGGTTTTCCTAATTTTTTTATGCTTTATGGTCCCAATACAAATTTAGGTCACAACTCAATAATATTTATGATCGAATGCCAAGTGAACTACATCTTAAGATGTATTCAAAAGGTTATGAAATCTAATAATTCCTCTATAGACATTAAGAAAGAAAATATGCAGAAATATAATCAATATGTTCAAGCAGGCCTGAAGAAAACAGTTTTTTCAGCAAATTGCGATAGTTGGTATAAAAACGAGAGTGGGAAAGTAATAAATAATTATCACAAAGGCAGCTTGAGTTATTGGTTAGAAAATTCTAGGCCAAACTTTAGAGAATTTAATTTTGATTAAACTTTTTTTTCACTTTTTTACACCAACTCTATTTCTTAAAACACTAAGGGTAGGGGTGGTACAGAAGGGTACAGAAGTATTTACCCATTTCTAAGGATTCTTGATTTAAGGCTTTTGTACCCTTTTGTTGGGGGTATACCTAGTCTAAATTTAATTTGGTATAGTTGGTGTTGGAGAATTTTGATTAGGAGGAGAGAAGAGATGGCTATTAATGGCTTACATCATGCAGCAATATCAACACCAGATATTGAAAGGTTGATGAAATGGTATACAAAAAACTTTGGCTTTGAAGAGGTTTCTAGAATGGAATGGCCAAAAGGGTCAAAACAAATTGATGATGTTGTTGGATTAAAAGATAGCTCAGCTAAAGTGGGCTTTTTAAAATGTGGAAATATAATGATAGAATTTTTTGAATATTCTTCACCTGAATCTCAACCAATGGAAAAAAATAGACCTGTAAATAATCATGGTCATACACATGTTTGTGTTGATGTGACTGATATAGAGGTTGAATATAAGAGATTACTCAATAATGGTGTCGAGTTTCATGCTCCTCCTCAAGATTTTGGCATAGTTAAAGCAACATACGGAAGAGATTGTGATGGAAATGCATTTGAGATCCAAGAGATAATTGATCCAGAGCACCCAGCAAGAGTTTTCTAAACCCTAACCAAGTTTCCCTGCTTTAAGATCCCGACAGCTCTACCAATATCAAACTCCGAGTGTCCTGTAATCTCTGCAAT
>CAJWPI010000009.1 GCA_913045055.1 uncultured Gammaproteobacteria bacterium | reverse complement strand
AACGCCTGCCTGTCACGCAGGAGGTCGCGAGTTCAAATCTCGTCCGGTCCGCCATATTTAAAAGGTTATGAAGGAAATTGTTATATGAAAGTAGGATCATTCTTCCCCAATCAAGAGAAACCGGTTTTTTATGCTTTGTCAGCTGACGACTTAGAATTGCATTTTTTAAGAGAAAATCTAACGGCTAAGCAGTTAATAGATGATGCTGAAAATAAAAATTTGATGTGTGCTCTTCAGGTAGCCTCACTTTACATGGGTAAGCCTTCTGATAAAACTTCCTTTTACGAAGAATTTAAAAAGGAGGAATGGCAAACGGTACTTTCAAGATATCATTCTTTTTTTAATAACATGGGTATAAAACCAATACCTCTGGAGAACGCTTTTTATTATCCTATGGATTCCTATTATGCTAACGTTGAAAGAGACAGAGGCGATATAGATCTTGTCGCTATACACTTAATCAGTAGATCTAATCAACAATTACATCAAGACCCTGAAAGCCTGTTGATGAGTCAAACCGTCAATTCAAAAATGCATCTTGCAAGGACAGCAGAAGAAAATAATATTCCCGTTCCACAAACCTTTGTTTGTTCAAAGAATAATTTAGACAGCCCAGAAGTGAGCAATTTTCTTAATGATCATGGTCCTGAGGTAATGCTCAAGGTTATGGGTCTTTCAGGAGCAAGAAATGTTACTGTAATTGACTCAGTTGGTGCAGCTAAAGATTATCTAAAAGAATATGATGATGACCTTGAGCTGGTTTTGCAGCAACGTCTTAATCATTCCGAATGGACTGAAATGACGGTAGATTTATTGGTATCTGATACAAATATTGAAATAGCGAATACAAGAAAAATACTTTTTAGTGAAGGTGTGTGGGTAGGAAACTATTTAAATGCAAATCTTGAGTTAGATCAATCTCAACAGAATGCTTTATTAAAAGTAGGTGAGTATGCAAGAGAGCTGGGTTATTCATCACCTGAAGGATTAAATTGTGGTTTAGATTTCTTTATCAAAGGCAAAGATATCCTTATAACTGAAATTAATGCTAGGTACACCGGAGGGTTGTTTCCTGCAGAAATGTTAAAAAGGATAGGCCAAGATAAAAGTACTGAAGGAGCCGTAGCTTTCTTTGATCAAGTCTCAGAAGATAAACTAGAAGATTATCTAGATTTTGTAGATAGGCATCTTTTTTCTCATTCTTTGCATGATTTTTCCATAGCGCCAATGGGTTTTAGCCCCTATACAATTGCGGTTGAAGGAGTAAATAAAGTTAATGTATGGCAAGTAGTTGTTGGAAATTTTGAACAATTTAAAGAAATAAAAGAAAAGGAATTAGAACCTTCAGAAATGCAAGCTTGTAGAATGATTTCTCTGGTTTAATGAATCTAGAAAGAACACTTCATTAAACTTCAGGTGCTCCTGGAGCATTGAAGTAATAACGTCCCGAAGTCATTCCTCCATCAACACTTAGTTCAGTACCCATACAATAACTACTTTCATCTGAAGCAAGAAAGACTACTGCATTTGCTACTTCCTCAGGGTTTCCAATTCGTTGAGCGGGGAACTGTTTGAAACCCAAATCAACTTCTTCTTTTGGAAGGCTTAGCGGATTTCCCATAATTGTATTCATACCTGCTGGGTAGACAGAATTGACTCTGACTCCAAGCGGACCTAGTTCCAAAGCTGCTACTTTACTCATGCCTCTAATAGCAAATTTAGAGCCAGTGTAAGCAAGCAATCCATTGGAGCCTTCTATTCCAGAAGATGAGCATATATTTATAATAGATCCATTCTTTGAACTAACCATTTCCTTTCCTATAATTTGCATTCCAAGAAAGGTTCCTAATACGTTAACTTCATGAACTTTTCTAAAATCCTCTTCCTCAGTTTCTAAAAGAGTCTGAAATAAAAGTCTACCCGCATTGTTTACAAGGATGTCTATTTTATTTTTCTTCTCTTTAACCTGTTTACAGATAGTTTCCCAATCTTCTTTTCTAGACACATCATGTTTGAAGGACAAACATTCTTTTGAAATTGCTTTAGCAGAAGCGTGGACTTCCTCTTCGAGAATATCTGTCACGACAACATCTGCACCTTCCTGATGTAATTTTGTTGCTATAGATGCACCTATTCCTCTTGCTGCACCAGTTACTATAGCTACCTTACCTTCTAATCTTCCCATTATTTAAATAAATTTTTAAGAAATTCAATCTTATGTTTTACAGATAGTTGCTTAGGTTATACCAAATTAAGATTGACAGGAAGGGCTAGTGCCTTTCAACGAATGAGTGTTAGAATTAAAAGAGAATAGGAAAATAAAGAAAATGTACTGGTATTACAGCGAAGGAGAATTAACTGTTAAGTTGGAAGGAGAGGAGCATAAATTTTCTCTTGAACAGCTAATTAGAGACAGTTCCGCATACAAGGAAAGAATAAGAACTACGAAGATAGTTTTTTCTGCATTATTCTTTGCTACTCTATTATTGCAATTATATGGTGGAGGAATTCCAAAAGAGCAAAATATGTACTTCTACATAGGTTATTTTGCTACCCCTTTAATTATTGCTGGTTTTATTTCTTTTCTAACTTATATCTTTTTGAAGTATAAAAAGAAAGAAGCTAGTAAGTTAGAATCTATGTTCCAAGAGTTTATTTCCTAATTTAATATCCCCTTGTAGCCCCTCCATCTACTTGAATAGCTGCTCCGGTAATATAAGCTGCTTTTTCCGAAGCTAAATATGCAATAAGAGAAGCTAATTCTTCAGGTTCTCCAATTCTTCCCATTGGAATACTTGCTGCCATGGACTTTTCTGCATCTTTTAAGCTTTTTCCAGAGTTTTCAGCACTATTTTTTATTAGTTGATTAATGCGTTCCGTTCTAGTGGAACCTGGACAAACAGTATTAATGGTAATGCCATCTTTAGCCACCTCATCTGATAGAGCTTTGGCCCATCCTAAAACTCCTAAACGAATAGTATTAGATATAAACAAACCAGATACAGGGGTCTTTACTGAGTATGAGGATATATTGATTATTCTTCCCCATTGTTGTTTTTTCATATGGGGTAGAGCTAGTCTAGAAATTCTTAAAGCAGACATCATGGTTAAGTTAAACGCCTTTTCCCACTCTTCATCAGAAACACTTTCAAAGGTTGATAAAGGAGGCCCTCCAGCATTGTTTACTACTATGTCAACACCTGAGAAATCTTTATTTATTTGATTAAATAAAAGTTCAATCTGTTTATCGTCACTAAGATCAGCTTTAATTGCTGTAACCTTGCTTGAGCTTATTTTCTCAATCTCTTTAGCTGCTTTAGCTATTTTTTCTTCATTAGAAGAACAAATAACCAAATTACATCCTTCTCTAGCAAGTTCAATGGCTGCAGCTTTCCCTAATCCTTGACTTGCAGCAGTAACTAAAGCCAACTTGCTTGATAAGTTCAAATCCATATAGATATCTTGACATAAGATTTATTCAGGTCAAGATTCGAGATTAAATTGGATCCAATTTACTTATTATTCAAAACAAGATGAAAACTATGTTTAAGAAAATTACTTTATTATTAATCTCTTTCATTTTCATAGAGTCCGCCTTTTCAGAAGACTATAAATTAAGAAAAGCAGGCATGTCTTCAGAGAGATTGGATAGATTATATGAAGAATTTAAGCAGGATACTGACCAAAATAAAATCCCTGGTTTTGTTGCTATGATTATGAGAAAAGGACAACTAGCTCAATTTAAAGCATATGGATATGCTGATATTGAAAATAAAATCCCCTTACAAAAAGATTCTATATTTAGAATTTATTCAATGACAAAACCTGTAACAGGAGTTGCATTAATGATTCTTATTGAAGAAGGTAAATTGAGTCTAGATGATCCAGTAAAGAAATATATTCCTGCTTTTGGCCAAACTAAGGTTTATAAAAAAATGGTGGATAATGAGGTTGTTACAGAATCCCTTATTAGAGATATAACTATTAGAGACTTAGCTACCCATACCTCAGGACTAAGTTACGCAATAAATGATCCAGACCCTGTTAGCAATTTATACAGAGAAAGAAAAATTTTCCCTTATTATTATCCTAATCAAGAAGGGGGGTTTGAAGGAGCAAAATCTTATGAAGATATTTGTGCCTTTTCTAGTTCTGTTGCTGAAATACCTTTAAAACATCAGCCTGGAACTCAATGGACTTATAGCATAGGTATGGATATTTTAGGATGTGTTATTGAAAAAGCTTCTAAATTACCGTTTGATAAATTTTTAAAACAAAAGATTTTTGATCCTCTTAACATGAATGACACCGCATTTATGGTTCCTGAAGATAAGAAACACAGATATACCAGCTTATATGGTTTTGCCCCAATACTTAGATCTTTCATTCCAGAAATGGCAGACAGCATAGACCCAAAAGCTCTTACAGCACTTTTAGTTCAAAGAGATGAATGCCCTTACTTAATGGAATCAGTTGTTTTCGACGGAGGTTCAGGATTAGTGTCAACAGCAGAAGATTACATGAAGTTTGCCCAAATGCTGCTAAAAAATGGGAAAGCTGGGAACACCAGAGTCTTGGGAAGAAAAAGTATAGAACTTCTATCAAGCAACCATCTTAGTGAAGAAATAACATCTCAAAAACAGTATCCTCGAGGTAAAGGTTTTGGTATAACAGTAGGTGTTACTCTTGATCCAGGTTTAGCTGGAGAGTATGGTTCCAAAGGAAATTTTTATTGGGGAGGGGCAGCTAGTACAACTTTTTGGGTAGATCCCAAGGAAGAATTAACAGCTTTATTTATGACTCAGTTATTGGTAAACCCACATGGAACTGGAGATAAATTCAGAACCCTTGTATATCAAGCTATTGAAGATTAAAAAAATATGCTTAAGAAATCTATAGTTTTAATAGCATTTTTAATAAACAGTTTAAATGCTTTAAGTCAGACAGAAGAATTACCTGTTTTTGATTACAACTCAATTTATCATCCAGAAATTGGGAAAGAAGGCATGGTGGTTAGCCAAAGGAAAATAGCTAGTCAAGTAGGGTCTGATATATTAAGACAAGGTGGAAATGCAGTAGATGCTGCAGTAGCAACAGCCTTAGCTTTAGCCGTAGTGTTACCAAGAGCAGGAAATCTTGGAGGCGGAGGTTTTATGATTGTTTATTTAGCTGAAGAAAAAGAAACTTTAGCTATAGATTACAGAGAAAAGGCTCCTGCTGGTGCTACTCGAGATATGTTTCTAGATGAAGCTGGAAACTATGACAAGGACAAGGCCCGATATTCGTTATCATCTTCAGGAGTTCCCGGTACAGTAGCTGGATTAGCTTATGCTTTAGAAAACTATGGCACCCTTTCATGGTCCGAGGTTATAGATCCTGCTTTTAGATTAGCCCAACAAGGATTTGAAGTTTCTCATGATTTTTCACATGTA
This sequence comes from uncultured Gammaproteobacteria bacterium, assembly GCA_913045055.1. Taxonomy (GTDB): domain Bacteria; phylum Pseudomonadota; class Gammaproteobacteria; order Magnimaribacterales; family Magnimaribacteraceae; genus CAJWPI01. The sequence continues at coordinate 51,215 of CAJWPI010000009.1, read as the reverse complement.
TTGGATAGATATAAAAAAAGATTAACTGAGGATAGTGCAACTGCCAAAGCCTACTACAAACAAGATGGTAATTCCTACCTCCCTGGAGAAATCATCAAGTTACCTGATTTAGCTTCCACTTTAAAAGAACTAAAAGAAGAAGGACCTAAAGCTTTTTATGAGGGAGATATAGCAGATAAGATTGTAGCTGCCATGGAAAAAGACAAAGGATTAATAACTCATAATGATTTAAAGAGTTACTCTGTTTCATTAAGAAGGCCTGTTGAAGGAAGTTATAGAGGCTATAAGATAGTTTCAATGCCACCAAGTAGTTCTGGAGGTATACATTTGATACAGATGTTAAATATATTAGAAGCACATAACTTAGAAGAAATGGGTTTTGGTAGTAGCGAAAGCATCCACTTACTTGCAGAGGTTATGAAAAGAGCTTTTGCAGATAGGAGTAAGTATTTGGGGGACTCTGATTTTGTATATGTTCCTCAAGAAGGCTTAATAAGTAAGTCCTATGCACAAGAATTGAATAAAAAGATAAAATCTTTTAGGGCAACACCTTCCAAAGAAATTAAAGGAGGAAATCCTTTTAGGTATGAAAGCCCAGACACAACTCATTTCTCAGTTATGGATAAAGAAGGGAACGCAGTTTCAAATACATATACACTAAATTCTTCATTTGGATCAGGGATTGTAATTCCTGGTACAGGTATTCTTATGAATAACGAGATGGATGATTTTTCTTCTAAACCAGGAGTTCCAAATCAATTCGGGCTTATTGGAGCAGAGGCAAATGCAATTGAACCCTATAAAAGACCTTTAAGTTCTATGACTCCAACAATGGTCTTTAAAGGAGGGGAGCCTTATTTAATTCTTGGAAGCCCTGGTGGTCCTACTATTATTACTGCGGTTTTGCAGGTTATCATAAATGTTATAGACCATAAGATGAATGTTGCAGAGGCTGTTGTTAGCCCTCGTCTTCATCATCAATGGACTCCAGATATTTTGTATTCAGAAAAAGGGTTTAGTGCTGATACAAAAAAAATTCTTGAAAAGAAAGGTCAAAATTTAAATCAGACAAGAGCCATGGGAAGTGTTCAAGCTATTTTATTTGATGATGGATATTTTTATGGAGCTGCTGACCCTAGACGTCCTGATTCAGGAGCTATTGCAGTTAGCCCTTAACTTTAAATTTAAATGTTAAAAAAGTATCTCTTTTTTCTTTTCTTAGTAATTTTTACAAATACTAAATTACTAACTCAAACCACCTTAGATTATGACCATCGAGTTCATCCTGAAATTGCTGAAAATTTTATGGTTGTTAGCCAAAACTCTTTAGCTACAGATACTGGCTATGAAATACTTTCTAAAGGCGGGAATGCTATCGACGCAGCGGTTGCCGTTGGCTTTGCTTTAGCCGTAACTTTACCTCGGGCAGGCAATATTGGTGGTGGGGGTTTTATGTTAATTTATAAATCTGACTCAAGTGAGGTACATTCAATCGATTATAGATCGGCATCTCCAAGCCTAGCTAAAAGTGAAATGTATTTAACTGATTCAGGTCTTATAAGATTTGGAAATATTGTAAATGCTGTTCCAGGGACGGTAGCAGGTCTTATCAAAGCCCATAGAGAGCATGGCAAACTTCCTTTAATAACTGTTTTAAAACCTGCTATAGAACTTGCAAGAAAAGGTTATAAGGTCCCTTATGATTTAAATTATGTTCTAGGCTGGGCTAAAGATCCTTTAGAAGCAAATGAAGTTTCAAAAAAGAAATTTTTTAATAATTCTAATAAACCTTTACCAGTAGGATCACTTTTTAAACAACCTAATCTTGCTAAATCTTTATCTTTAATAGGTAGGAAAGGAGAAAAGGCTTTCTATAAGGAGGAGATTGCTGACTGGATTGTAGAAGATGCTAAATTGAATGGAGGACTTATAAGAAAAGGAGATCTTATGAGTTATGAAGCCAAAAGTAGAGCACCAATAGAAACTACATATAGGGGTTACAAGATAGTTTCTATGCCCCCAGCAGCTAGTGGCGGTCTTGTTTTATTACAAACCCTAAATATCTTAGAGAATTTTGATCTTTCTGAACTTGGTCACAACTCAGCTTCTTCACTTCATATTCTCTCAGAGGCTATGGTTAGGGCGTATGCTGACAGAACTCGTTTTCATGGAGATCCAGATTTTTACCAAGTTCCGATAAAGAGCTTATTGGATAAAAAATATGCTCAAGAAAGAGCAGAAACTATTAGTTTATCCCAGAAAACTCCGCCAAATGAGATTTCTCCAGGTAAAGGTATACAACTTGATGAAAGTCCCGATACTACCCATTTCTCAATCGTTGATTCTGAAGGCAATGCTGTTGCAAATACTTATACTTTAGGTTCATCTTTTGGATCAGGGGTTACCGTATCCAAGGGAGGGTTTCTATTAAACAATCAGATGAGAAATTTTTCTCATCTCTATTCAAAATCGGAAGAAGTATCATTGAGTACAAGCGAAGCAAATAAATTAGAACCTGGTAAAAGAATGATTAGCACTCAAACTCCTACCTTAGTATTTAATCCAGAAGGCAATTTGGAGATGATTCTAGGTTCTCCTGGAGGGGGCAGAATTCCTAATATCATAACCCAAGTCATTTCAAATATTATTGATCATAAGCTTGGGTTTGGCGAAGCAGTGATGTCTCCAAGAATAAACCAAAGAGTGAGAAAAGATTTAGAGATGGAAACAGGTTTTAGTCCAGACACCTTATCAATTCTTAGAGAAAAGGGTCATACAGTAAACCCTTCAACTACTATGGGTAGTGTTCAGGCTATTTTTATAAAAGAAGGTTATCTTTACGGTGTTTCAGATACAAGAAGACCTGGAGCAAAAGCAAAAGGCAACTAAATTATAATAAGAAGAAAGGAACAAGGAACACAGCCACTAAAGATACCAATAAAACACCAATCAAATTTAGTAAGAAACCTGCTCTTGCCATTTGAGGAACTTTAATAAGACCAGAACCAAAGACTATAGCATTTGGTGGAGTAGCAACTGGAAGCATGAAGGCACAACTGGCAGCGATAGCTACAGCTGCAGTCACTAACAAGGGGTCAAAGCTTGATTGAATGGCTATTGCAGCTACCACAGGCATAAAGGTTGCAGTAGTAGCCATATTAGAAGTAAGTTCAGTTAAAAATATTATTAAAGCAACAACTAGAACTATTATTAACACGGTACTTATTCCACCCGGTATAAGGCTTCCCAACCATACTGCAAGTCCGGAACTCTGAACAGCGTTGGCGAGACTTAAACCACCTCCAAATAAAACAAGTAAACCCCAAGGAACATTTTCTTGGGCATCTTTCCATTCTAGCAACACCCCTTTCTTAGATTTACCACTGGGTAATAAGAAAAGTATTAGAGCTGATATCATAGCTATACCGGCATCTGATAAATAACCCAGTCCTGGTAAATCATCTAAAATTGTTCTAAACATCCATGCTAAAGCAGTGAATAGAAAAACATAAAAAACTTTTACTTCGGGACCCTGAAATTCTCCCAATTCAACCCTGAGATCAGCTAAGAGTTTTTTTGTTTCTGGAGAAGTTTCAAACGAAATAGGAAAGATGACCCTTGTAAGTATTAGCCAACTTATTGGAAGCATAGTTACACTTAATGGAACTCCAACCATCATCCAATCAGTAAAGCTAATATCTAGATTATAGTTATCTGACATGAAGGCCGCTAACATTCCATTAGGTCCAGTACCTATTAATGTAGACATCCCTCCTATAGTAGCTCCGTAGGCTATACCCAACAGTAAAGCTAGCTGGAAATTGTTTACTTCTTTATCCGAAAGATCTTTAACCGTGTCTTTAACAACAGTAATTACAGCCAATCCAATTGGTAGAAGCATTATTGTAGTAGCAGTATTCATTACCCACATGCTTATTAAAGCTGCGGTTAGCATAAACCCTCCGACCAGAGAAGCTCCGTTAGAACCTGCAAAATCTAATACCACTAGAGCTATTCTTTTATGTAAATCCCATTTTTGAATAGCTGTTGCTATAAGAAAACCTCCAAAAAAAAGATAGATTGTTTTATTTGCATAAGGGGTTGCAGCGCTTTGAATATCAACTATGCCCAAAAGAGGAAATAAGGCCAGAGGAACTAATGCTGTTACAGCAACAGGAAGGGCTTCAGTAGCCCACCAAATTCCCATTAACAGAAAGAGAGCAGCAGTTTTATGCCCTTCAGGAGATAAGTTTTCCGGAGTAGGAAATAGCAGAACTAAGACTGCTACCACTACTCCAAGAAGGAATCCAAAATTTTCTTTTATAAGTGACATCTATTCCACTTTAAATAAAAAAGGGAGCAAATGCTCCCTTTTTAAGGCCCAATGTCTATTTCATTTTTACTTGGAAATCTACGTAGTAGTACCTTCCATAATCTTGATGGGCATCAGCATAGTATCCGTAATATCTATCTGCTGTGGGCGCTCTCTCATCCTCAAGATTTTTTACAGCAAATCTAATTCTTGCTTTATGACCACTTAATTCTGGAAGGTCATAAGACATTGTTAGATCTAATGTAGTCATACTAGGAATAAGATAAGGTATGCCATTTTTTGTACCTAATGAGGTTTGTACGAAAGAACCTTTCTTCAGTCCAGTTAAAGCAACTCCATATGGTCCTTTGTCCCAAGACAACCTTAAAGAATGTTTGTTGTCATAGATGCCATCTTTTTCAAGTAGATCACCAAAACCTTTTAAAGGAATTGATTCTGGAATTTCACCACTATCTTTTTTGGCTTGAAGCTCAGCAAATTCTCCACTCGCTTTTTGCTCGTATTTATCTAGAAACGTTCCATTGTATCTAAAATCGAAATCGCCAAAGTCACTCTCTATATTGTAGTAAATGCCAACATCTGTACCTTCAAGAGTTCTTAAAGCCATATTAGTATAATTATTTTTTATATACTTAATATCCCCAAAAGGACACACACCTGCTGCTGCAAAACCAGCTGCATCACCAGCATCAGGAGCTTCTCTTACAACTAAAGGGTCTCCAGCAAATGTATCACAATTGTTGGTTCCATTTGCAAATCTTAAAAGCATGTCATTAACTGTTTGGTTTTCTCGACCAAACAAGCCTATAGTTTTGTCTTTTTCCAGAGTCCAAGCATCAACAGTAATTATTAGATTGTCTGTTGGGGTTAGAACTACACCAAAAGAATCATTATCTGACTCTTCTGCATCAAGGCCTGCAGCACCAGTAGCCATTCTTTGAATCGTGTAGCGTGAATCAGAATCAATCACATTCTCTACATTTTGCACAGCATTCACTTGAAATGCTGCTCTGTCATATCTTGTTCCAGATCTTACAACGGTCTTTTCATTAACTTGAATAATATTAGGAGCTCTAAAGGATGTTGAAACAGAAGCTCTTATAGCCATCCATGGGGCTACATCCCAGCCTAAAGCAATTTTACCTACCGTTGCTGAGCCAAAATCAGAGTAATCTTCATTTCGAACAGCTAATTGCATATTCATTGATTCAGCTAAAGGAATTTGTAATTCTGTAAAGATAGAAGTAACGTCCCTTGAACCTGAAACATCACCGGTTGGTGATGAATTGACAACGTCTCCAACTAACGGGTAAGTATCCCCTTCATAGTCGGTGTAGGTAATAGTTCCGTCTAATCTTGGATCTCTGTCGTCGTCCATTTCTTCATCACGATATTCAAATCCCACTAAGAGACCTACATCTCCTGCTGGAAGAGTCATGAATTCGTTATTAGCCATTTTAAAATCAAACATTGTCAGTTCGCTTGAACCTTTTCTGTAAACAGAAATCAATGTTCTTTCAATGTTAGAATTTTGACCTGCACTAAAGGGGTTATAAGCTGCTGGAGTTGAATCCCATAAAGCTTCTTTTAAAAGATTATTAGATATTCTATTGCTTGTTACATCATCAGATTCAGCTTTAGAAGTTACAAAGGCCGTTTCCCAGTCCCAAGCACCTCTTGTACCCCTGAAACCTTGAAGAAACCTGTAAGTATCTTTTTCTACATTTACTAATCTTTGTCTTTCCATGTAACGATAGTTATCGATATACAATTCCCATCCACCAAACAATACAGTTCCATCTGCTAGTGACATTTGATTCAACCAATAGTTATCTGGACCTACTCTATGTTTTGAAGATGAAAATGCATACGAAGCATGAGCTGTTCTATCACTCTCTGAGGTGTAAAAGCCTAGCTCAGTAAATGCTTCAGTACCATTACCCATGTCATGATTGATAAACATCACAACATTCATTCTTTCAAGTTCAGATCTAACATCTGTAGGACCCCAGAAATTACTTCTTATTGCCCCGTTTCCATCTTGAGCGATACAAGTGCCATACCCAGTATCAAATATTTGGCCTCCTTGGCTTGAGCGATTGTTACAACGGGTATCTCCTAAAGGAAAAACCTCAAATTCTCCATTTGAATCGGTGAAAACATGATTATAGGGATTACTACTTCCATGCTCACTGCTCTTCACCATATCAAACTGACCATACCAAGAGTTAGAACTTAAGTTTCTAAAAGAAGTGCTTGTTTTCCAGGGTGAATCATCATCTACAAAAGGTCTATGATCTCCTGCTCCCCATCTTGGGTCTTCTTGTGCATTTATGTTATCGCGGTCGTAGTAGTCAAAAAATACAGCTACATTGGTAGCTCCTTCATTAAAGAATGACCCCCATTTCACAGTTAATTTACTATCTTCAGCACTAAAATGATCATATCCAGTAACTTTAGATCTAACTGTTAAGCCTTCAAAATCTCTCTGTAAAACATTATTAATTACTCCTGCTACTGCATCAGCACCGTAAATAGCTGAAGCGCCATCACGTAAAATTTCCATTCTCTCAATACCTGTTACAGGCACTAGGTTGGAATTCACACTTGTAGTTGGGACATAGTCTCCACCGATGAGCTCAGTCTGATAACCAGGTGAGTTTACTAATCTTCTTCCATTCAGAAGGGTCAGAGTGTTACCAACTCCAAGATTTCTTAAGTTATAGGCTCCCATATCTCCACGAGAAGCATTTACTCCTCCGGAAGCATCTTCCGCTTCTGTAAAATAGTTTTGACCCTGTTCAACTATGTTTTCGAGTAAGTCATCACCAGAATCAACTCCAATAGCCTCAATGTCTGCACCTGAAATAATAGACACAGGTAAAGCGCCTGTAATTTTGGCTCCCTTAATCTGACTTCCTGTTACTACTACCTCTTCTACCTCTTCGTCTGCTGAAAACAACAAATTGCTAAAGGCAAAGGGCAATAGAAATAGAAATAAAAATTTAAATAACTTCATATAATTAATCCCCTGTAAAATATGTAATTGTTCGATTATTACACAAATTACTTATGAAAACTAAATATTTATTGTCATTGGATGGAGGAGGGGTTAGAGCAGTTGCTACAGTGGTTTTTTTAAAGAGATTAGAAGAAAAGCTTTCTATTGCTTTATCAGAAAAATTTGATTTCTTTATTGGCACTTCAGCAGGAGCCATAATAGCTATGGGTTTAGCTTTGAAGGGTATGAACTCAGAAGAATTAACCGATCTTTGGTCCCAAAGAAATCTTAATAAAATTATGGACAATTCTAGATGGGATAATGCTTTGGGGTTAATGCAAATGAGTTCAAAATATGACGGTATAGGAAAGAGAAAAGTATTAGATAATTACTTTGGAAAGTTATGTTTAGGGGATGCTAAAAAACCCGTAGTTGTAACAAGCTATGATATAGAAGCTAGAAGCCCTGTTCTTTTAACTTCTTATGATCATCCTGAAGTTTCTGCAGTCGATGCTGGAAATGCTACTAGTGCAGCCCCAATATACTTCCCTACTGCTAAAGTAGGAGAAAGATATCTTATTGATGGAGGGATAGTTGCTAATCATCCTGTTCTGCATGGTTATGTTGAGGCTAAGAAACTTTATCCAGATCACCAAATAAAGATACTAAGTATTGGCACTGGTCTAAATAAAAGGCCTTTAAAAGGGAAAGCCTCACAAAAATGGGGTTTGATTGGATGGGTAATGCATGATCTTTTTGGATTGATGCTGGAGAGTAGTCTTGACCATGAACTTGCTGAGGGGTTGATTGGACAAGAGTATTTAAGAGTAAACTCAGCTATAGGCTCAGTTAATAGGAGACTTGATGATAAGAGTAGTTCTAATTTAAAGAAAATAAAGGAAATGGGCGAGTCATGGTGGAAAAACTTTGGAGATTCTACTTTGAGGCTATTAAACTAATGATATGAATTATTTTAAAATTCTATTTCTCATTTGCTTTATTTCTTTCTCTCATCAATCCTTTGGTGACCAAGAGACTTTTTACATTGAGGGTGTGGACGCAAAGAAAGAACTATCACTTAGTCTCTTAGAGGCAAAGAAAAAAAATTCTTACTTATTATTAGATTTTGGAGCTAACTATTGTCCTGATTGCAGACAATTAGCTCGACTTTTTAAAACAAGAGAAATCAAAGAATGGTTAAACAAACACTTAATACTTTTACCTATTGATGTGGGGATGAGTCACGAGATCAATAGAGATATCTCAAGAAAATATGGAGATCCAGTAAAATCAGGCATTCCCTCATTAGTTCTCCTTGATTCTTCAGGAGAAATGGCTTTTGCTACTAAAAATGGAGAGTTGGCTCGAGCAAGAAACGTCGAGAAAGAAGAACTCTTAGCGTGGTTAAAATTAAATCTTGGGCCTCTACTAAAATGAAAAGAAGCTGGCTTTTATTAAGTTCTTTTGTATTGCCATTTTTATATTACGGTTGTGCAGTTAATCCGGTGTCTGGTAATCAAGATTTTGTTCTAATGAGTGAAAACCAAGAGATTGCCATGGGCAAGAGATATAACGCTGAAGTACTGAAGCAGATTCCAGTTTATTCAGACAATGAACTTCAACAATATGTGCAAGCTTTAGGAGAGTCTTTAGCAAAGAACAGTCATAGATCTAATTTAATTTATAGATTTACTGTTCTTGATAGCCCAGATGTAAATGCTTTTGCTTTACCTGGAGGATATATATTTATTTATAGAGGATTAATGGCCTACCTTTCTTCAGAAGAAGAGTTAGCTGCTGTTTTAGGTCACGAGCTAGGCCATGTAACGGCCAGGCATTCAGTGCAACAGATCTCTCAATCTCAGTTATTTGATATTTTGACTACTATAGTTGGGGGTGTAGGAGGGCAGAGTAATTCTACTGCATACAATATAACCAACCTTGCAAAGGGAGCCTTTTTAGCTGGTTACGGAAGGAAACTAGAACTTCAAGCCGATGAGCTTGGTGCAGAATACATGGCATTAGATGGCTATTCAACGGAAGGAATGTTAAAAACACTTTCTGTTCTAAAAGATCAAGAGGTCTATTCAAAAGAAGTAAGTAAGAGAAGGGGCCAAACTCAAACTTATCATGGAGTTTTTGCTTCCCATCCCAAGAATGATAAAAGATTTCAAGAAGTTATAAGTAGAGCTGAAGTTCTTAAAGAAGATTCTTCAAAAGACCCCGTTGGTAATTACCTTAACAAAATAGAAGGTTTAGTTTTTGGAGACAACGAAGCTTCGGGAGTTAGAAGGGGCAGAGATTTTTACCATTCATCATTAGACTTGCATCTGCAGGCACCAAAGAACTGGGAAATAATAAATACCTCTAGAAGACTAATTTTTAGTTCACCAGATGGGGAGGGTTATCTTGCCTTAGAGGTAGAAGATCAAAATATGAGAGAAAGCCCAAGGGAATACCTTAAAAGAAACTTTTCAAAGAATATTTATGAAGCAGAAGATCTCTTATTGGATAATTATGAAGCCTCAAAAACTATAATTTACTCGGCGAATGAGAGGGTTCGGGTTGCAGCCGTGTATAAAGATAGAAAGGTTTTTACTTTCATTGGAAGAACAAAGAATTTTGAAAAAGATTTTTCTAGCTTGGATAAAGGTTTTGTAGAAATAATTAATTCTTTTTCTAGGTTAAAAAATGAAGAAATACCATTATCTTTACCTCTCAGAATAAGATCATATAAAGTTAATCAAGGAGACACTTATAACTCTTTGTCTCTTAGAAGTCCTATACCCTTTGATCCGGAAGATAAGTTAAGATTGTTAAATGGAGATTACCCCAATGGTAAACTTACCGTTGGAAGAACAATTAAAATTGTTGAATAGTTAGAGAGGATTAACTAGATGACCACCATCTACCACTAAAGTAGACCCTGTCATAAAACTTGAAGCATCACTCGATAACAATAGCAGGGCACCATCTAGTTCCCTTTTAAGCCCTAATCTCTGCATGGGAATATTTTTTATATATCCCTTACCTTCTTTCGTAGAAAAGAAATCTTTATTTATATCAGTAAGTATATAACCTGGGGCAAGTGCGTTGACCCTTATATCTGATCTGGCAAGCTCTAGAGCCATGCTCTTGGTAAGCTGAATGAGAGCTGCTTTGGCTGAAGCGTAACTGGTCAAATTAAGACCAACTCTTAAACCAAGTATAGAAGCAATATTAATAATACTTCCTTTTGTCTTACTATTTATCATCGAATCTGCTACATATTTAGCAACTCTGAATGCTCCATTTAGGTTAGTCTCAATAATTCTTAGCCAGCTTTCTTCTGACATTTCTTTAAATTTTTTAGGGTCTGAAATTCCTGCATTATTTACCAAGATATCTATTTTCTTTTCAAGAATTTGTACTTCTTTTAGTAAATCTAAAACGCTATCTTTGTCATTAACATCTAATTCAATTACAAAAGATTCTTGTGAAAGATTACTTTGAATCTTCTTAAGTTCCTCTGTTCTTCTGGCTGCTAGGATTATCTTTGCACCTGCATTAGAAAGGGTTTCTGCAAAGTGACTACCCAAGCCAGAAGAAGCCCCTGTAACGAGTGCCACTTTTCCTTCTAAGTTAAACAATTCTTTTGAAGACATTATTAGATTATTTCAAAATATCGAGATAATTCCCACTTCGAGATTTCTTTAGGATCTTTTCTAAAGGGAGTTCCATATTTTGTATATTGATCATATTCCCACTCTCTAGTTGATGAAAAATGATCAACGAAATTATCTCCAAAAAGCGATCTAGCATGAGCAGATCTCTTAAAAAGCATCGTAGCTTCTTTCAAGCTTGTAGGTACTCTATAGTCTTTAGATACTTTTTTTGAATATGCATTTCCCTTTGTTTCAGGTGTAAGTTCTATTTTGTTTTCTATTCCTAACAATCCAGCTCCAATTGTAGCTGCTATAGCTAAATACGGATTAGCATCAGCACCAGCTATTCTATTTTCTATTCTTTGAGAGTAAGGATTACCTTTTATGAATCTAAAACCTACAGTTCTATTTTCTGTTCCCCAGGTCATATTTATAGGAGCCCAGGCTCCTGGAGACAATCTTTTATAGGAATTTACTGTTGGAGCAAGAAGAACACAAAATTCCCTCATATATCTTTGAAGCCCCCCCAAAAAGTAATTTAATAGTTCCTGACCTCGCTCTTCAGAATCATTAAATGAAGGGTTTCCATTTTGATCTACTAAAGAACAATGAATGTGTCCAGATTGACCTGGAAAGTCCTTAGACCATTTAGCCATAAAGGTAGCAATTAAATTATTTTTTTGTGCCAAAACTTTCATGAAAGTTTTAAAAATAGTAGCCTTATCTGCTGCTAGTAAAGCCTCATCTACTGAAATCGCTGCTTCTATTACTCCTGGACCAGTTTCTGTATGCAGACCTTCCAGAGACATATCCATGGAAGAACACATAGAAAGAATATCTTGAAAAAAGTCTGATTTAACAGAATTTCTTAATATGGAGTACCCAAACATACCGGGAGTATAGTTTTCTAGATTCTTAAATTCTTTTTCTTCTATAGTTCTTGATGTTTCATTAAATAGAAAGAATTCATATTCAAGAGCTGCCCTCGCCAGAAAACCTTTTTCTTTTAGCCTTTCTAAGACTTTTTTTAGAACTCCCCTAGGACAGAGGGCGGGACTTTCCAGTTCAGAAAGAAAGAGAGGGGTTCTCTCCTCAAAAGGAATTTCACGCATTGAGTTAAAAATGATTCTTATTTTAGTATCGGGGAAACCTGTATGCCATCCTGTAAAAGGGCTGCAATCTTTTGATTCTCTAAAAATATACAGTTCATCATGAAGATCCCATCCAAAGATAACATCACAAAAACCGAAGCCCTCCTCTAAAGCTTTCATGAATTTTTCTGAATGCATATATTTTCCTCTTAAAACACCATCTACATCTGTTATCCCTACTTTTATATATTGAATTTTTTCTTGCTGAATATAGTGTTTTATTTCTTCAGAATTTATTATTTTTTTATTTTCCATACTAAAAAGCTTTTTATACTTAAACTGGATAACTATTATTAACTTAAATTTTAGGAAGCATATTTAAAGCTTCCTTTTATAATGAAGTTTATGAGTATAAAGCAAATATCTGTCTTAGGGGGTGGAAGTTGGGGCACCATTCTCTCTAACTTGAGTTGCAAGCAAGGAATTGAAACTCTTCTTTGGATGAGAGATAAGAACATAGCTCAAGAAATAAATACAAAGAAAGAGAATAATAAGTACTTACCTGGTTACAAGCTTCAAGAAAATTTGAAAGCCACTACTGATATTGAGGACATATCCAACTCAGATTTAATTATTTTTTGCATTCCAAGCGACTCGTTTAGAGATGTCGTTGTAAAGTCAAAAGAGTTTATAAAACCAAATGCTTATTTAGTAAGTGCAACTAAAGGTGTAGAGCCTGAGGGATTTAAATTAATGAGCCAGGTCCTTGTAGAGGAATTAAACAAAGAATTAGCCACTGGAGTGCTTAGTGGTCCTAATTTAGCAAACGAAATATCTAAGGGGCAATTAACTGGTACTGTAATAGCCAGTAACTATGAGAAGTTAAATTCAGATTTTACTGATATTTTTTCAACTGATAGTTTTAGAGTCTATACAAACACAGATCCTTTTGGTGTAGAGCTTGGCGGTGCTTTAAAGAATATATATGCAATTGCTTGTGGAATGGCAGACGGTTTAAATGCTGGAGAGAATACAGTCGGGATGATTATGACACGGGGCTTAGCAGAAATGAGCAGGTTTGCTGTAAAGTTGGGATCTGACCCTATGACATTCTTAGGATTATCAGGCGTAGGCGACTTAATAACTACTTGCGCCTCCCCTTTAAGCAGAAACCATCAAATAGGTAAATTAATAGGCAGAGGTTCTTCAGTAGAGGAAGCAAAAAAAATAACTGGACAGACTGCCGAAGGAATTAAAACTTTAAAGGTTGTTTGGGAGGAATCAAGAAAACAAAAAGTAGAGATGCCTATAGTTGAAGCTCTTTATAAAATAATCTTCGAAGAAGAACCTCTTGGCAATTCAATGGAAAAAGTTTTAGGTACCAATCAAGGTAAAGATGTAGAATTCTCTAGGAAGGTTTGAAATGAATAAAGTTAAAGAAGAAGAAAAAATAAATACAGAAGAAATTAAAGAGAATGTCTTTAAGCAGGGAAAATGGTTAAGGCTGCTTTTTGTTCTTCTCTTCTTATTTATTTATACCTGGGCTTACGTTGTTTTATGGCTTGTAGCTATTCTTCAATTTCTTTTTAATCTTTTTACTAATAGCCCAAATTCTAATTTATCAAAGCTTGGAGCAGGCTTTAGAGTCTATATGGTTCAGATAATCAATTTTGTTACTTATCAAGAACAAGAGAAACCCTTTCCTTTTAGCGAGTTTCCCTCAATAAAAAAGTAATAAATGATAGAACTTTACACGTCTCCAACTCCTAATGGGCACAAGATAAGCATTGCACTAGAAGAAATGGGCTTAGATTATGAGGTTAAGCCCATAGATCTCATGAACAATGAACAGAAAACAGAAGATTTCTTATCTATATGCCCCAATGGACGAATTCCAGCTATTGTAGATACTGATAAAGATAATTTTGCAGTTTTTGAGTCTGGAGCAATTCTGCTTTATTTATCTGAAATAACAGGTAAGTTTTTACCTTCTGAATCTAAATTACGCTCGGAAGTAATCCAGTGGGTTATGTTTCAGATGAGTGGAATAGGTCCTATGCAAGGACAAGCAAATGTCTTTTTTCGTTATTTTCCCGAAGAAATTCAGTCGGTTATAGATAGGTATCAAAATGAAACTAAAAGACTGTATCAAGTTTTAGATAAGCAATTAGAAAGCAAGAATTTCATTTGCGGAGATTTATCTATAGCTGATTTTGCTAGCTTTCCTTGGGTAAATATTCATGAATGGTCAGGAGTTGAAATAAAAGATTTGAAGAATCTAACTGCTTGGCTAGAACGCTGTAATGATAGACCTGCTTTTCAGGCTGGTTTGGATGTGCCTGTTAAAAGAGTGGTTCCTTCTGAAGAGCAAGCTGAAGAAATAAAAAAGGCCGCTAGAAAAATTCTTCAAAAATAATTATGAAAACTTTTAGAGATAAAGTAGCTGTTATAACTGGGGCAGGTTCCGGTATGGGTAGATATTTAGCTCTTTTACTTGCTAAGGAAGGCGCTCACCTAACAATATGTGATGTTAATCAAGAAACCTTAGATCAAACTAATGAGATGCTTAGAAAATATAATGTATCTGTTTCCTCTATTCTTTTAGATGTAGCCGATAAAGATGCTGTTGAAGCTCTACCTCAAAAAGTAATTGAAACTCATGGCCAGGTGGATATGGTTTTCAATAATGCAGGGGTATCGACAGGATCACATTTTAAAGATATGCAAGAAAAAAATTGGGATTGGGTAATGAACATTAACTTGCATGGAGTAATTAACAGCACCAGAGCCTTTATTCCTTACCTCATTGATCGTCCTGAAGCTGCAATCATTAACACTTCTTCAATTTTTGGGATGGTAGCAGTTCCTGGTCAGACTGTTTATCATGCTACCAAATTTGCAGTTAGAGGATTCACAGAGAGTTTAGCTTTAGAAATGGCTGAAACTAATAAAAACCTGCAAATTCATAGTGTTCATCCAGGTCATGTGGGAACTAATATAGTTTCAAATTCAAGAATGGATGAAGAGGAATACAAGAAAACTTTAGAAAAAGAAGGAAGTGATAGAACAGGCTTTTTTGCTAGCAAACGACCACAGAGCATTAAAGAGATGGCTGATGTATTTAAAGAAGGCGGAATGCATCCAAGTAAAGCAGCCCAAATAATATTAAAAGGTGTTAAGAAAAATAAAAGAAGAATTTTTATCGGTTTAGACTCAAAACTTCTGGAACTTTCACAAAGAATATTTCCTAATAAATATCATAGGCTATGGCCTTTTTTTATGCTGCCATTAAGTATATTTAGAGATAAAAAACCTATCAATTCACTCGACTAGATCTTTATAGGTAGAATAATTGGGATTATCTACAGATAATTTCATTTTGGTTATTTCCAAAAGAACCTTCTGAAGTTCTTTATTATCTAGGTCTATTTTTCCATCTTTAATGGCTTTAGATAAAGATTCAGTAGAATTTCCTTGTTGTAAAATATCAGCAATTAGTTTTTTAGAGGATTCATTAATTTCTTTACCATTTTCTATTTCTCGTTTCACTATATTTATTACATTAATAGCTATCTGCACATTGAAGGCTAAGTGTTTAGGAAGTTCTCCTTTAATCTTTTCTTCTAGAAAAACAGAGACAGAATCTAATAATTCAAAAGCAGTGGGTCTATCAAAAACCATTATTTACCTCCTAAAAAGATTAAATTGATCAAATCTATTTCAGTTTCAGAAACTCTTCTTCCAATTGCAGCCTTTTCTACAGAGTTTGTGCGCCCATATAGATGCGAAAAAGTTTGGATTAGACAAATCACCCCCCATCTTAAAGTTCCAAATATTTGCCAGGTTTTAATTTGTTCATGAGTTATATTATTTTTACAGACAGAGGAGTAACCTGATAATAGATCATCTATTTCCCCAAAACCACCAACTATATTTTTTGAATGACCAAATCTCCAAGAGTTAACACATATCCAGCCTAAATCTTGGATGGGGTTTCCTATATGAGCTAATTCCCAATCAATGACTGCTTCAAGCCCGTTCTTGCTTATAATTAAATTTCCTAGACGAAAATCTCCGTGGACTAACTTCTCTATTGGTTCACCGAAATCCTGATCTTCAAGCCATTTAAAAGCGAATTCAAAAACAGGTAAGGGTTGTTTAAATCCCTCATAAGTTAAATAAAGTTGATGAATAAGATCTTTTGGCGAGCTAACCTGCATGTTCTTAAAGTTATTTATTGGCACTTGGTGAATTTTGGCAATTGCCTCTCCGCATTCATAAGCTAGTTTTTTCTTTGCTTGAGAATATTCTTTGTCTCTTAAAATTTTTCTGGCTATTGTTTCACCTTCAATGTGTTTCATTATGTAAGCATCTCCAAGAGTTGAATCTTTATCTGCTATTGCAATTATTTTTGCAACTGGAGCACCTTTCTTAAAGGCAAGTTGCTGTATAGATGCCTCGTCTCTTTTTGATATGGCCATAGGAGAGCTTTCCCCTAAAGATCTCCTAAAAATCATATGTTTTTTTTCAGTCTTACTAGAAAAAAAGAACTTCCAAGTTTCATTAGAAGCTCCACCAGTAAGATATTCAAGATCAGTTACTCTTCCGTTTAAACCCTCTTCTTTTAAGAGTTTCTCTAAGTTTTTTTTAAGTGCATCCTCCATAAGGGGTTAGTTTATTTATCTTGAAGACTGGCATCCCGTTCTCCAAAATCCCATCCAACTCCATTATCTCGGTAATTTCTTAATATTCTTCTAGCTACTGATTGGACATGGACTTCATCTGGCCCATCATAAATTCTCGCTTCTCTTGCGTGCCTATACATTGAGCTTAAAGGGGTATCATCAGTTAATCCTTTTGCACCATGAACTTGAATAGCTCTATCGATTACGTTATGAACCATTTTTGCTCCGACGACCTTTATCATTCCAATCTCTACTCTTGCATCATCACCTTCATCGATTCTCTTAGCAGCATCAAGTGTGAGTTGTCTACTTGCTTGTATCTCGCAAGCACTATCAAATACAAATCTTTGAAGTAGTTGTTTATCAGCTAATGGAGACCCAAACGCCTCTCTCTCATGCATTCTTGCACACATAAGATCAAAAGCTCTTTGTGCTTGCCCTAGCCAACGCATACAATGGAATATTCTTCCAGGCCCTAACCTTCTTTGTGCAATCAAAAAACCCTGTCCTCTTGGTCCTAGCAAGTTTTCGGCTGGAACTCTTACATTATCGTATTCAACTTCATAGTGGCCACTTCCTCCTGTAGAACCTAGAACAGGTGTTTCCCTCACAATTTTGTATCCAGGGTTATCAGTAGGAACAATGATCATACTAAAGGCACCATGACTAGGAACATCTATTTCTGTTCTGCACATTACTGTTGTATAAGTAGCTCTAGCTGCACCTGTTGTAAACCACTTCCTCCCGTTTATTACCCATTGATCACCATCTAAAACTCCAGTTGTCTGTAATTGAGTTGGATCTGAGCTAGAAATATCAGGTTCTGTCATCGCAAAACTAGGAAAAATTTCTCCTGCTACTAAAGGTTCTAGGTAAGCGTCTCTCCATGTCTTTGAAGCAAACTCTCTCAGCATTATTGAATCTTGTAATGAGTGAGTTCCTAGGGCTACCATAGAAGGAGAAGATCTACCCACAACTTCATTTACATATACATACTCCATAAATGGCATGCCCTGACCGCCTATGTCCTTAGGGTGACCAAGAGCCCAAAGATTTCTATCTTTCGCCAATTGCATCAATTCAGAGAGTTTTTTTTCAGACTCTTCACCTCTTGTTTCAAGTATTGATTCTGCTGGATATACCTCATTTTCAACAAAGTCTTTTACTTCTTTTCTTACTTCACTCCAATTTCTTTCCATTTATTAAATCCTCCCTCATGCTTATTTGAGCTTTATAGGCTTAGTGAAACCTTTCAAATATATGTTATTTTTTTCTAATTTTAGATCAGACTCACCCTGCAATACATTTTCATTAAACTTATAAACCATTTTATATGTTCCTTTTAAACAAGATTTATTATGTTTTTGTGCTTCTTTTTTTGTTTCTACTAACTTTGAATTATAGGATTTCATTTTTGAACTTGAGTATTTGTTGCTCAAGATCGACTTTGTTTTTTCTGGTGAAAGGATTAAAGCTGAAGCATTATTTCCACCAAAACCTTTAGCATTCAAGAAGGCCCCTTCATAAAAGTTTGGTTCTTTGGTCTTGTGTTCCATTAAAATATCTAGATTACTGCTATGTACATCTTTCGCAATTCTGTTAGTTGAATGTATACCTGGTATCACTCCTTTACTCCAAGTACCTAATGCAGTAATAAGTTGATCCCCCGAAGCGGGTGCCATGCTATGACCCAAATAGGATTTAATAGCAGATATTGGCCAAGACCTCATTCCATAAGTTTTTGCAATTTCGTTTAATATATGTGACTCAGTAGTTCTGTTAGCAGGTGTTCCAGTACCGTGTGCATGGACAAACGTTTTAGACCTGAGAGAAGCAGTGCCTAGTATCTTTGATGCATTAGAAACACATTTAGCCATAGTTATATAGTTTCCAATACCTGGACCGCTGATAGAACTTTTAAAACCGTCAGAATGAGAAAATACAGAAGGAACAGAACCATAAATATCAGCACCTGTTTCTATGGCAAGTTCATCACTCATCAAAATAATAAACTGGGATGATTCTCCTAGAACCATTCCTGCATTGTCACCAAAAGGTCTACAAGCTAGCCTTTGAATAGGACCATCCTCAATAGATTCATTAAGTTTTGCTTGGAGTTCAACGAGTCTTTTGTCGTCCGCTAGTGCACTCATCGCAAAGAATCCATCTATGATTTCAGCAGTTATTGGAGTTTCTGCTCCTCCAACTATAACTACCTTTGCACTTCCATTTTCAATAGCCTCTTTTCCTAATTGAAGGTTATACAGGAAAGTAGCGCATGCACCCACACAATGTCCAGTTCTTCCTACACTACCTAAGATATAAGCATTAATAAAATCTGCAGACATTTCAACTAATCCCAAAGGTAGGTTTTTTGAGCTTACTCGTGATCCTTTTAATCTAGATTGCATAAGTCCTCCAAACCCGTCTTTATCCATTTGCCCTATTGCAGCTCCACTAAACACCGCAATTTCATCAGGATTAATTCTTTTTTGAATTTCAGACCACTCTATCCCTAACTGCCCCAGTGTGTCACCCATACCAAATACAGTTAATTGTAAAGCTCTGGGGTGTTGTCGGGCAGGGTATAAGTTAGATGGGTCAAAACCTGTTGGTAACATTCCTGCTGAAGTTGCTTGAATTTGGTCCATAATTATTCCTTCAGGATCAAATTCTTCTCTATGAATTTTTCTAATCATAGTTTGAGATCTTATTAAATCAGAATTCTCATTTAGGTAGTTTTTGAGATTTATTGAATCTCCTGAGCTTGTTTCCCAGCCTCTGCTTACTGGTTCAATTTTTCCTTGTAAGACAGCAAGGTCTTGCAGTACTTCTAGCTTATCCTTTTGATTGAGTTCTTCAAAGATTATATTTTTATAATTTAAGTTAGCTGAACTTCTTCCAGCAGCATTCACTCCTCCAAAAGCAGCAATCACCGAAAAGTTCCTTTTTTTTATGTTTCTATTCATTCTTTAGAAGTTACTAGTTCTTTTTAATAGGGTTATTGTATGGCAATATTAAGTGTAGAGAGTTATAAATTTTAAAAACGGAATTAATTATGCACCCTGGAATAAATGGAAAAAAATACCCAAATAAGCCAGCTATAATAATGTTAGGGAGTGGAAAGACTCTTACTCACTCTGAGCTTGATAATATTTCAAATCAATGTGCTCATCTTTTTAGATCTTTGGGAGTGGTACCAGGAGATGGCATTGCTTTTATGATGGAAAATCATCCATTATTTTTCCCCATTGTTTTTGCTGCTTGGAGAAGTGGTCTTAGGTATACAGCTATTAGTTGGAGACTCCAACCAGACGAAGTTGAATATATAGTTAAGGATTGTGAAGCAAAGATTTTTATTACATCTAAATTCTTAGAGGATAAAGCAAAAAGTTTAGAAAAATCTTTACATGGAGTTGCCAAGTATATGTTAGATGGTGAGAGTGACACATATAGGTCATTTGAAGACCATATCAAGTCTATGCCTTCTGTTGCGATAGAAGATGAATGCCAGGGAGGGCCAATGCTTTACTCTTCGGGTACAACCGGAAGACCCAAAGGAATAAAAAGAGAGTTGCAATTAAATCCTTTACCTTATGATCAGGAAAGTGAAGATTTGAATTATTTGGGCAGGGTCGTACAAAATGTCTATGGCGCTGATGAAGAAAGTGTTTATTTATCTCCAGCACCCTTATATCACTCTGCTCCTTTAGGATTTAATACAGGTTTTTTGGCTGGAGGAGGAACTTCTGTAATTATGGAAAAATTTGATCCTGAGTTAGCTCTTCAAGCAATAGCTGAATATCAAATAACGCACTCTCAGTGGGTCCCAACTATGTTTGTAAGATTTCTTAAATTAGAAGAATCTATCAAAGAAAAATATGACTTGTCTTCCCACAGAGTAGCAATTCATGCAGCAGCCCCTTGTCCAGTGGAAGTGAAAGAAAAAATGATTGATTGGTGGGGACCTATCCTAAATGAGTATTATGCAGGTACGGAATTTAATGGAATGACCATAGTTAATTCTCAAGATTGGTTGGGACACAAAGGAACAGTAGGAAGACCCCTTTTTGGTCAAGTACACATACTCGATGAAGAAGGTAAGGAGCTACCCCCTGGTGAAGAAGGAGGAGTATATTTTGGGGGAGATACAGCGACTTCTTTTGAATATCACAATGACCCAAAAAAAACAGCTGGAGCTTTCTCTAAACAAGGTTTTAGCACTTTAGGTGATATAGGTTATTTAGATAGTGAAGGATATCTATATTTAACGGATAGAAAGGCTTATATGATTATATCTGGAGGGGTAAATATTTATCCCAAAGAAACAGAAGACGTTTTGATTATGCATCCAAAAATTGCTGATGTAGCAGTTTTTGGTGTTCCAAATGAAGAAATGGGTGAGGAAGTCAAAGCAGTGGTGCAATTAGAAAATCCTGATGAAGCGGGTTCTGCTATGGAAGCAGAACTGATAGCTTATTGTAAGGAAAGAATTTCTCATGTGAAATGTCCAAAAAGCATAGATTTTGAAAAAGAACTTCCTAGACACCCAACAGGAAAACTATATAAGAGGCTTTTGAAGGATAAATATTGGCCATAACCAACAGTTATTGAGAGGCGACAAATTTTAAATCTTTATTCTTTATAGAGCCCAGTCTTACTTCCCTAATATCCTGAAGATAGTTTTGTGAGTTTATCCATGGAGATTTATTTCCTTGTTTTGGAAGAGCGTGTTTTACTCTTTCGATATATCCAGAGTTCAGGTCTAAATAATCTCCTTCTGGTTTAATATTTTTACCTGGAGTTGGTACAACTTTATTAAAACCTTTTTTGTCCATATATTTTATCAATCTGCAAAGAAATTCATTTGTTAGATCTGCTCCTAAAGTCCAGGAAGCAGTTGTATATCCAAAAGTTGCAGTTAGATTGGGGACATCACTAAACATCCTGCCTTTAAAAGACATCTTACTTGATATGTCTAAAGGAGCATTGTCTATGGTTATTTTTATACCATTAAGGAGTTCCATATTAAGACCGGTAGCAGTAACAATAATATCAGCTGTTAGTTCTTTTCCAGACTTTAGTAGAATTCCATCTTGAGTAAATTTATCAATAGAGTCAGTAACGACACTAGCTTTGCCCGACTTCATTGATTCAAACAAATCTGCATTAGGAACAAAACACAATCTTTGATCCCAAGGCATATATTTGGGAGTAAAGTCTTTTTCATCAAAAAGATCCTCTCCTAAGTTGTCTTTTACCCCTTGTATCAACATTTCTTTATATTTTTGTGGATTTCTTTTTAGAAGAACAAAAAAGAGTCTACCTAAAAGAATATTTTTCCATCTAACTAAGAAGTAGGCCAAAGCTTCTGGCAAATATTTTTTTAGAAAGTTGCTTATATAGTCTATGTCTGGGCGAGACATATAATAGGTTGGCGATCTTTGTAACATAGTGATATGTTTTACTTTGTTGGCCATTGCTGGAATCATTGTTACAGCGGTTGCTCCGCTTCCAATGACCACCACATCTTTATCCTGGTAATCAATATCTTTTGTCCATTTTTGAGGATGAATTATTTCTCCTTTAAAACTTTTACTACCTTTAAAAATAGGAATATAGCCTTCAGAATAATTGTAATAACCGCCGCAGAGATGAAGAAAAGAACAAGTATATTGTTCAATTTTTCCTGTCATATTATCCTCTACTTCTATCTCCCATTGAGCAGATTGAGATGACCAAAACGCTGATTTTACTTTGCTCTTAAAATGTATCTTGTCTTGGAGACCATTTTCTTCAATAGTTTCCTTAAGATACTCCATTATTGAAGGACCATCTGCTATAGATTTATGACTTTTCCATGGTTTAAATCTGAAGCCCATAGTGTGCATATCAGAATCTGATCTAATACCTGGGTATTGGAATAAATCCCAGGTACCTCCAAAGTTTTCCCTTGCTTCAAAGATGATGAAACTTTTATCGGGACACTTTTCTTGAAGATGATATGCAGCACCGATTCCTGAAATACCGGCTCCCACAATTAAAACATCAAAATGGTTAGTCATTGGACTCATTACTTTATATCTAAATAGTTATTTTAGAAGATGTTCGCTGGCTATCAAAGTTTGAAGGATTAATGTGTTAATAGTCATTGGTCCTACACCTCCAGGAACAGGAGTATAGGCTTCACTTCTTTCTTTAATATCTTCTAATTCTATATCTCCACATTTTTCTGGATGGTAACCAGCATCAATTACGACAGCATTATCTTTAATCCATTCAGATTTGATAAATTTTGGTATTCCAACAGCTCCAACAATTAAATCAGCTTGTTTAATAACTTGTTGTAAGTTTTTAGTTTTTGAATGGCAAATAGTAACTGTAGCATTTTCATTTAGTAACATTAATGCCATAGGCTTACCCAGAATTGGACTTCTTCCAACCACAACAGCATGTCTTCCTTGTAAAGATATTTTATAATGTTTTAGCAACCTCATAATTCCTTCAGGTGTGCAAGATCCATAAGCATTCTCTCCCATAGACATTCTTCCAAATCCCAGGCATGTAACCCCATCAACATCTTTAGCTAAATCAATAGCATCAAAACATTTTCTTTCCTCGATATGCTTAGGTACAGGGTGTTGTAATAAGATCCCATGAATATTTGGATCTTGATTTAGCTTCGCTATTTCTAACAGAAGATCCTCAGTGGTAGTTGATTCAGGTAGTTCAATTTTTAAAGAACCCATCCCAACTCTTTCACAAGCATTACCTTTCATTTTTACATAAGTTGCTGACGCAGGATCTTCACCAACCAAGATAGTTGCTAGGATTGGAGTAATACCAGTTTTGTTTTTAACTAACTCAACTCTTTTACTAATTTCTTCTTCTGTTGATTTAGCTAAAGATTTTCCATCTAAGATAATAGTCATACTCAAACCTCTTTAAGTTAGCAATTCTCTCATTTAATATATAACCTACAAAGCTAATCTTTTATTTGACGACTCCTTTAAGGATACTTAAGATTCGTGACCTTCGGGGCATAGCGCAGTCTGGTAGCGCACCTGCTTTGGGAGCAGGTGGTCGCAGGTTCAAATCCTGCTGCCCCGACCAGGTACCTCAAAAGAAGACCCAAATGGCGTTTAATTGTATGAAAAAGCTTCCCCCACTCATTATAATTTTATCATATGGATAAAGATACGACGGTTATTATAGGAGGAGGCCTTCAGGGTCTTGCGACAGCATATTGTCTTTTACACAAAGGAGAAAAAGTACTTTTGCTTGAAAGAAATGACGATGTAGCAAGGGAAGCAAGTTTCGCAAATGCAGGAATGATTACTCCTTCTCATTCAACCCCATGGAATTCCTTTTCTGATATTGTTCAAATCTTTTCAGGAATTGGAAGAAAGGACTCACCAATGCTTTTAAATCTTCGCTATTTACCTTCAATGTTTTTCTGGGGTTTAAGGTTTTTAAGAAATTCTTCTAAGTCTAGATTTTTAAGAAATAGTCAACACTCTTACCAGCTTGCTAAATATAGTAAGCAAATAACTAAAGAAACTAGATTAAAAAATGGATTGAGTTATGACGATGCTCAAAATGGAACAATGAAGATTTTTAGAGATAAATCTAAATTAGATCAATCAATCGAAATAACAAAGAAGTATTCTGACTCTTCTATAGATATGAAAATTCTTGATCAAAAGGGAGTTGTTGAAGTAGAACCCGCTTTGGCAGACATCTCTGATCATCTAGCGGGAGGAATATTGTATCCAGAAGACGAAATTGGAGATGCTTATAAATTTTGTAAAGAGTTAGAGAACTTAATTAGAACCCAAGGTGGAAGAATTCATGTAAATACTGAAATAAAAAAGATTCTAGTTTACAAGAATTCTATTAACGGACTGTTAACAGATCGGGTAGAAATAAGGGCAAAAGCTATAGTGTTAGCAGCGGGCAGTTGGTCAAGAGAAATATTAAAGCAGCTTAAATTAAATTTACCTGTTAGACCTGTTAAAGGTTATTCATTAACACATCAATCTGGAGGATTAAAGAATTGTCCAGAGATAGCTATACTTGATGAAAGTACCCATACAGCTATCACTCCTTTAGGAAAGAGAATTAGAGTTACGGGGGTAGCAGAATTTACAGGGCTAGATGACGACATCCATATTGATAGAGTAGATTATCTAAATAATATGTTGCTTTCGGTATATCCTAAACTTTATTCTCAGCTTACCTTAGCAGAAGGAAAGGCATGGTGTGGTTTTAGACCCATGAGCTATGATGGATTACCGTACATAGGTGAGACTAAAATTAAAGGTTTATACGTTAATGTTGGTCAGGGTCACTTGGGATGGACGAAAGCAATGGGTTCTGCTTCTTTACTCTCAGATATTATGCTTGGAAATAAAACAGCAATAAATCCAAAACCTTATTTAGCTAATCGATCTCTTTAATGAAGGTTGGATATAATCAATCAGCCTGAAGACGTATTCAATGTCGCTGATTTAGGAGACAATACACATTCCTATTTCTGTTTTCTATCTGTTCGATCTTTCTATTATTGACCATAATGCGTTTGGAAAAAATCTTCTTGCAAGATTAAGAATCCTAGCTTCTGAATTTGGGAATAAAATCTCTTTTTTCTTCTTTAGCCCTTGTTCTATGGCATCCACTATATCTTCAGGGTTTGCCAATCTTCCAGTTTTCTTAGATTGTTTTATATTTTTTGGGCCACGATCTCCAATAGCTTGATCAATTAAAGGTGTGTTAACAGCATTAGGTTCAACTAACATTATATGAATATCAGATTCCTTTAATTCGTGTTGTAATATTTCTACATAGGTATTAACCGCGCTTTTTGTAGCTGAATAAGTTCCTAGACCTGTATTTAAAACCTGACCAGCTATAGATCCAAAAAAAACTATTTGACCTGAATTTTTTTTAAGCATATTTGGAATTATTGCATGTGCTATATTTACGGTACCCCCATAATTTATTTGCATTAACCGCATTGTTTCATTAGGCATTGAATCAAGTATGGGCTCAGCTGGCATGATGGCAGCAGCATTTACAGCACAATCAATCTGACCCAGCTTTTCTTCTATTTCTTTAATTACTTTAGAAACATTTTCGAAAGAACTTATATCGCATACACAAGGAAAAATATTGTTGTGATTTCTAGATAAATAATTTAAACCTTTTTCATTTAAATCTAGGGCTGCTACTTGCATGCCTAGTTTGGCCATTCTCTCAGCTATGATTTTCCCCATTCCACTAGATGCACCAGTTACCAAACCTACAGAACCTTTAAAAGACATTAAGCTATTCTAATTTATATTTTTTCAAAATCTAAATTAGAATTAAATACGTCGCCGGTTATTATATAATTCTAAAATCTCCTCGTAGCTCAGTTGGATTAGAGCAACTGCCTTCTAAGCAGTGGGTCGCAGGTTCGAGTCCTGCCGAGGAGGCCATTCCTTAACAAAGAAATATTTAAAAAATAATTTTATTTTGCTACTTCCATAAGATACTATTTTCTAAAGAATTAACTTACTGAAGGTTATGAATGCAATTCATGTAAGTGTTTATGGTCAAGTTCAAGCAGTAGGCTATAGAAATTGGATCAAAGAAAACGCTGAGAGACTTAATATCAAAGGCTGGGTTAGAAATGCTTCTGACGGTTCTGTTGAACTTTTTCTACAGGCCGAAAAAGATACTTTAAACCAGCTTCTATCTTTATGTTGGGAAGGTCCTGATTTAGCAGATGTTGATGATGTGCTAACTCACGAATCATCAGCTGATAAAGATATTACGAAATTTGAGATCCATTAATCCTGCCTAATGCTTAGTAATTAACTTAGCCTATAGGTGATAGAATTGTTATATTGGTGGGCGTAGCTCAGTTGGTAGAGCTCTGGCTTGTGGCGCCAGTGGTCGTGGGTTCGATCCCCATCGCCCACCCCAAGAAGGAAATAAAAAATGAAATTTTCAATAGGAAATAAAAGTTCAAATGAAACCTCTTTAGATATTACTATTCCCTCAGAAGAAATTGAGAACAAAGTTGCATCAAAAATTTCCTCTACACAAAAAACAGTAAAGATTAAAGGTTTTAGAAAAGGTAAGGCTCCATTAAACGTTGTAACAAAGTTTTATGGCCCTGAAATAAGGCAGGATGTAATTTATGATTCTGCTATTTCTTTCTTTTATGACAAGGTCAAACAGAAAGGACTTAAGCCTGTTGGAAGACCTAACTTAATTCCTCAAAGAATCGAAGAAGGTAAAGATGTAAAATTTAAGGCTACCTTTGCTACCTACCCTGAAGTCAGAGTTAATAATCTTAGAAGACTTTCCTACAAGAAGATAATTTGTTCTATTGATAATGATGATTTAGATAACACCATCCTTAATCTTCAAAAGAGACTTTCCGAGTGGGATTTATCTGAAGATTCTTCAGTAGAGGGAGACAGGGTAAAGGTTAATTTTATTGGAACTATAGACGGAGAGGAGTTTGAAGGCAGCAAAGCTGAAGATGCTGTTATAGAAATTGGTTCTAAATCAATGATCGAAGGATTTGAAGAAGGCCTTTTGGGTTTAAAGTCAAGCGAGAAGAAAACTCTTAATCTCTCTTTTCCTGAAGACTATTTCAAGAAAGACCTTGCTTCTAAAAAAGTTGAATTTAGTGTGGAGATTAAGGAAGTGCTTAAGCCAAAATTGCCTGAATTAAATTCAGAATTTTTTAATAAGGCTGGGGTTGTTGCAGAAAATGAAGAAGAATTTAGAAAACAAATACGAAAAAAACTAGAAGAAGATTTAGAAAATTTATTAAGAAATAAGATTAAACAAAATCTGTTTGATGCACTTATAGAAAACAATTCTTTTCAGATTCCTAAGGTTATGATTGAAGCAGAATTAGAAAGTTTAAAACAGAATACTGCAAAACGTTTAGGTCTTGAATTAAAGGATTTTGAAGAAGGAAACTTTCCAATGGATTCTCTAGAAGAGGAGGCTGAGAAAAGAGTTAGAATAGGGGTGATTTTAAATCAACTTATTGAAGATAAAAGTCTAAAACCAGATCCTGATAGAGTTAAAGGTCTAATTGAACAACGGGCATCAATGTATAAGGAACCTCAACAAGTCATCAACTGGTTTTACTCTAATGAAGAACAATTACAAAATATAGAAGCCATTTCTTTAGAGGAGCAAGTTGTAGATATAATGCTGGAAGAATCTTCACCGGTGGAAGAACAAATGACATATGAGGAGTGTATAACAGGAAACTAAACAGCTTGAATTTTGTCTTATAAACCCAAATTATAATAGAAAGGAATATATGAAAAATAAAAGAACTGAAAAATTAATCAATCAACTTGTCCCAATGGTTGTTGAACAAACCCCTAGAGGAGAAAGAGCTTTTGATATCTATTCAAGGCTTTTAAAGGAAAGAATAATTTTTTTAACTGGTCCTATTGAAGATATTTCAGCTAATTTAGTTGTAGCTCAGTTGTTATATTTAGAAGCTGAGAATCCTAGTAAGGATATTGCTTTATATATTAATTCACCTGGCGGTTCTGTTACTTCTGGTTTATCTATTTACGACACTATGCAGTTTATTAAACCTGATGTAAGTACATTGTGCATTGGTCAAGCAGCAAGTATGGGTGCAGTGTTGTTATCCGGCGGATCTAAAGGGAAACGTCATGCACTTCCTAATTCTAGAGTTCTCTTACATCAAGTCATGGGAGGTTTCCAGGGACAAGCAAGTGATATAGAAATCCATGCTGAGGAAATCTTATCTATAAAAGAAAAACTTAATTTAATACTTTCTAAACACACAGGCCAAAAACAAGATAAGATTGCAAAAGATACTGACAGGGATAATTTCATGTCACCGGAAGAAGCTGTAAAATATGGACTTATTGACTCAGTAATGAATGAAAGGGTTTAAAGCAAATGACAGACAAAGATAATACAAATTCAGGGGAAGGGGACAAACTTCTCTTTTGTTCCTTTTGTGGGAAGAATCAGAATGAAGTCAGAAAACTAATTGCTGGACCTTCAGTATATATTTGTAATGAGTGCATTGACTTATGTAATGACATAATCAGAGAAGAGATAAGTGAATCTTCCGATACAGAGTTAGAAGAAAAGTTCCCTGTACCAAAAGAAATTAAGTCTAATCTTGATGATTATGTAATAGGCCAAGAAGAGGCTAAAAAAAACCTATCTGTGGCGGTCTACAACCATTACAAAAGATTAAAAGAAGGAAGCAAGTCTCAAGCAAAAGATTCTGAAGAAGTTGAATTGACCAAGAGCAATATCCTTCTCCTTGGACCTACAGGATGTGGAAAGACTCTTCTTGCTCAAACCTTAGCTAGAATACTAGATGTTCCTTTTGCCATTGCTGATGCTACCACTCTTACTGAAGCAGGATATGTAGGAGAAGATGTAGAAAATATTATCCAGAAATTACTTCAGAAATGTGATTATGATGTCGAGAAAGCACAATTGGGAATAGTCTATATTGATGAAATTGATAAGATTTCAAGAAAATCTGACAATCCATCAATAACTAGAGATGTATCTGGTGAAGGAGTCCAACAAGCTTTATTAAAACTAATTGAAGGTACTTTGGCATCAGTACCGCCTCAAGGAGGAAGAAAGCACCCTCAACAAGAATTTATTCAAGTAGACACTTCTAACATATTGTTTATTTGTGGAGGAGCCTTTTCAGGACTAGAAAACATCATTAGACAGAGGTGCGATGAAACAGGAATAGGTTTTGGTGCAAATGTTTCATCCATAACCGAGGTTGGTAAAAACGATGAACTTATAAAGCAAGTTCAACCTGAAGACTTAGTGAAGTATGGTTTAATTCCTGAGTTTGTTGGGAGGTTGCCTATTACTTCCACTCTTGAACAGCTAAATGAGTCAGCACTAGTAAAGATTCTAACAGAGCCCAAGAATGCTTTAGCTAAACAGTTTAAATTACTTTTTGAAATGGAAGGAATCGAATTAGATATAAGAGAAGATGCACTCAATGAAATCGCAAAAAAAGCAATTGAGAGAAAAACTGGTGCTAGAGGTTTGAGATCAATAATAGAGAAGACCCTAATGGAGACTATGTATCAAATACCTTCAGAGCCTGGGCTTAGTAAGGTTGCGGTGGATGGAGCCGTCGTAAGAGGAGAATCTGACCCTTTAATGGTTTACGAAAAGCCTCAAAACACTAAAAGTGGCTAAAATTTAACTTGTTTTTTTTCTTCTAACCCCAATTTAAAGAAGGGAATAAATAAGAAAAATAGAAAGATGGCTAAAAAAATACAAAACTTACCTCTTTTACCTCTTAGAGATGTAGTTATTTTCCCTTCAGTCGTAACTCCACTCTTTGTAGGAAGAGAAAAATCTATGACTGCCCTTCAAGCATCTATGGCAGCAGACAAACAAATAATGTTAGTAGCACAGAAGGATGCGGACTTGGAAGACCCTGATGAAACGGGAAAAGATATTTTTGAAGTCGGGACAGTTTCTTCTATCCTTCAATTAATAAAACTTCCCGATGGAACAGTAAAAGTTCTAGTTGAGGGAAATACTAGAGCAAGAGTAGATCAAGTAAAAGATTTTAAAGATTATCTAGCATCAGATGTAACAATAATAGAAGAAGAGGAAATCGAAGAGTCTAAATCAAATGATTTCCTTAAGAGTCTTAAGGGTAGATTTCAAGAATTTGTAAGAGTTACTAAGAAAGCCTCTCCGGAAGTATTAAATTCTGTTAATTCAATTGATAACCTCTCAAGGTTAACTGATACATTGGTTGGCCACCTACCAGTAGAGGTTTTAGAAAAACAAGAAATTTTAGAAATAAGCTCATTAGAAAAAAGATCATCAAAAATTTTGTCACTTCTCGAAGATCAACTTGATTTAACAAAAGTAGAGAAAAGGATCAGAGGAAGGGTTAAAAAGCAGATGGAAAAAAGCCAGAAAGAGTATTATTTGAATGAACAAATGAAAGCTCTAAAGAAAGAGTTAGGAGAACTTGATGACTCTGAAGAGGCAGAAATTCTTGAAAGTCAGATACTCAAATCAGGAATGTCTAAGGAAGCAGAAAAGAAAGCTTTAAGTGAACTTCAAAAATACAAAATGATGTCTCCAATGTCTGCTGAGGCTTCCGTTGTTAGAGGTTATATAGATTGGATGCTAAACATACCTTGGAAGAAAAAAAGTAGAATACAAAAAGACCTTACTAAAGCTTCAGAAGTATTAGATAAGGATCACTATGGTCTAGAAGAAGTTAAAGAAAGAATATTAGAGTATTTAGCTGTCCAAAAAAGAGTAAAGAAATTAAAAGGTCCGGTACTTTGCTTAGTTGGTCCTCCTGGAGTTGGTAAAACTTCTTTAGGGGAGTCAATTGCTAGGGCAACAAATAGAGAATTTATAAGGATGTCTCTAGGGGGGGTAAGAGATGAAGCTGAAATAAGAGGACATAGGAGAACTTATATAGGCTCAATGCCAGGAAGGATCTTACAAAAGTTGTCTAAATCAGGAGTAAAGAACCCTCTTTTTCTATTAGATGAAGTTGATAAGATGGGGATGGATTTTAGGGGAGATCCTGCATCAGCATTGTTAGAGGTATTAGACCCAGAGCAGAATCACACCTTTAATGACCATTATCTTGAAGTAGATTACGACTTATCAGATATTATGTTTGTGTGTACAGCTAATAGTATGAACATTCCCCCAGCTTTATTAGACCGCATGGAGATTATAAGACTCCCGGGTTATACAGAAGATGAAAAGATAAATATTGCTGAAAAATATCTTATTCCAAAACAAATGCTTAACAATGGATTAAAAAAAGGTGAAATAGAATTTACCCAAAACACCATAAAGGATCTAATAAGATATTACACACGGGAAGCTGGTGTGAGAGCTTTAGAAAGAGACGTATCAAAAATATGTAGAAAGTTAGTTAAGAAAAATAGTGAAAAGAAGTCACCAAGAAAACTGAAATTGAAATCAAACCTTTTAGAGGAGTATTGCGGAGTTAGGAAGTTTGATTTTGGAGAAGCAGAAGAGAAAGATCGTATCGGTCAAGTAACTGGACTTGCTTGGACTCAGGTAGGGGGCGAGTTGTTAACTATTGAAGCTGCATGTTTTGAAGGCAAGGGTAAGATAATAAAGACCGGTTCTCTAGGAGACGTCATGCAGGAATCTATTCAAGCGGCTCTTTCAGTTGTCAGAACCAGATCTGAATCTTTAGGTATCAATCCTGCTTTCTATGAGAATCATGATATTCACATACATGTTCCAGAGGGAGCTACGCCTAAAGATGGGCCTAGTGCAGGTATTACTATGTGTACTGCTGTAGCTTCTGTGCTATCCAAGATACCTGTAAGATCAGATGTTGCCATGACTGGGGAAATTACTTTAAGAGGGGAAGTTCTTAAGATAGGTGGCTTGAAAGAAAAACTCCTTGCAGCAAGAAGGGGGGGTATTAAAACAGTATTAATTCCTCACGGAAATGTTAGGGATCTAAAAGAGATACCAGATAATATTAAAGATGAGTTAACAATAACTCCTGTTAAATGGATTGATGAAGTACTTAATTTAGTTTTAACGAGACAACCTGAACCTTGGGAAAAGGAGCAAGAAGTTTCGAATGAAGTTCAAAAAACTAAACCCAAGGGACGCAAAAAGACCATAGGTACGCATTAATTTAAAGAATTCTTCCTTGACAAGCTATATTCTAGGGGTTTTAATCACAAAGATTCGCTTGTTTTAAACAAGTTAAGCTTAACTAGATTCAGGAGATAAATGTGAATAAAGCCCAATTAATAGATGCAGTAGCTTCAAGTGCTGACATGTCTAAGGCTGAGGCTGGAAGAGCAGTTGATGCGACTATAAGTGCTATTTCAGGAAGCCTTTCAGGAGGTGACAGTGTTTCTTTAGTAGGTTTCGGAACTTTCAATGTTCGTCATAGAGCAGCAAGAATGGGACGTAATCCTCAAACTGGTGCATCGATCCACATAGGCGCTTCAAAGTCTGTTGGTTTTAAAGCTGGTAAAGCTTTAAAAGAGAGCCTTTAAGCCTCATATCAATTTAGAAGAGCGCGCCTCAGAACGGCGCGCTTTTTTTGATTTCCGTTCTTCTTGAAATGGCAGGAATAAAAGATATTAGAAAAGGCCTAACAGGCACTCTTTCTAAATTTATTGTTGGATCTATTATCGTAACTTTTTCTTTATTCTTTGGTTGGGGAACGGTATTTTCTTCAAGCGAGGTTAATCAAGTTGCTTCTGTTAATGAAACGACATTAGATGTCTTCGATCTTGATTTTGAAATGAGAAATCAAAGATATTTTTTAAATCAAAGATTTGAGGGACAAGATTTAGAAATTGAAGAAGAGCTTATCAGAGAGTTATCTTTGGAATCTATAATAAGGAGAGCTCTTGTTTTAGATTATTTAGAAAATCAAGGAATAGAAATTTCAGATAGATTAGCTTATTTGCAAATTGCAAAAGATGAAAATTTTTTGTTGGATGGAAAATTTAGTAAGCAAAGATTTGAATCAGTAGTTCGAAGCTTAGGACATATGCCAAACAAATATCTTCAAAGAATAAAAGAAGATATTTTATTAGAACATTGGCAAAAAGGAGTTGGTCAAAGTTTATTCATTACTGAAAAGGAAATTTTAAGAATTCTCGAGTTAACCAGTCAAACTAGGGATGTTACATTCCTAAAGCTAGAAATAGAAGATTTTAGAAAGGATATTATTCCTACAGATGAACAATCTAGAGAATATTATGAAAATAATAAAATGCTCTTTCAGAATAAGCAAAAGGCTAACATTAAATTTATAGAGTTGTCGAAGGAAAAAATAAGGAACATCAACTCTATTGATGAAGAAGAACTAAAAAAAGAATATCAAGCTTATTTAGGAGATTTTGATACTACAGTGAGGAGAGCAGCTTCTCATTTAATGATAAAAGTAACTAACGATAGACAACAGCAAGACGCTTTATCTCTAATCGAGGGACTAAGACAAAGGATAGTTTCTGGAGAAGACTTCAGTTCTGTAGTAATGGAATTTTCTGAGGATGAAGGAACAAGAAATAATGGAGGAGATTTAGGTGTTAGTGATGGAAGTAATTTTCCTCCTGAGTTTGAAGAGGCCTTACAAGGCCTGGCAGTTAATGAAGTCAGCATGCCTGTCCTTTTAGAAGGAAGCATACATCTTCTGAAGTTAACAAATCTTCAAGAACCAATACCAGAAAGTTTTGATAAAATTAAGGCAAGGCTTAAAGAAGGTTTAGAAGAAAATTTCATTTCTTTACAATTTACTGATTTACTTGAGAGATCTTCTGACCTGGTTTTCTCTATGGACAGTTTGGAAATTATAGGAGAAAGTTTAAATATTCCAATAGAAGAAACAGGCATCATGGAGCTTGATAGCTTTCAACAGCCAATTAATAGCTCTAAGGTTCTTGGGCAGATAATTAATGATGAGAATATACAACTCGGTGCCTTAAGTGAAGTTATTGAGCTTTCTGAAGATCAAGCTGTAATCTTTCAAGTTGATGAATTTATTGATAAAAAGATTCAGCCTTTCGAAGAAGTGGCTGAGTTAGTTGAGAGAAGCCTAGTAAACATGCAATCAAAAGAACTTTTAAACAAAAAAGCTGTTGAATTCATGACACGGATAGAGGCTGGAGAAACACTTTCTCAATTAGCCAAGGAAGGTAATTTTGAATCTGACTCCTATAAAAGTATTACAAGAGATTCTTCTCTTTTAACTAGACCTGTATTACAAGATCTTTTTGATATACCTAGAAGTAATCAAGGCAAGGTTATCGCTTCTGACTTACCTAGTGGAGATAAGGTTTTATTGAAATTTACAAGAATAAATGATGAAGAGAACAATCTTTCAGAAACAGAAATAAATACTTTCAAAGATTTTTTGTTCGAAGAAAGGAAAGTATCTGAATTATCTATTCTTCAGAATTCTCTAAAAGAAAATGCAAGTATAGTTAGAAAAAATCTCAGTGGCTCGTAATTAACTTTCTTCTTCTAAGCCCATAGCTGTAATATTAAATCCCGCATCTACATACAGAATTTCTCCTGTTACACCAGAAGCTAATTTTGAAGCTAAGAAAGTAGCGGCATCTCCAACTTCTTGAATAGTTACATTTCTTTGTAAAGGGGTTCTTTTCGCATTGTAAGAAAGCATTTTTCTAAAATTTTTAACTCCAGAAGCAGCTAAAGTCTTTATTGGACCAGCAGAAATAGCATTTACTCTAATATTTTCACTACCCATTGAAGCGGCAAGGTATCTTACACTTGCTTCTAGGCTGGCTTTAGCTAGCCCCATAACATTGTAGTTAGGTAAAGTTTTCTGGGATCCTAGGTAGGTTAAAGTGATAAGTGAACCTTGTCTTTTTTTTAACATCTCCATTCCAGCTTGTGCTACTGCTACAAAACTATAGGCGCTTATATCGTGGGCTATTTTAAAGCCATCTCTAGAAGAAACATCTAAGAAGTCGCCATCTAATTCTTCTCTAGGAGCAAATCCAACAGCATGGACAATACAATCTAATCCATCCCATTCAGCTGAGAGGGTTTTCATTACATTGTTTATTTGCTTATCATCACTAACATCGCATTCTAAGAATATTTCAGATCCCAAGTCGGAACCAAATTGAACTACATTTTTCTTTAATCTTTCATTTTGGTAAGTAAAAGCCAAATTTGCTCCATAAGAATTCATAGATTCTGCAATGCCAGCTGCAATTGAATGTTTATTAGCCAAGCCAATTATTAAAATATTTTTGTCTTTTAGTAAAGGCATATATATCCTCAGCGGTAAAAAATTAAATGTTTTTTCTTTATTTAGTAAAGTTATTCTATAGTAAAAACTAATTTAATTATTAGATCCTTCCCAATAAATTAAGAATTTTTAAAAAAAAAATAGCAAAATTTACTTATTTCTCGTAATATTGCTTCCAATTCGTTACAGAGTACGTCACTGGTGTCTTATTCTGTAATCACTTTACACTTTTAAATTGGGGATAATTATGAAAGAAAAGTTTAAGTTTTTAAAAAGAACCCTGTACACAGCAGCTGCGTTTTCGTTGATGCTAGTTGCGCCTTCTTTTGTTTCTGCTGCTGATGAAGAAGCAGAAGTAGAAGAGGTTATAGTTACAGGTTCTAGGATAAAGAGGAAGTCTATTAACTCAGCATCTTTAGTTTCTACTATAACTGCTGAAGATTTAGAGCAGAGTCAAGCTTTAATAACAGCAGATGCTTTGAGACTTTCAACCTATAACACTTTTGGTTCAAGCCCTCCAACTGCAGGAAATAGCGCTATGTCTAATACTACTATTAGTGTTAGAGGATTGGGTTCTAGTAGAACTCTTGTACTTATGGATGGTAGAAGAATGCCTGGTTCGCCTCACCTTGGTGGAGCTGGAGCAGTAAACATTAACATGATTCCAACTGTAGCTGTTGAGAGAATTGAGATCCTAGCTGATGGAGCTTCTTCCGTTTATGGATCTGACGCGATTGCTGGAGTTGTTAATGTTATTACTAAGAAAGGTTTTGATGGACTTGAAGTTCAGGTAAGACAAGGCGATCGTTCTAGAGACGATGGAATAGAAAGTTCTCTTTCCCTTCTATACGGTGCTACTAATGAGAAGGGTTATATTACCTTTATGATTGAGCATGATGAAAGAGACGAGATCTATCTTAAAGACAGGTGGTATACAGCTGCAAGAGCTTCAGACCAAAATGGTGATGGAGTTATTGATCTTTATGGTGAAACTTATGGATTAAGTTGGTATTCAAGAAACTTAGCTGATCCTGTGACTGGGAACATTGCTGCTGCGCCAACTTGTCAAGGTAAGATAGATGGATCTACCACTCCTTGGTGGGGACCAGATTTTGGTGGAGCTGCTTTCGGGCAACCAGCAACAACAACAGGATCCTACCCTGGAGCACAACCTAGAGGTATTTGTGGTTATGCATGGGCAGATATTATGGTTCAAGATGCTGGACTATTTAGAGATACTGTTACTGCTAATCTTGAACATGAGATAGCTGAAAATATAACTTTCTTTAGCAGAGCTAGCTTTGTTAGAAATGAGTCAGTAGGACGTTATGCGCCTCCTGCAGCTAGATATCCTGGTATATTACCTTCTGACCCTTCAAACCCTTATGACCAAAAGGTTACTGGATATTGGAGATGGACTGAGATAGGAAACAGAGGAATGCATTTTGTAGATCAAGCCTCTGATTTTGTAGCAGAACTTACTTTCGATATCACTCAAGATATCGAAGTTAAAGTAGGTCATCAGGTTAATAAGTTTTATGGTACTGACATAGGTAGGTATTACCTAAGTTATGCAGGTCTAGATGCTAACCTTTACAATGACACTCCATTTGGTTCAGAAGCTGGTCTTTACAATCTTTCTGCGACAACAGTTGTTGAATATGATAATCATTATGAAAAGAATGATTTAACAATGCAGATTGATAATGTGATGGAACTTCCAGGAGGAAGTGTATCTGTATTGCTAGGATATGAGTATTTTGAGAATACTTATTCAGCAATGTATGACAAGCATTCTGAAGGAGGACTCGTAGGAGGTTCTGCAGGTAACTCGGGTACGGGTTATAGAGATGTTGATTCATTTTTTGGAGAAGCAATATTCCCAATTGCTCCAGGACTTGAATTAAATGTTTCTTTCAGAACTGATGACTATTCAGACGTAGGCTCCAATGATTCCAATAAAATAGGTCTTCTTTGGGAACCTGAATTTATACCTGGAACTTTACTTAAGGCTAATTATGGTGAGGGCTTTAGGGCTCCCGCTATGGATACCCTTTATGGAGTAACTACTTTTAGTGCAAACACAGCCAAAGACTATAAGGCTTGTGCTGCTTCAGGATTAACTACAACAACTTGTCCTTCTAAACAGATTTCTACTCTGATTGTGGCGAATAGCCAACTTTCAGCTGAAACTTCTGAAGGTTTAACTTTCAGCGTAGAACATGATTTTGGAAGCTGGAATGAGGCTTTAGATGGTTTAAACGCTAGATTAGATTTCTATAACATAGAAGTTACAGATGCAATCGTAAGCGCTGGTACTGGAAGCGTAATGTGGAATGACTACCTAGGAGGTGGTCTTCTTACTGACAACTATGAGTACTTTGATGCTGCTGGAATTGCTGGAGACGGCACAGCTGCGGGTGCTCCTGTTGGTTCAGGATCTACAGCTACTTGTCCAGCTGGAGCTACTTACGTTAAGCGTAAAGGTTCTTCAGATTCTATTTATGTTATTAGAAGTTGTGCCAACGGAAGGGTTGATTATGTTGGTGCTAGTTATGCAAACGTTGGTGCAATTGAAGTAGAGGGATGGGATCTCTTCGTTGATTACGCTTTTGAAGTATTTGGTGGAGATGCAACATTGTTTGTAGATTACTCAAACATGGATGAATACAACACTGACGCGTTTGTTGGAAGTTCAAGACAAATTAACAATATTGATTTCTCTGGTGTTCCTGGACAAAGACATAACCTGGGAATAGCTTACTCTCATGGTAGGTATTCAGGTTCTGTTATCCAAAGAAATATTGGAGATTTCAGAATGTCATCTTCTCCAGAAACTGTTGGAGGAGAACTAACTGGTGGTATTGTTAAAGCTGGTGGTACTCAAGACAAATACGACACTATAGATATTCAACTCTCAGCTGATTTTGATGACTGGGGTAAAGTTTCTGTAGGAGCGTTAAATGTTTCTGATGAGGATCCTCTTCCAGATGACACAGGTCAGAACTATGATGCCTACACAGGTCTATATGACAATAGAGGTAGAATAGTTTATGTTAAATGGAAAATTGGATTCTAATTAACTGAATAATAGAAAAGGGCGGTTTTATCCGCCCTTTTTTTTCTTTTAATTAAATTTTTTAATGATTCTTAGGAGTTCTAATTTGAAAAACCTAAAATTAAAAATATTCTCGATTAGCAGAACTTTGGTAGTTTTTTTGCTTTTTAATATTTTGATTTTATCTTGCGGTCAAAGATCTACTCCTGTTGAAGATTCTATACAAGACCAAGTCCTTTATTTAGGCAATGGCACAGAACCACAAGACCTTGACCCACATATTGTGACAGGAGTGCCAGAACATAAAGTTTTACTTTCTTTATTGGAAGGCTTGGTGGTTTCTCACCCTGAGGGAAAAGGGTACCTTCCTGGAGTTGCAAAGAAATGGGAAATCTCTGATGACGGAAAGGAATATCTTTTTTATTTAAATGAAAATGCTAAATGGAGTAACGGCGCTAGAGTAACAGCAGAAGATTTTGTATATTCATGGAAAAGAATACTACTTCCAACTACTGCTGCTCAGTATGCCTACATGTTGTATGTTTTAGAAAATGCTGAAGATTTTAACAAGGGGAAGATACAAGATTTTTCTAAAGTTGGAGTAAAAGCAATCAATGATTCTACCCTAAAAGTTACATTAAGAAACTCCACACCTTATTTCCTTTCGCTACTAGTGCATTACTCAACTTGGCCGGTTTATAAACCTATCATTGAAAAGTTTGGGGAGATTGATTCCAGAGGAACTGAATGGACAAGACCTGGAAACTTTATAGGAAATGGCCCCTATGTTTTAGAAGAATGGAAATTAAATGACGTCATTATCGTCAAGAAGAACCCTTATTATTGGGATAAAGATACTGTAAGTATTAAAGAGATTAGATTTTTTGCAAGCGATAATGAAACCTCAGAAGACTTAAGATATCGTTCAGGTATGCTGCATTATTTAAATACAATAAAAGTAACTAAGATTCAGTCTTACAAAGAAAGCTACCCAAAACAAACTAGAATAGAACCTTATTATGGTACTTATTACTACCGTATTAATGTTACTAAAGATGAATTAAAAGATAAAAAGGTAAGACAAGCTCTTTCTCATGCAATTAATAGAAAAGAAATAGTTGAAAAAGTTTCTAGAGGAGAACAAATTCCTGCATTCTCATTTACTCCGCCAGATCCTGTTAATTTCTATCCTTCTACACAAATTGAATTCAATCCCAAGAAAGCAAGGAAATTATTTAAAGAGGCTGGATTTTCTGAAAGCAAAAAGTTTCCTAAAATAGAAATTCTCTACAATACTAGCGAGGGTCATCAAAAGATAGCAGAAGCTATTCAAGCAATGTGGAAAGAGAATCTCAACATAGATGTAGAGCTGGTTAACGTAGACTGGAAGACTTACCTTGATAGGCAAAAGAATTTAGATTTCTATATATCTAGAGCAGGCTGGATAGGCGATTATCCCGATCCAAATTCATTCTTGGATATGATGCTTTCAGGAGGTGGGAATAATCAAACAGGATGGAGTAACCTTGAATATGACAATTTGATAAGAAAAGCCGCTGAAGCAACTTCAACAGAAGAAAGATACAAGTATTTTGATAAAGCTGAACACATTCTTATTGACGAATTACCCTTAATTCCTATTTACACTTATACTAGAGTTTACATGCTT
The DNA here is from genome assembly GCA_913045055.1 of uncultured Gammaproteobacteria bacterium. Lineage (GTDB taxonomy): Bacteria > Pseudomonadota > Gammaproteobacteria > Magnimaribacterales > Magnimaribacteraceae > CAJWPI01. Next base: position 10,911 of record CAJWPI010000009.1, on the reverse strand, counting down.
CACCCTTATGTTAAAGGTTGGCATCCCACAATTCTGGATACCCATCCATACCAATTTTTATCTTTAGAACCCTAAATAGATTAACCTAAAATGGTAGGCTTAATTTTCAATAGACTGTTAGTAGCAATTCCAGTCTTGCTAGCAGTGATCACTATTACTTTCCTAATGATCCATTCAGCTCCAGGAGGCCCTTTTGATTATGACAGAGTTGTTTCTAGTGAAGTTATGCAACAACTTAATCAGAAATACAATTTAGATGCCCCTTTATATGAACAGTATTTTGATTATTTATCTAATTTACTTAGAGGAGACTTAGGTCCTTCGTTTAGATATCCAGGGAGAACTGTTAATGAAATGATTTTTTCAGGTCTTCCAATTACCTTTGAATTGGCTCTTTACTCTATAGCTTTTGCTATCTTGCTAGGAATCTGCTTTGGTTCAATGGCAGCACTAAAAAGGAATACATGGTTAGATTATTTACCTATGACAATTTCCATGGCAGGAATTTGTATTCCTTCAATAGTTCTAGGCCCCCTTCTTTCTTTGGTATTTGGTATTTGGCTAGGTTGGCTACCAGTTTCTGGATGGATAGATGGTATACCAGAGAGCAAGATTCTACCCGTTATAACCCTTGGAACTGCATATGCAGCTTACTGTGCAAGATTAAGCAGAGGAGGAATGCTGGAGGTTTTAGGGCAAGACTATATTAGAACTGCTAGGGCCAAGGGTCTATCTGAATTTAGAGTTGTTGTTTTTCATGCCTTAAGAGGAGGTTTGATTCCTGTAGTGTCCTTCTTGGGACCAGCTATAGCAGGTCTTTTAGCCGGATCATTTGTTGTAGAAACTATTTTTAATATTCCTGGATTAGGAAGGTTTTATGTCCAAGCAGCTTTTAACAGGGACTACACTATGATACTAGGAACTACCATCTTCTTTTCTTTCTTAATTATTATTTTTAATCTTTTAGCTGATATTGTTGGGGCTGCTATGGATCCCAGAGTAAGGGAAGATAATTCAAAATGAATGAGTTAGTTAGCACTTCAAATCTGTGGAGAGATGCACTAAGGAGGTTAAAAGCAAATAGATTAGCTTTAGCAGGTGCAATTTTTGTATTTGTTCTAATCTTATTAGCTTTACTTACCCCTTTTATAGCTCCTTACGAATATGATTTCCAAAATAGAGGCTTAAGCTCTTCTGGCCCTTCTTTGAATCATTGGTTAGGAACAGATTATTTAGGAAGAGATTTGTTAACTAGAATGCTTTACGGAAGTCGCATATCTCTTCTAGTTGGTTTTGTTGCAACGTTTGTTGCCTTAATAATTGGAGTTAGCTGGGGAACTGTTGCAGGATATTTAGGAGGCAGAGTAGATTCTTTGATGATGAGAATAGTTGATGCCCTTTATGGAATACCTTTTATAATTTTAATTATTTTACTAATGGTGGTTTTTGGAAGAAACTTAGTATTAATGTTTCTAGCCATTGGGGCAGTAGAATGGCTCACGATGGCAAGAATTGTTAGGGCCCAAGTCACAAGTTTAAGAAGAACTGAATTTGTGTTAGCAGCTCAAGCAATGGGTGTTAGTAGTATTTCCATCATGACCAGACATTTATTTCCTAACACTCTAGGACCAGTAATTGTTTATGCAACTTTAACGGTACCTCAAGTAATGCTACTTGAAGCATTCTTAAGTTTTCTTGGTTTAGGAGTTCAAGCTCCTATGAGTTCCTGGGGTTTGTTAATAAGAGATGGAGCTGTATCAATGGAAGAAAGCTGGTGGCTTCTAGTATTTCCTGCAACAGTATTTTCTATAACATTATTTTCTTTAAATTTCTTAGGTGATGGCCTAAGGGATGCATTAGATCCTAGATCTAACTAAATCTAATTTACAGTTAAAAAAAAGTTTAAAGAAAGAATTATTTTCCCACTCCAGCATCTAGAATTATTTTAAGGACTTGACCAGGATAAATAATCTCTGCAGGTTTGATTTCGTTCCACTTCTCTATATCTTTTACTCTTATAGAAAACCTAGAAGCTATTCTTGATAAAGTATCACCTGACTTTACTGGGTATAGTAAAGTTCTTTTCTTCTTATTAGGAGGTTTACCTCTAGCTCTTTCGTATTTAGAGAAAATCTTTATTTGCTGTCCAATTTGCAGAGGTGTCTGAAGGTTTACACTATTCCACAAGGTCAGATCACGGATTGATACATTAAACTTTTTTGATATAGCCCAGAAAGAATCTCCTTTAACTACAGTATAATTCTTTACTCTAGGGATAGAAGTCTTCGCCCATGCGGGTCCCCTTGGAACCATTATCTCATCTCCTGCTATTATTAGATCTTCTTCCATTTGATTTATTTCTTTTAGAACATTTAGTTCAATACTGTATTTTTTTGCTATTAAAGTTAGGTTGTCTCCTTTCTTGATCTTATACCTATCCCATTGGACTAGAGAAGATTTTTCCATAGAAGAGAGCTGGGTCTCAAATCTATCACCTATCCCTGAAGGTAATAGTAAGTAATGAGGACCACTAGGGTCAGTAGCCCATTGATTAAATCCAGGGTTGAGTTCATATAATGTTTCGGGAGTAATTCCAGCTAAATCTGCTGCTTGCATCAGATCAAGTTGATTAGGAGTGTTAACTTTTACGAAGTAGGGTCTGTTTGCTATGGAAGGTAAATTTACTCCAAAAGATGATGGGTCTTTGATGAGTTCACATAATACTAATAATTTAGGTATATATGCTTCAGTCTCTTGAGGTAGGTCTAAAGACCAAAAATCTGTAGGTTTACCAAGAGAATTATTTTTTCTTATAGCCTTTTGTATTCTTCTGGGACCTGCATTATATGCTGCTAAAGCTAACAACCAGTCTCCATCAAATCTTTTATGAAGAGAAATTAAGAATTGGTATGCAGCATCAGTAGAAGCTATTACGTCTTTTTTCCCATCGTACCACCAGTTTGATTTTAACCCCCATTCTTTACCTGTAGCGGGAAGGAACTGCCAAATTCCCGTGGCTCCATAAAAAGATTGAGCATAAGGGTCAAATCCACTTTCAATAAAAGGGACTAATGCTAATTCTATGGGTAAATTTAATTCTTCTGCTCTTTTCACAGTATGAAAAAGATACCTTTGCCCAGTTCTGCTAATTCTATTAACTGTATGTTGATTATCTTTATACCTTTTTCTATATCTTTCTGCTTCGCTAAAATCATCAGGTAATTTCACCGTTAAACCACCCCTAACCCTTTCCCATAAATCTAAATAGGTTTCATTCAAAATTTGTTGTTCTTCTAAAGATGTTTTATCCGTTAGCTCAGGATTGTGAGAATTAATAGCTGTACAAGCACTCAGTACCAAAAAAATGTAAAAGGGTCTTTTAATTAATTGCATTTCAGGAATTATCTTTCCAACCCCTAACAGCTGCAAAGACATCTACTGGATCTTCAATATCTTTACCAGAGAAATTTTTTACAGCTTTTACAACAGCATCCTCACTACATCTCATGAAAGGATTTGTTTTTTGCTCTAGCTCTATCGTAGAAGGCAAGGTTATTTCTTTTCTACTTCTTTTTTCTTTTACTTCATTCAATCTATCTTTAACACTTTGATTGTTTGGTTCAACTTTTATAGCAAACTTAAGATTTGATTCAGTATATTCGTGTCCACAATAGACCTGAGTATTTTTAGGCAATCTATAATAGATTCCTATAGATTTATACATCTCAGCAGGAGTACCTTCGAATATCCTGCCACAACCAGAAGCAAAAAGAGTATCGCCGCTAAACAATATAGGAGGTGAATTTTCTTCACAGTAATAACCCAATTGATCATCGGTATGTCCTGGAGTAGCTATTGCTATAAATTTTTTACCAAATACTTCTACCTCATCTTGGTCACTCATAGGATTTGATATACCCTGAATATGACCTCCTGCTGGTCCATAAACAGAAGGTTTATATTTTTTTACAAGATCTAAAATACCTCCACTATGATCAAAGTGGTGATGAGTTATAAGGATTTTTGTGAGGTTAAGTCCTTTCTCCTCAAAGGTTTTTATAACTGGTTTAGGATCTCCAGGATCTACAACTATAGCTTCCTTACCATTGACTATTGTCCAAATATAATTGTCGTCAAAAGCAGGAATAGCAAATATATCTAGCATATTCATTAAAAAATAATATGATTTTACACTTGTACATATAAAATTAGCTATTAGAAGAAAACTTGTCTTAATCTTTTTTTACATATGAATCAAGTAGAGATTTTTACAGATGGTGCTTGTAAGGGGAATCCAGGAGCAGGAGGATGGGGCGCAATCATCAGAATCAATGGAGAAGAAAAGTATCTCCACGGAGGTTCAAAAGATACAACTAATAATAGAATGGAGCTTACAGCAGCTATAAAAGCTTTAGAAGCACTTAGTGAACCTTCAATAGTTGTTCTCACTACCGACTCAGAATACCTAAGAAAAGGTATAACGGAATGGATGATGACATGGAAAGCAAGAGATTGGAAAACATCAGCTAACAAGCCGGTCTTAAATAAAGATTTATGGTTAGCATTGAACGAATTAACCGCTAAACATACTATCTCTTGGGAGTGGGTTAAGGGTCATAGTGGTCATAGAGAAAATGAGATAGCTGACATGCTTGCAAATAAAGGAATAGAAGAACTTTAGATTATGTTAAGACAAATTATATTGGACACAGAAACAACAGGCTTAGATGTAAAATCTGGTCACAGAGTTATTGAAATTGGTTGCATAGAGCTGGTTAATCGCCGTTTTACTGGTGAAGAATTTCATTCTTATCTTAATCCAGACCGAAAGATCGATGAAGGAGCAGAAAAAGTACATGGTCTCACATTAGATTTTCTTAAAGATAAACCTCGTTTTAATGATATCTTTGATAATTTCAAAGACTTTATTAAAGATAGTGAGTTACTTATTCATAATGCAGAATTTGATATAAGCTTTTTAAATCATGAGATAGGTTTATTATCAGGTAATCATCCAGTTATGTTAGATATAGTTGATAAAGTGACAGATACTCTTCAGATAGCTAGGGAAAAGCATCCTGGACAAAGAAATAGTCTTGATGCTTTAGTTCAGAGATACGATATAAAGGGGTATGACAGGGAATTACATGGAGCTTTACTTGACTCTAAGATTCTGGGAGATGTTTATTTATTAATGACAGGAGGTCAGGGTGATCTGCTTTTTCAGAAACCAGATTCTTCTGAACAAGATTTAACTAAAAATAAAAAAGATATGAATGAGTCACTCTCATTAGGTCAAATAGCAACAATAAAGACTTCTGAAGCTGAGGAGCAGGTACATTTAAACTATCTAAAAAAGATGCAAGAAGAAACCGGCAAGAAACCCCTGTGGTTAAAAGAGCAAAAGGATAATGGGAACAGTTAGTAGGTTTGCACCTAGTCCTACTGGTTATCTCCATATTGGAGGCTTGAGGACAGCTATTTTTGCTTGGTTGTTTGCTAAAGCTAACAAAGGAAAAGTTCTACTTCGATTTGAAGATACAGATCAAGAGAGGTCAAAAGAAGAATTTACTAAATCTATTATGGAAAGTTTTTCTTGGATGGATATAGATTTTGACGAAAAGCCTTATTTGCAGTCCAAGGCAAAAGAAAGACATATAGAAGTAGCAGAAAATTTATTGAGAGATGGACATGCCTACTATTGTAGCTGCACTAATGAAAGGTTAGACGACTTAAGAAAAGAGCAAATGAAAAAAGGACTTAAACCAAAGTATGACAGGAAATGTAGAGACTTAAATTTAAAACCTGATGCAAATCATGTAATTAGATTTAAAAACCCCATAGAAGGAGAGGTAAGCTTTAAAGATTTAGTGAGAGGTCAAATCTCTTTCTCTAACGATGAACTAGATGATCTTATATTAGTAAGAAATAATGGTTTACCTACTTATAATCTCTGTGTGGTGGTTGACGATGTAGATATGGGAGTTACACATATTATCCGGGGAGAAGATCATATAAATAACACTCCTAGACAATTAAATATACTTACTGCTTTGAAGGAGAGTCTACCTCAATATGGACATGTTCCAATGATTCTTGGAGAGGATAAAAAGAGGATGTCTAAGAGGCACGGAGCGGTTAATGTAATAGAATTCAAAGAGCAAGGTATTCTCCCTGAAGCCCTATTAAATTATCTAGTTAGGTTGGGATGGTCTTTAGGAGATAGGGAATTATTTTCTAAGGCTGACCTGATAGATAATTTTCAGAAAGGAAGAATTAATAACTCCCCAGCTATTTTTTCTATGGAAAAACTTCTATGGTTTAATAAAGAATATTTATCTAGCTTAGACTTTAGTGACCTAGAAGAAAAAGTGTCAAAATTTGCAAAAAGTTTTTCTCAAAAATCTGAGTATTCCAGGCGTGTTTTACATTTGATAAGAACTAGATGCTCTACCTTAATTGATTTCCAAAGAGAATCTCATTACTTTTTTAATGATGTATCGCACTTTGAAGAGAATTTAGTTAAAGAAGTTTTTACTGAAGAAAGCAAAGAAATTCTATCAAAGCTCCTAAAAAGTTTAGAGCCCTTAGACAGTTGGAAATCAGAGGAGATTCAAAAAATAATTAATCTTCTAAAAGAAGATTTAGGGGTAGGCATGCCTCAAATAGGCAAACCACTTAGACTAGCAATCGCAGGTACTTTAAGCTCACCTTCCATAGATGAGACGGTAGAAGTATTAGGCAAAGAAAAAGTTATTTCTAGATTGGAGCAGGCCTTAGATAAGTTCTCATAAAGTTTCCAAGAATTTATCTATTTCTTTCCATGTTTCATTCCTAATTGAATCTTTTTCCATAAGCAGTTCATGTTCTCCTTTTATATTAGCTATAGAGATATTTTTAATTCTGCTACACATTTCTTGATTTTTTATTACGTTAACCAACTTATCCTTTGAAGCGCTTAACAGAAGAGAGGGAATAGTGATTAATTTAGTCCAATTAGATTTATAGAGATTTCTAGTTTTTTTAATAGATTCGTGTCCCCAACCTATAGAAAGGGCACCAACAGCTAATTTTTCATTTTTTTTGATTAGATCCCCGCTTCTTTTATACCTTGCTAGATCAGAAGTTACTACATTCTCTTCAAAAGGAATTTCATGCCAACCCTTTCTGTTTTTCCAATCAGGAGTTGGGAAGGCTTTATCTCTAAATCCTATTTTAGACAACTCCCCTATCGCTAGGATTGTTAATTCCAGTAATTTGGGCATTTTAATTGATAGCATAGGAGCACATAGAATTATCGCATCGAAGATATCTGGTTTTTGCGAAGCTAAAGATGCAACCAAGCAACCTCCCATCGAATGTCCCATACCTATCCAAGGTTTAGGGCATTTATCAATATAGACATTTTTAAGGATTTCTTCGAATTCGATTTCATAATCAGAAAATTTATTAACATGACCAATAAAGGGGTCAGAACTTAATCGGCCTGATAAACCTTGCCCTCTCCAATCAAACATAGCAACACAATATCCCCTATCAATAAATTCTTTGACCACTTCATAATACTTTTCTATGAATTCTGTCCTGCCTGATTGCAGGATTATTGTTCCTAGATTACTTTGTTTATTCCAGATACAGACTCTAATCTTAACCCCATCAAAAACTGGATAATAAAAAATTTCATAACCTTGAGGTGCTTTGAAATCATCTAGTTCTATTAGCTCAGCTTTCTGAAATGTCATAATTGGATTAAAATCTTATGTAAAACGGTATAAGAATAATTTACAAAATAATTTAAGCCAAATCTTTTATATGAATATTCTCAAGAGTATAAGTTTTTTTATTTGTCTACTTCTATTAAGTAGGCTAATTCCTCATCCTCCGAATTTTACTCCTATTATTGCAGGTATTATCTTCTTGCCTTTCATGATAGGCGATAAACGAATGGTGCTTTTTATACCAATCTTAATTATGTTTATTTCAGATTTGATTATAGGTTTTCATAATCATATGATTTGGACTTATACGTCTTTTCTTTTAATAAGTCTGGGTGTTGTCTTGTACTTTAAAAAGACCTTCAAAAATATCTTCTTTTTATCAATTCTTTCACCTTCGTTATTCTTTCTCTTAACAAATTTTGGTGTTTGGCTCACCTCTTCTTTTTATACTAAAGATTTTTTAGGCTTAATGGAGTGCTATTTTGTGGCACTTCCTTTTTATGCAAACAATCTAACCTCAACTATCTTATTCCTCAGCGGTTTTATTCTTGCTTACACGTTTTTTGATAACAGAAAGATTAGAGTAAATTTATAAGAGGTAAGTATTATGGAGTATTCTCAGATTCTTTATGAAACCAAGGGCCCTGTAGCTCTAATTACACTAAATAGACCAGAAAAACTAAATGCTTGGACACCCACTATGTGTGAAGAACAGGCTCAAGCCATAGAACGTGCCAATAAAGATAAATCGGTAGGAGCTATCATAATGACGGGTGCAGGAAGAGGTTTTTGTGCAGGAGCTGATGTTCAAGACACTTTTCAAACTAGGATAGATGGAGAAGATCCAGGTAATGATACTGCCGGGGGATCAGGCGGTATGCCGGCTGGAGTTGACTGGCTAGAAATAATAAGGGAATCAAAACCCATAATAGCTGCTGTTAACGGCGCTGCGGTTGGTATTGGGATAACGATGATTCTTCCTTTTGATATTATTATTACCACTGAGAGAGCTAAATTTGGACTTGTTTTTATAAAAATGGGCATAGTACCAGAACTAGCTTCTACTCATTTTCTTGTAAGCAGAGTAGGGTGGGGACGTGCAAGTGAGATGATGCTTTCAGGAAAACTATACACAGGTGAGGAAGTTCATAATTTTGGATTAACTGAGCATTTAGTTGATGAAAATAGTCTTATGGAAAAAAGTTTTGAGATAGCTAATCTTATTGCTAGTAACCCTGATAAACAATTGAGAATGACTAAACATTTATTAACGGAAAATGCTGTTACCACAGATTTAAAGGGTGCAGAAAAGCTAGAAACCAAACTTCTTCAAGAGTGTTGGGAAACAGAAGAACACAAAGAAGCTGTTTCAGCTTTCTTAGAAAAAAGAGAACCTAAATTCAGGTAAGCTTGTAAATTACTGACTAAGAATCAAAAAGACGCTAAATGAAGATAGATTTCTTTAATAACGAATTTGATATATCTCAAGAAGTCTTAATTTTGGATAAATCTGATGGTCATGTTTCTAATTTCGGTAAACAGTGGGAAGAATATGTTGATGTCCAAGTTGATAGTAAAAATAATTTTGATATATCCAAAGAATATCTAGAAGATCTCTTGTTTGGAAATCTCGATATTCTCAAAGGAAAAAATGTTTTAGAGGTCGGTTCTGGTGCAGGAAGATTTACTGAACATATCTGTAAATATGCTGATCGTTGTGTTTCGGTAGATCTATCTTCAGCTATTTTTCATAATGTAGCAGCTTCAGAAAAAAACGTCACAAGAATAAAAGCAGACTTTCTAAAACTCGATCCCAAAGAAAAATTTGATGTAGTTATTTGCAGAGGAGTTTTGCAACATACACCAGACCCTAAGAAGTCAATATTAAAATTGCATGATTTTATTTCACCTGATGTAGGTCGTGTTTATTTTGATATTTATCCTATGCCTAAAGTAGGAAAGTTACATCCAAAATATTGTTTTTGGAGACCATTATTCAAGACCTTTATTAGCTATGAGAGTTGTAATGATTTTCTTAAAAGGCACATAAAGTCTTTATTAAAGATCAAAAGAACTATTAAAAAAATGATGTTTGGGTCTGATTTTCTTTCAGATAGTTTTATTCCAGTTTGGGACTACAAAGGTAAGATTGATTTAGATAATGATCAATTAGAAATCTGGGCTATATTGGATACTTTAGACGGTCTTTATGCGCAGTTTGACTATCCTATGAGTAATAAATCAGTAACATCTCTAATTAATCAAAACGGAATAGATTTACAGCAGACTGACAAGACAAGAAATTTTTTTAAAACGTCAGTCTCTGCTTAAGTGGGGCTATAGCTCAGCTGGGAGAGCACTTGCGTGGCACGCTTTGTAGTCGCTAATAGAATCCTTTTATAACAACATCTCACTGTGTACAAAATGATCTGTGTACATTCTATGTACAAGATTTTGGTACTGATTTCGCAAGGGAACGCAAAAGATATTTAGATTTTCAAAAATTTGATGGAGGAGTATAGTAATTAGTGGAGAATTTTGATTAGAGGGAGATCATGAAGAAACTATTCATTTTAAATATAATAATACTTTTCTGTATTTCATGTAGTGATCCTGAACTAGATGCATATCTTGAAAACAGAGCCAATCCAACTGAGATCCAACACTGTGATGGAGATTATCATCAAACCACTCACAAAACTGAGTGGTCTAATACTGAAGCAGCTTCGTTACATTACAGTAGATGGTCAGGCAAAATCTCGGTAGACCCAGGTGAAGTAACCACGAGACAAGCAGATATAACATGGTCCATGGGTGGTGAACGTTTTTTTACCCTCTGCCATCCGGGAAATATAGGTGTTTGGTCAAGTGCTTGTCCTTATTATATTGAGTGTATTAGTACTGTTAAACACAAGAAAGAAGGAGCAACAGGAGACTTAATTTTTTTGGATTATGAACAAACAGCTAAATACATCAGACCATCTAAAGTTGAGGCCTCGGACACGGATGACATTTTAAGGGCCTGTGGTGAATCCTCAAGCACATATAGCCCCGGAGTTCTAGGGGCCGCTATATATAAAGAAATACCAGAAACTTCCTTTGAAGAAGCTATGGAATTTGGGAGAAAAGGCATAGATGACTTCTATCTTTGTATGTGTTCTCTTGCTGAGTTCCTAAATCTTGAATGGTATCC